>CAYOZO010000049.1:0-22571 GCA_964408405.1 uncultured Turneriella sp.
GCATAGCCGTTGCCAGTCGCTGCGTGGTCCACACAGCGGCGTGTGGTGCCCTGAAGAACGGCGACAATGTTGTTGCGTAACTCGCGGCCGCCGGCATAGGTTGTGCTGACGCCGGTTTTGTTCTTGCTGGCAAGACCCAAAACAAAAACCGAATTATTGTGGACCGTCACGTCAGTCGAGTTTCCGAGCGAAATTGCGGAATCCTCCGCGAAGATGGTATTATTCTCCATGCGAGCCTGAAGCGAATTGATAGTGGAAAAGGCAGGGGAAATCGCGCCGGCGCCAAAATTATGGACCTCAATGAAATTGCGCCTGATGAACAGCGAGATGCTGAACGAACCAGGCGAAGCCGAAATACAAGCGGAATTACTGAAACCATAGGGACTCTTGCAGAGAATTTGGTTTCCCTCCAAATAAGCCGTAATATCTGCCGACGAGGAAGAATAGGATACAGCAGATGTAAATTCATGGTTACCAGTAACCAGTACATTATTCTGCATGGTATTAGTGCCACCCAGGACAGATATCAATACACCATTTCCGTACATTCCGGATAACATTTGTCCGCCCTGAACCGTATTGTTTGTAATGGTGACGGTGCCAGAAACCTGTTGCAAGATGCTGCTTACCGGGCGCACAGCACTCGCTGTCTGCATATTTCCGCCAGTGATGGTATTCTGTTCAATGGTTAGATCCGTACAGGCTTCGGTGAAGATCGCATACGTTTCAGCTTCATTGACCGTTACAGTAAAAATACGGTTTTCGCGGATCATAACATTTTGTGAGCCTAAACAGCGGATCGCCGTGCCAGATCCCAGCGTGCGCAGAGTAAAGCCCTCAAAAGTAGCCGAGCTTAACCCCTGTAAGAATACAGCGTTTGCCGCACTCGTCCGGATTTCTGAAACATGAACATTAATGTTGCGCTCCCAGTCTGCAGCATGGTAACCGCCTAAGAGTCGCACGCCATCCTGCATGATCAGCGTATCTTCATCGTAATAGGCACTGCCACCCCGGGCAGCGACCAGGACATCCTGTATCCCCAGACTTTTTGCCAGGTTTAGAGCTGGCTGGATGGTTTCAAAAGGAGCGCTTTGGTTCCCCACCGCCAGAGGATTGCCGCAGCTTGCTTTTTCCTGTGGACAATACACCCGGATTGCATTACCCAACACGCGAATCCGCCTTACCGTCGAGTAAACTCCCGGCGCGGTGGTATTGGCAGACAGCCGCCAATAATAATCCTTGTCTGCGGTAAAGTTTACTGTATAGCTGGTTTCTGACGATTTGAATGGCGAGCCTGTAAGCGGTACGGTAAACGCAGCATCCTCGGCGATTTCCAGATAATACACTTTTGCCTGAAAAAGCGGTGCCCAGGTGAAGACTGCCTGCAGGTTTGCTCCGATGGCATCATTCACTGGTGAAAGCGGCAGCGGAGCGGAGCGGTCGGCGTTACCAAAATTACCACCGAGCAGATCCTCGCGGCTCAACTGGCCGCATGCCATAAAGCCAGTAAAGCCTAAGGATAGTAGCAGCGCTAAAACCCGCTTCATACTAGCAGGTTCCGGAAAAACTTCCGCTCCGGCTGCAGACGCCGCGATTCGCGATGCGAATCGCTCGCAAAACGGCCATAAATGGCCTGTCTGCAGCCGTGCGCGGTTTCCGGAACCTGCTTCTGGCTCCTTTTTCAGGAGCCTGCTAGTAGCCATTGTCCTGAAATTTCATGAGTTGCACGCCCGTCAATACCGGGGTTACATCGCAGGCTGTTATCAGGTTGCCATGGCCCTGGTATTTGCCCGTATTTTGCAGATAGAGGCAACGTTCATTGGCCTCGCAAAGCAGGTTTCCGGCAGGTTGCCCGTTTTCATCGATCTGCATCGATGGATAGAGATATTGAGATTGGCAATAGCCGGTATTATAGGTGCTACCCAAGGGAAACCTCGCATCGCAGTCTGCCTGTGAGCTGCCAATTCCCCAGCGGTGCGTCAGCACCACGAAATTGCTGGCGTTACAGGCCATGCCGCCGTTACGATCCTGTGAAGTAGTTTTGAGCGCAAAGGCTTGCTCGTAGCCGGCATTCGTGCTCCCCCAGAGCAGAACGGGCATTCCGGGAAGCGAAGCGTGGTTTAGCGCCGGACTAAAGGTTACGTAAGAACTGGATGGAGAACAGTTCGTGCTGACAATTTGATAGGCTGCATTGTCTGAACCAAATTGAAAATACTCACCCACAACAAAATCCGTGCAATCGCTTTGTAATAAGAGTTCTATCTGGTTATTCGCGCCATTGTAGTCAGTGCCGCTATCCGGGCCATCGCCGGTAAACCGGATGCTGACCGGACTGCGATGGAAAGTATTACTGAGAGATTCGCCGCGATTTCCGGACGTATTGCTAGTTGGGCTCGTCGGCTCAATGGTCGTCGCACAGGCTGAATGACCAAAGGCAGCTCCGCTGGAACAAAGCTCCGTATAATTCACACCTGAACCGCGAAATAAAGCAGAATTTATTGTCCCACTACAGTTTTTCAGGTCATTGTTACGAAAACTGGTATGAAACGTAGGGCTGTTTGGAGCGTTATGACAAACACCGGTATCGCCAGCAGAGTTCCAGTTGAAATAGATGTTTTGCTCCAGGCGAAACCCTGAGGGAGTATTGCCAATGTCTGCAGCGTAAACACGTTGCCCGCGGCCTCCGATTAGCAGATTACCGAAAACAGGCGTGGCGAGAGTTCCGTTCGTAGTGTTGAACGAGATGGCGGCAACAGTGTTAGAGCCTGTACTGACTACATTGCCTGCGTACACCAGGTTTAAGCCAACACGGAGGTTATTCGTGCCCGGGCCGACATGCTGTATGGCATAGGCATACGCACCCTGACCACCATAGAATGTGTTCTGAAACAGCAGGTCGTTACTACCGGTAGTGTGGTAGCCGGCGGCAATTCCCGAAGTCGTTGCAGCACCGCCTGAAATCATGTTGTTGTAGATCAAAGCGCTACTCTCATCCACGCTCTCAATCGCTCTGCCTGTAGTGAAACCCGCGCCGGCGATGATGGTATTATGGCGCAATATGCCCGAGGCTCGCTGCAAATAAATTGCCCTGCTTGTCCCTGTACCGGAACGTCCAACTATAACATTGCGCTGAATTACGAGATCCTGGTTGGCATCCGAAATCCACAGTGCATAATCGCCCGCAGCCTGCAGCCGGAAACCTTCAAAGAGCGTGGTTGCGCGAATACCGACGGCCGTTACTGCCTGCGCTGCGCTACTCTGCACGAACGTCGGTCGCGACAAATCCTGTGTCCAGCTGGTCGCATCGTAACCACCCTTAAGGGTAACACCGCTCTGCAATGCAATACTGCCAGATTCGGGGTATGCGACACTATCGCTGCGCCGTGCGACTAAAATAGGTTTATTCAGCACCTTGCCAACCGTGACAACAGGTGCTATGACTTCATAGGGCAGCGATCGGTTGCCGTAGCAGCCATCATTACTGCAGGTTGCCTTTTCAGGCGGACAATAAACATAGAGATTGCCATCCAACAGGTGGAATTGACGGGGTGCGGTATAGCTATCGGAAAGATTGTTTTTCACACGCCAGAAATAAGAATAGGGTTCGTTCAGGGTCAGGCTCAGAGTGGTCTGATTCACTCGAAACGGACTTCCTGTAGCCGGCTGGGTGAATTGGCTGTCGTGCGCCAGCTCAACAATGTATTCCCGGGCAAAGCGATTGCCACTCCAGGTCAGAATAACGCTCCCGACATCCATTATTTCGTTATCCAACGGCGCAATCAGCTTCGGCGGGGACTTATCGACCGTGCCGAAATTACCTTCGAGCAAGTCCTCGCGCGTAAGCTGGCCACAGGCAATGGCCCAAATCGCGGGAAGCATAGCTATGGAATTCCATAGCAGGGACCGCAACCGCAAGAGATTCCGGGACTGATTCTTACAAATCGCGGCCATTTTTCGCTTTGAATATAGCCCAAATTCCCTATTTGTCAATAATGCATATGCATTACAAGAGTGCTTGCCACAGGGCTATGCATGGGTATTTTGCCCCATGGCTGTGGCCAGCTTCGACGACGAATTGCACAAAGCGCTCCAGCTGGGGGTACCCATCACAGCTGGCATCATCGCCTTTGCCCATATTTTCTTTATAGGAGCCGATCTGGGGTTTCCCGCCGCCGACTTCGCATTCTTGTTGCGTTACCGCCTTGGCGGTGCTGCATTTTACATCCTGCTGGCTGCTTTAAGTCTTACCCCCTGGGGCAAAAAGCGCAGACAAGTCAAAATCCTTGGCATGATTTCTATAGGCTTTTGCGGAATCTCCGTATCGAATCTAACCGCGATGACCGGCGGAAGTAGCAGCACCTACTGGACGATGATCATGCTGACATTTTTTGGCGGGACCCTGATGTTGCGGCTTTCGGTAGGCGAGGCGGCAATTCCCTATATCGCGGCCATTATCTATCATCTCGTAAATATGCTTTTTTACGTGGGCGCTGATCCCAAATCACCGGAATTTATCACCAGTGTATTCGGTATTCTGCTCGCACTCATCGTAAGCCTCATCGGCAACTGGTACATCCGCAATTTGCAGAGACGGGAATTCTCAACCCGGCAGTCGCTCGCGGAGGCCAATGCGAAATTGCAACAGAGCGTCTCGGAACTGCAATACAAAAGGCAGCAGGAGCAACTGCGCCATCTGCAAAGCAAGATTGATCTGGCCAATGACCTGCACGATTCGGTGGGAGCGAAACTTTCGCAAATAAAAGTTATCGCAGAACACGACAGACTCGAAGACACGCGGCATATGCGTGCGCTTGCTGAAGCGGTACTGGAGAACGTGCGCAACTTTGCGCATATCTTAAAAGGCGAAGAACGCGTTGCCACGCTGCACACGCAGCTTGTAAGCATTGCCAAAAGTCTGCGCGCATTGGGCCGCTACGAGGTTGCGCTTCAATTGCCTGACGACGAAATACGGCTGAGCGATATAACTTTGCTCAATATTGACCGGATACTCTCGGAATGCACTGCCAATGCCATTCGCCACGCGCATGCCAGCGCATTTACGCTTGGAGCACGCCACAAGCATGGTCGGCTGCTCGTCTATTTTTACCAGAACTCTTCGCCTTTTACCTGGCGCGGCAAGGCAGAACGCGGGGGCTTAAAAAGCATTGCCCGGCGGGCGGAAAATATCGACGCGCGGGTTGCAATGCGCGCGCAAACAGGGGGAACGCTTTTTGTTCTGAGACTGGAAACCGATAAGCCGGCAGAGGTCGCTCTATGAAAAAAGCCACCCGCGTGATAGTCGTAGAAGACAGGCCGGTTATCCAACAGCGCCTTGCAGATCTTTTTGGTAGCCAGCAAGAGTTTATCTTGTGCGCGCTCTGCGTCAGCGCCGAAGACGCGCTCGATCGCCTGAAGGAAACGCCATGCGATCTCATGATCGTTGACCTGGAATTACCTGGTATGAGCGGCGAAGAACTGATTCCCCGGATACGGAGTGCATACCAAAACGTAAAGCTCGTGGTGTTCACGGTCTTCGAAGACCAGGCGCGCATCGTGCGCTTGATGAAACAAGGCATCGACGGTTATCTTTTGAAAGATACGAGCGACGCACTGCTGCTCGCGGAACTTAACGTCATTATGCTGGGGGGAGCTCCCCTGAGCCCGCGCGTGGCACGCAAGATTCTGGAAGACACACCTGAGACCGACTGCTTTGAGAAAAATCCACTTACGGAGCGCGAGGGAGAAATTCTGAACCTCATTGCCCTGGGGCTCAACTACCGCGATATTGCAGAGGATTTAGACATCAGCCCCAACACCGTACGCGTTCACATTGCGCGCATCTACGAAAAGCTGAATTCATGTAATAGAATCGAGGCGCTAAATCGGGCAAGACAGTTGAACTTACTCGACTGATCTATCAGGCTGTTGAAAAACAGCCACGAAGCAGGATGTTGAAACCGAGCGCAGCTGCGGACAGGCCATTTATGGCCGTTTCGCAAGCGGTTCGCATCGCAAATCGCGGCGTCTGCAGCGAACACGGGATTTTTTCAACATCCTGCTATTGCTCTACGCAATAGAGTCGCTGTGAGGTTCCGCACGTTGCACTGGCGAAATGAATGGCCTGCGCGTCGTTTTTGTCAACCTGGCCTTTATCGCCAGTTATTGAGGTGTTATCTGTCCAGCCAGAACAGGTGGTACCTATTTTCCAATCGAATGCAAGGCCCGTCCAGGCAAAAGTCGTCGTGAGGTCAGCGATCGGGCTATTCAGCGGGAACACGAAAATGCCGGCAGGATCCGTGTTGCCGATGGCAGAACCGTCTGGCCTTATGTAGTACGTGTTGGGCTTCAAAACCCAGTCGATATTTTCTGCCGAGCCGCCACTGCAGTACGCTGTCGAACAGGCCACACGACCGCCACCCACCAGAAGCGCCTTCCAACTGCCGTTGCCAGGTCCCATCGGATTTGCGGCATCCATCACGCATTTTGCGTCTGCACCCGAAACGCCACCTAGCGCGCCGTTGTAGTCTGCACTCGTCACAAGAATGCGCAAGTTGCGCGGTCCAAAACCGCCTGAGGTTGACTGTCCGGGATTTTCCAGCCTACTCAACAAATCATAGTTGTTGCAGCGCGATGACACACTGAGGGCACTGAAAATCATCCGTGCCGCAACAACAGACCTTCGTGTCATGACATAGTTCCAAACGCCTGGGCTCAAACGTCAAGTCAAATACTCAGACCATAAGGAGTGTGCGCGGTAGGTCGCGCAGCACTTTAGCCCTGCTACAAATTAGTCTCGGGCTGCCGATAATCGAACAGGAACCCGTGACTTCCATTTGGGGTCATTTTCTCAGAACGTATGAAATCCCACTGTCTTTTCTTTCTTATTGCCGCAACTGCCATAGCCGCAGAACCTTTCAGAATGCAGTTTGACGAAGCTATGCACCGTCTCGTCGCTCAAAATCGTGAGCTTATGGCAGCGCGGCAGAATCTCGAAACGGCGCGGTTTAACTACCGGGGTGCGTATGCGGGCTTTCTGCCGCAAGTCACTGCAGGCATGAATTATACGCATGGCAACTCGGCAACCACGGCGCAGCTCGCAGGAATTCGAGGGACGTATGAACTTTATTCTGCATCGGTAGGCGTGAACCAGAACATCTTTTCCGGACTAGCCGATTACTACAAGATCAAGCAGGCACGCGCAAATGCAGAACTCACCGAGGCAGCATACACGCAGACCATGGCGCGCGTAACTTACGAACTCAAGGCTGCGTGGTCGATGCTGCAACTTGCCCGCGCGCAGCATGACCTCGCGCTTGAAACTCGCTCACGCCGTTTAGAGAATGTGCGCATGATTCGTCTGCGGTACAACAGCGGCAATGAAAACAAAGGTTCGCTGCTTTTAGCCGAATCCTATCTGGCACAGGCCGAGCGTGACGTCAACCAGGCGCTGCGGCAGAAGCTCAACTCTGAGACGGAGCTCAGGCGTGTGCTGAACCTACCCGACGAGACCGAGATATTGCCCGAAGGATCTCTGCCTGGTAAGGTACCACCGGAAACAAAAAATCTCGCAGAACTCGCAAAGCAGACACCCGAATACCGGCAGGCGCTTGCGCAGGAACTCAACGCTGAAGCAACTGCCGATGCCGCAATCTCTCCTTTCTTTCCGACGCTCAACGCCTCGGGTTCGCTCTTCAGGCAGGGTGAGAATTTTTTTCCGGATGGCAACCGCTGGTCGGTAACCGTAGGTGTAAGCTACCCGCTCTTCAGCGGTGGTAAGGACTACTACGCGCTCAAAGCAAATAGCAGCGCGCATGAAGCAGCGAAACGCAACCGTGAGGCAGTCGAACTTGCGCGTACTGCAAGGTTGCAACAGGCCCTGCAGAACTGGTACGACGCCGTCGAAGCAGTCAAGGTCAGCGAAGCGCTGCTCGAAGCGCGCAGTACGCAGGCCCGCATCGCCCGCGCAAAATACCTGAGCGGACTTATCACCTTCGAGCAATGGGATATCATTGAAAACGATTTGATCAATCGGCAAAAAGGTGTTTTGCAGGCGCAGTACGATCTGAAGATTGCTCAGGCTACATGGGAGCAACTTACGGGCGAAGGACCTAACCCCTGATGGCTGCATATAAGCCAAAGCTGCTATGGATTTCCATAGCTAGCGCAGTTATGGTTTTTGCGGGTTATCTGCTCTATTCGCGCAACAAAGCGCATGCAGGTGCGGAATATGATGAAATTAAACCGCAGCGTGGCTCTATTCGGGTGACAGTGAGCAGCACGGGCATAGTTGAACCTCAGGGCCGCATCGAGCTCAAACCACCTGTGCCGGGGCGTATGGAGAGCGTACTCGTGCGCGAGGGACAAAAGGTGCGCCGCGGGCAGATCTTAGCCTGGATGAGCTCAACCGAACGCGCGGCGCTGCTCGATGCGGCGCGTGCCGTAAGCGCCGAAGAATACAAGAGCTTCCAGGAGTTTTACAAGGCAACACCAATTGTGGCGCCCATTTCCGGCACGATTATCTTACGCAACGCCGAACCAGGCCAGACCGTGTCCTCAGCCGATGTGCTGCTCGTCATTGCCGACCGTCTGCAGGTCGTGGCAAAAGTGGACGAAACCGACATCGCGCGTGTTACCACCGGTATGGCTGCGGAAATTCTGCTTGATGCGTACCCTGAGCAGCAGATTGAAGCGCGCGTGAGCGCCATCGCGTTTGAGGCAAAAACCGTGAATAACGTCACGACTTACGATGTGGAGGTTATTCCCAAAGCGCAGCCGGCATTCATGCGCAGCGGCATGACTGCAAACGTGACGTTCATCTTAAAGAAAAAAGAGGATGTACTGACTCTGCCGCTCTCGGCCATACAGTTCAGAAAAGATACGCCGTTTGTGCTCGTTAAGAGTCCTAAAGACAAACCGGAAGAGGTCTTGATCTTACTCGGTGACTCGGATGGCAGCAACACCGAGATTACCTCGGGGCTTAACGAAGCGCAGACAGTACTTGTTCCAAAAATAAAGGCCAATACCGGTAAGCAGGCAGGCAACCCGTTCATGCCCGCGCGCAATAATCGTTCCGGATCGGGTAGGTCTGCGCAGCGCGTGCATTGACCGGCGATGATTGAACTCAAGAATATCTGCCGCAGCTTTGCTTTAGGCGGCAACACGGTTCACGCTCTCAGGAATGTGAATCTCGAAATCGCACGCGACGAGTTCGTCGCGATTATGGGTCGCTCGGGCTCGGGAAAATCGACGCTCATGCACATACTCGGCCTGCTCGACAGGCCGACGAGTGGCAGCTATCGTCTGTTTGGCAGAGAAGTGGCCGATCTCGATGAAGACACGCTCGCCATTTATCGCCGCAAAACTCTCGGCTTTATCTTCCAGCAGTTTCACCTCCTGCCACGCCTCAGCGCACTCGAAAACGTGGCAATGCCGCTGCTTTACTCCGGCGGTGCGTCGGGAACAACCACACCCGAGAAACTCTTAGCTGATGTAGCGCTGCGCGACCGCATGAACCATCGTCCGACAGAAATGTCTGGCGGGCAGCAGCAGCGTGTAGCCATCGCGCGCGCGCTCGTCAATAACCCGCGCATGCTGCTCGCGGACGAGCCCACCGGCAATCTCGACACCGCCTCGCAGCAGGAGATTCTCGAACTCTTAACCGAAATGCATAACCAAGGTCTCGGCGTGATTGTCGTAACGCACGACGAAGAAGTCGCCGAGCGCGCGCATCGCATCATCCGCATGCAGGATGGTGAGGTAGTCTCCGATACGAAAAAGAAGAAGCGTTTAGGTCGCAAAACCCCACCCCCTTCCCCTCCCCTTAGTAAGGGGAGGGGTGCTGAAGGCGGGGTGGGGGATTTTATCCAACTTCTTAAAGAGGGCTACCGCGCCGTGCTTGCCAACAAGCTGCGCAGCGCGCTTTCCATGCTCGGCATCACGATTGGAGTTTCTTCGGTCATTGCGATGCTCGCACTCGGCGCAGGCGCACAGAAGTCGATAGAATCGCAATTGATGAGCCTCGGCGCGAACGTTATTGTCGTGCGCCCGGCAGCCGTACGCATCGGCGGCGTCGCGCAAGAAAGCGGCAGCCCGGCACGGATCGACGTCGACGATGCCGCATGGCTCAAGGCCCGCGTTCCCGAAATCGCCGCAATCGCCGGCAACGTGAGTGGCCGCGCGCAGGTTACTTACGGTAACAAGAACTGGAACACTCTGGTGCAGGGCGCTGGTCTTGAATATGCACGCATACGCAACGCCGCGCCGTTTATCGGGCGTATGTACACGAAAACAGAAGAGCAGTCGCGCGCCCGGGTGGCACTGCTCGGGCTCAGCGTCGTGCGTGAACTCTATGGCGAGCAGAACCCGATTGGCACGTTCATCAAAATCAACAAGGTAAGCTTTCAGGTTATTGGCGTCATGCCGGCCAAGGGCGCCACCGGTTTTCGTGACCAGGACGACGTGGTCGTGGTGCCGCTGACGACGGCAATGTACCGCCTGCTCGGCAAGCAATACGTCGATTCGCTGGATGTTGAAATCCGCGAGGGTAGCAACATCGACGACGTCGGAGATTCGATCAAGCGCACGCTTTCGCTCCGCCACCGGGTTCCCGCTTCGATGCAGGATGACGGCTACCAGGTCATGAACCTCGCCGACATCCGCGCGGCAGTGACCGCCACTTCATCGACGATGTCGGCGCTCCTTGCCGCGATTGCGGCCGTCTCGCTCTTCGTCGGCGGCATCGGCATCATGAACATCATGCTGGTCTCGGTCACCGAGCGCACGAAGGAAATTGGCCTGCGTAAAGCCGTCGGCGCGCGGCGCAGAGACATTCTATTGCAGTTTTTGCTCGAAACGCTTGCCGTGAGTCTCTCAGGGGGAGCTTTAGGTGTGCTGCTCGGTGCAGCGATCTCGTATATGATGTCGAGCCTCGCCGGCTGGTCAACTTCAGTGAGCGGATTATCGGTCGTGCTGGCGGTGGCATTTTCCGTCCTTGTCGGTCTCGTGTTTGGTATCTATCCCGCACGCAAAGCGGCAGCGCTCAACCCCATCGAGGCTCTGCGGCATGAGTAATCGTGCTTGAGCTCTGGGCTTAAGCCCAGAGCTCAAGCAAAACAAAAGAGCTTTACGGGACAATCAGGCTATGCGAGGTCTCATACTACCACTCTGCTTGGTCGTGGCCTGCATCGCACCACGCAACCAGACACTCACCGATGAAGCATATTCCAGGCGCTACGTGACTGGCTCAGCCGACCGAAGCAATCACATTCTGTCAGCTGATAACGGAGGGACTGCGCTCATTACTACTGCGATCATGGCCGCGCCAGCGCTTTGCAGGGCTATTGACCAGTCTCGCAGCGAAAGCGAAAGAATAACCCGCTGTAATGACCTTTTTCGGCACCTGAGTAGCAGCGATGCAGCAGCGCATGAATGGCAGAGTTATTACATACGCTGCCAGAAAATCTAAGCCGCAACCATGGCTATGGGCTCTAGCCCATAGCCATGGTTACTTCGCTTGCCTGATCAAATCACCAAAACTCTCTGCCTTAAGGCTCGCACCACCCACCAGCGCACCGTCGATGTCGGGCTTCGCCATCAGAGATGCGATGTTGTCGGGTTTAACCGAACCGCCGTAGAGAATGCGAATTTTGGGAGCGATGTCTTGGTTGAGCTCTTTGACGCGCCTGCGGATGGCCTCGTGCATCGCCTGCGCATCTTCAGGCGTGGCATTCTTGCCCGTGCCAATCGCCCAGACGGGTTCGTAGGCGATCGAAATATTTGTCCACTGCTCTGCCGTCAGGCGAGAGAGAGCGGCGTTCAGTTGTTCGAGCACGACTGCTTCTGCCCGGCCTGACTCGCGCTCCGCGAGAGTTTCGCCGACGCACAGCATCGCAATGAGGTTTTGCTCAAGTACGCGCTCGATTTTCTTTTTGAGAAATTCATCCGTCTCTTTCAGGATATGCCGCCGCTCGGAGTGACCAATGAGAACGTATTGCGCTCCCGCGTCGCGCGCCTGCGACGCGGAAATTTCACCGGTGAATGCGCCGTCTTTTTCGGCCGAGCAATTTTGTAAACCGAGCTTAACTCTCGAACCCGTGAGCGCGGCCTTAACGGCAGCAAACTGCAAAAACGTTGGGTAGAGTAGCACCTCGCGGTCGCTGTACTGCGCCGCAGCCGCGCCGACGGCTTTGCCTAACGCTTCGGCCTCGGCCAGGTTCAGGTTCATCTTCCAGTTGCCAGCTATGAGGGGAGTTCGCATACCTAACCAAAAAAAGTTTTGTGGCTATGGCCACAAAACTTTTTTGGGCTTTTATGCGCAGCTACGCAGAAGCACTGGCACTCGCGGAATCGTGGAGCAGGCCACCCTTCGATAACGACACCATCACCGGCGTGCGGGCAATACTCTCTCTGCCCGGGCCTGAGCGCGAAAAGGCAATTCTCGACCGGTTCGGCTATGACCTAAGCTTCGGTACTGCTGGCATGCGTGCGATCATGGATGTCGGTACTACGCGCATGAACGAATACACAGTCGCACGCGTGAGTCGGGCCGTCGCGCAGGTGTTAAAAACGCAGCTAAAGGGCAAAACTCCACAGGTCGTCATCGGCTACGATGCGCGCCGCAATTCAGAAAAATTCTCGCGCATTGCGGCCAAGATGTATCTTGCTGCAGGCTTCCAGGTGCATCGCTTCAATCGTATTGTACCTACGCCGGTCGTGCCGTTCTTTGTACGCCGGTTCAAAGCCGATTGCGGCGTCGTGATCACTTCAAGCCACAATACCGCTCCCTACAATGGTTACAAGGTTTATGCCGCGAATGGCGCGCAGATTCTCTCACCCTTCGATACGGAAGTCATGGCGGCGATGGCAGAATTGCCTTATGCACTGCCGGAAGAAAAAGCAGATGGAGGCAAGCTCATCGAATTGCAGGAAGATATTCTGCGCGAATATGTCGATTGGGTTGTGAGCGAAGTGAATTTCCCAAAGGATCCTGCGCAAAAGATTGTTTTTACTCCGCTGCATGGCGCAGCCGGAGCGCTGATGAATGCCGTTTTCTACAAATCGGGATTTAAGAACTTTCTGCCCGTACCGCAACAGTATGAACCACATCCCGGCTTTCCTACGGTGAAAGCGCCGAACCCGGAAAACAAAGACAGCCTGACCATGGCACTCGAGAAGGCCGAAGAAGATAAGGCCGACCTCGTACTCGCAACCGACGGCGACGGTGACCGCATCGGTATTGCCTACCGTAACAGTTCTGGAAAATTTGCGACGCTGACCGGTAATGAGATCGGCACGGTCCTGCTCTACTACCTGCTGTGCAAGCTGCGTGAGCAGAAGAAACTCCGCCCCAATTTGTTTGCGCTCTGCAGTGTCGTGAGCTCACCTCTCACGCGTACCATCTGCGAAAAGTTTGGCATCGCGTTTCATGAGACGCTGACGGGTTTTAAGAACATGGGCAACAAGGCGCATGAGATTTTGCTCAAAGACCCCGATGCCCGCATGGTGCTCGCGTACGAAGAGGCCTTTGGTGTCACCATCGGCGATTCACGCGACAAAGACGGCATCATCAGCTGTCTTTTGGCAGCGCACGTTGCTACAGATCGCGGCGGTTTTGAGCACTGGCTCAGGGCAATGTACGACGAATGCGGCTACGCGGCAGAAGATGCAATCGAGAGGGAGTTCCCCGGTGCTGCGGGCATCGACGCGATGACGAACCTGATCGAACAGATACGCAAGGCGCCGCCCAAAGAATTCCTGGGTCACCCGGTTTTATCTGCGCGGGACTTCAGGACACTCAAAGAAATCCGCGACGGTGAAGAATTGCCGATCACGCATGTGCCGGCGCAGAACCTGCTCTACTTCACAAACAACAACGGCGATTGGTTGGCAATTCGGCCTTCGGGCACTGAACCCAAGGTAAAGGCATACTTGGGTGTGCGGGAGAGGGCAGCCTATTCACCTGAGACCGTCGCGCTCGCACAGAAGCGGCTCGAACAGCTCAAGGCATTTGCGCTAACGCTGCTCGAGCATTCCCCATAAACGCGTGAATTTACAGAATGTAAGACAAGAGCGTCACACTACGTCATGCAATCGCGAGAGGTTGTCTGGTTGCCGATTCCTGCTAGAACCGGTAAACACTCCCAACGCTTCCACTGACGAAAAAACCGGGCGCGACTGTATCCAGCGCGTAGTACGCATGCGAGTTCAGACTCAAACCCCAGCAGGCTGAAAGAAAATAGTGGAGTGTCACTCCACCGGAAAAAACCGGAAGCCCAAAGCTGAGCTGGCCTTGCTGCCGCGCAATCGTTCCCGTAAAAAATCCCGCGAGCGCATACGGTGAAACCTCAAAACGATCGCTAAAGCGCCACGTATAACCGAGACCAGCCGATACTGTGCCGCCCACGAGCGATTGCACCGTGTCTTTCGGCAAAGCGTAGTAGCCTTCGAATCGGGCATGCGGCTGCAACCAATGCAGGAAATAGGTAGAGAAATGCGCGTTCACTCCCACAAGAGGCCCTAACCGCTCGCCGGCCGATAGCAGCCCCTGCCCGCCGCCGAAAGCGACGGCGAGCGTGCTCGACGAATACTCCTTAAGTGCTTTTTGGGTCAGATCGAGCTTTTCCTTTTTTGGTTCAGTTTTGGGTACCAGGGTGGCGAGCGTGGCACGTCTGGCTTCCGGGGGAGCGTTCGTGGGATAGGTGACGGGATTCGCCGTTTGTCCCTGCTCCACGGCGGTAATAGCGACTTTGTTTTGCGCAACGAGGACAATCCAGGCATCGCGCACCCCATGCGCCTCGAGCCAGGAAATCAAAGCTGTTCGGTTTCGCTTGCTGGCATGGTTAAGCGCAATTTCCTGCTCTGCGGCAACGATGCGGAATTCCTGGAAAAATTCAAAAATCGTCAGATGGCGGCCCGGATGCTTTCTCAAAGGCTCTGACTTCAACAATTGCAATTCATCGAGCGCCTGTTGCTTTTCGCTTTCGGTCTGGTAACTCGGCACCAGAACGAGCAGGCGGAGCGTTTTTTCTTTTTCTTTTCCGCCCTGGTTGGCGATAGCAAACTCATAAATTTTGGTGACAATCTGCGAAGACAGGCCATCGATTGCTCGAAAAATTTTTGCGTCGAGCGCGGTGGACTCTTCTGCGGTACCGATCGGCCTTTTGCCCTGCAAATTGTACACAACTGCCTTTAATAGCAGTCGCTTTCCCGTGGGATCGAGACGAAAATTGCCGTAGATTAAAATATCCGACTGGGATTGTCTGGCGATTTCCTGTGCATGCGCGAGCTGGTATTCACCGTCCTGGTGCGGAAATTTTGCGGCGATGGCGTTGAGCTTGTCTGCATCCTGGCGAATGAATTCGAAGCGCTCCCTGAGCGATTCTTGGATCGCGTCGGGCAGGCTTTTTTCCACCCATTCGTAATCGGCATTCTGAGTGGCGTTGCAGAAGTTAAGCACCGCGACGCGCGCCAGATTATTTTCGCCCGCTCCTGCCGGAGCGCTGCTTGCGGCAGCAACGCCGCGCACAAAAAGAAGAATGGCCAGACATATCCATCTGGTACGCGTATGGGCAGTCATCGAGATGGCGTTCCCAAACATTGAATCAATACGCCTTGAACACATACGCCGTGCCGGCATTGCCGGCCGAATTATCCGCCGACGCCAGACCATCGGTATTGGTAATCGTGGTCTGGCTGGCACCTTCCAAAGCTGCGCCTACGACAATCGTCGATCCCGAGATCGCAACCGAACTGCCAAATTGGTCACTTCCTTCCGCATTCGAGGCCTTGAGGTAGGCATCTTGAATCCAGTCGCCGTTTGAGTCGCGCTTAAAGACATAGACTGCGCCGGCATTGCTCGCCGAATTATCCGCTGATCCCTGGCCATCGGTATTGGTAATCGTGGTTTGGCTAGAATCTTCATTCCATGCGCCCACGACAATAGTCGAACCCGAAATGGCGACCGAATAGCCGAAATGGTCATTTGTCTGCGCATTCGAAGCCTTGAGGTACGCATCCTGAATCCAGTCACCGTTTGAGTTGCGCTTGAAGACATACGCCGCGCCGGCAGTGGATGCCGAATTATCCCCGGAGGCCGAGCCATCGGTATTCGTAATATTGGTCTGGTTGGAGTCTTCGTACCATGAGCCCACGACAATCGTCGTCCCCGAAATCGCAACCGAATTGCCGAAATACTCGCTTGCTTGCGCATTCGAGGCCTTGAGATACGCATCTTGAATCCAGTTGCCTGCGGCATCGCGCTTAAAGATGTAGGCTGCGCCGGCTTCTGTCGCCGAATTATCCGCAGATGCCTGACCATCGTTATTGGTGATCGTGGTCTGGTTGGAATCTTCATTGGCTGCCCCCACGACAATCGTCGTCCCCGAAATCGCAACCGAATTACCAAAATAGTCATCTGCTTGCGCATTCGAGGCCTTGAGGTAGGCATCCTGAATCCAGTTGCCCGAGGCATCGCGCTGAAAGACATAGACTGCGCCGGCATTTAAGGCCGAATCATTGGCGGAGGCCTGGCCATCGATATCAGTTATCGTGGTCTGGTCGGAATCTTCGTTGCCCGCCCCCACGACAATCGTCGTCCCAGAAATCGCAACTGAACTGCCGAATCGGTCACCGCCTCCCGCATTCGAAGCCTTGAGGTAGGCATCCTGAATCCAGTTGCCCGAGGCATCGCGCTGAAAGACATAGACCGCGCCGGCATCTATCGCCGCATTATCCGCCGATGCCTGACCATCAATATTGGTTATCGTGGTCTGGCTGGAATCTTCGAACCATGCGCCTACGACAATTGTCGTTCCAGAAATCGCAACCGAATAGCCGAATATGTCATTTGCTCCCGCATTCGAAGCCTTGAGGTAGGCATCCTGGATCCAGTTGCCCGAGGCGTCGCGCTTGAAGACATAGACTGCGCCGGCATTGTTCGCCGAATTATCCGCCGATGCCTGACCATCGTTATTAGTGACTGTGGTCTGGTTAGAATCTTCGTTGCTTGCCCCCACGACAATCGTCGTCCCAGAAATCGCAACCGAATTGCCGAATGTGTCACCTGTTTCTGCGTTCGAGGCCTTGAGGTAGGCATCCTGTGCCCAGTTAACATCGCCCGTTGCACATAATACCTGCACATCGGTCACATTCGCGTTGGCTTCGCCCGCCGCATTGTTGAGGTGGCAAATGCCGCCCGCAGGGGGTGTAAATACTGTGACATCATACGCGTCGCCTGCGGCGACCGGGGTTGTGAAAGTGAATGGCCCATTACTGTTCAGTGTCACATCGTCGCCACCGTTGTTTTGCAAAATAACCGTACCCGCAAGGCCCGACACGCTGCCGCCAATCGTGAATCTCCCTGCGCCGCTTGTCCTCGCATTCTCGGCCTCCCAAAAACGCCCCCACGAATTGCAGGCACCAAGCGTACAGAGTGCGGCTGACAACGGCGCGGCTAACAGAGCTTTGGACACAATCAGGCGCATATTAAAGCTTCACCTCACAAAGGGGCCTGATAATGCGGATTGTCAAGTCATTTGGTTCATCTGAAACGACGGAGCCTCATGCGCCAACTTATGCAAAAAAATCGCGATGGATGCATTACCACGCTTCAAGGAAATTTTCCCGCAGTTTTCTGACAAAAAAATCGTCGGCGCCGTAGCATCGACCGCAATCCCCGAAGAGTCGATCGAATAAGCCAGGAAACACGGACTAGCAGGCTGTTGAAAAACAGCCATAAAGCAGGATGTTGAAACCGAGCGCAGCTGCAGACAGCCCCTCACCATAGCATGGTGAGGGGCGTTTTGCGAGCGATTTCGGCACGAAATCGCGGCGTCTGCAGCGAGCACGGTATTTTTTCAACATCCTGCTAGTGGCGGCACGCCAGTTCTTGTTAAATTCGGGTATCAAATGTTTTTCTACGGTGTATCTGACAGGTAGTAGTACTGGTGATGTTCTGCGAACGTCAAAGTACTCCTTCACCTTGCCTTTGGTTGGCTTGTTCAGGTCTACGGTCTCTAGTAACCCCAGTTGGGTCCAGATACCAAGCAGGCGGTAGACATGTTTCCCAGATATCTTGGCCTGCGCAGCAACCTCATGTATTTCTACAAAGCCATACTCTGGGATTAGTGGCCAGACTTTATTGGCTAATACTTCATAGTAACGCTGCTTCTTGCGTTGGTCTTGTGTAGGTTTTGACTTATACCATTCCTGCAGACTTACATGGGCCTGACGAAGTTTTAGTGCAACTTCTTGGTTCTCTATCTTGCTCAGTAGATTCTCAATCTCAGAAAGCTTGTCTCGGCTAGCTTCGCGGTTTAGTTCTGGCAAAGACTTAGCTTCATACACCAAGGGTGCTAATCGTTGTTTTAGTACTGGTTTTCCTGTGTGAATCATTCTTGTAAACATTTTACGCATGGCCCAGTTATCATCCAAACGATAGCTGGGCTGCTCTGGACCGCCATCCCCCTCTGGGGCTAGCTGCTCCAACCCAAAGTACCTTAGGTTAGCATTAAATGCATACTCCTGAAGGTAGAGGTTAGAGTACCTGGGATTTATCCAGACATAGGAACTGAAGGAACGCTTCAAAATCCCATTCTTACCTTCTGCTACGTTACAGTGAACCCCATTCCTGCTCCAGCGATTCCTGGCCCACTTATACCTCTTGTCTGATGACTTTCTGGAATGATTCACCATCCGGTGATTCATACCTGGGTAACCTCTATATCCCTCATCAGTAAACAGTGGATTGTGGACAGGTACATACTTACCTAACACCGGAAATATAGTTTCAGCTTTCTGGTTAGGTATAGAGTCATAAAACACCGGGCCTTGTTTCACTGCTACAGTACTTACCAAAGTACCTACTTGTTTACCTCCTAAAGACTCTGACATATAGATACTGGAAGTCTGACCGGTTCTCTTAAACCTTTTCCGGCCTTTATTTGCAAGCATCCCACAGCTATACAACACTACTGTATCAGCCTGTGGTACTTTCTTATCCCTAACCATTTCACTCAAATCTGCATTTTTATCGCTGGGAAACCTAAAGCCCTCAAACTCTAGTTTATTATCTTCATAAAACTTTCTCTGCATCCTGGGTAATACTTCAGAAGCAAACAGTTGAAGCCTTCTCTTAAGCTTCATGGCTGTTGGATAACTAACTCCAACTCTTTTGGCAATCTCTGTACTCGTAAGAACTTTTGGGTACTGTAATTCTGATTCCTTAAGTAAGTAACCAAACACCCATCTATTAATTTTAAGGTGATATAGAGGAGTACCTACCAATCTACTCTGCTGTCTATGACACCTGGGACACCTAAGTACCCCATCCCTTTTCCCATCACTCTTACTTAACCTTTCACCACAACAGTACTTAGGATAAAACCTATCCAGTAGCTGGTCAGTAAGCCTAAGATAAAAGGCCTTATCTACTGCTACAGATTGGTATTTTGGGAGGGATTGGTTATGTTGCGAAATAGGTTTAGAAAAAATTCCGGGAGCATTCTTGTAATCATTCCAAACGCGCAGCAGCGCAATTAACTGCTTGGCGGCATTGCGGCCCCCCAGCGCAAAGCCGCATGCAGGTTATGCGCCACCGCACGGCTCTCTTGCGCCGCCGTTTTTCCGGGCCGGTGCAGCTTCTGCTCGATGACGGTTTGCTGACAACCGGCACGAGCTTCTTCGACTACGGCTGTGGCTATGGCGAAGACGTAAAATTTCTCAAGAAAATGCAGTTCGATGCTGCGGGTTGGGATCCGCACTACGCGCCCGATAGCCCGAAGAAGCGGGCACAGATTGTCAATTTAGGCTATGTGCTCAACGTCATTGAAGATCCGGCGGAGCGAACCTCGACGCTCAAGGCTGCCTTTGATCTCTCTGAGCATCTGCTCGTTGTCGCGGTCATGATTCGCACGCAGGGGCCGCTCGTTGCTACGGAGACAAGTTTTGCCGACGGTGTGCTGACCTCGTGGCATACCTTTCAGAAGTATTATTCGCCGCGCGAGTTTCGCGAGTATCTCGAAAACACCCTCGGTGTCGAAGCGCGTCTCGTCTCGCCGGGGATTGCCTACGTTTTCAAGAGCGCAGAACTGCAACAGCAATTTTTGCAGAACCGTTTTGCTGCCTCGAAGGCAACTCTTGCAGAATCGGTGCGGCAGCAGATGGTGCAGGACGTTATTTCGCGCTATGTTTCGCTCTACCACGAACTCGGCCGCGCGCCCGACAAAACCGAGTTTGCCGATTTAGCTACGATCAAGCGTATCTTCTGCTCTGAGCAAGCCGCGGCCGAAGCGCTCAGGGCGGAGCTCAATCTGGAAACAGTGAAGCAGGCCGCAGAACGCCATCGCTCCGCCTTGCTGATTGCCTTGTGCCGCGAACTGATCAGAACCGACGCACGCCTCAAACCGAGCGAGCTTGACGGCGAAATGCTCAAGCAGTTGCGGCTCTACTTCGGCAAGTGGGAGGAAGCGCATACTGCGGCGCTTAAGCAGCTCAAAGAGCTTGGCGATCTCGCGCAGGTAAGCCGCTACATCAATGCCTCGAGCGTGGGAAAAATTTTGCCGGACGACATCTACATCCACCGCGATTCGCTAGCCTTTGCGCCTGAGATGCTGCAGCTTTTAGTTGAACTCGCCAAAACCCTTCTGCCGGCGGATGTCCAATGGAACATCGCGAAGATTGCGCGCAATTCCTACCACGTCACATTCATGGAGTACGCAAACTTTTACGAAGATGCGCACCCGCCCCTCTTAGGAGCGATGAAGGTGCTCTTGCATAAGAACAAGCTCGAATATCGCGACTATCGGACACGCGAAAATCCGCCGATTTTGCACCGCAAGGAGCTCTTCATCCACAGCGGGCATCCGCTGTTTGAGACCTTCAGCCAGTTAACGCGCGCCGAAGAAGAAGCCGGGCTTTTGGGCCATAATCATATTGGGACAGTGGAGGGCTGGCAAAAGTTGTTGGCGGCGAAGGGGGTGAGGGTAGAAGGGCATGCGCTGGTGTCGCGGTCATAATCGATTAGCGGATTACAATTTTCTGAATACGAATCTCCGATATTTTCTCAAAATCCGCATCGGCTGTAAGTAATATGGAATCTTCAATTTTGGCTGATGCAGCAATAATTGCATCTGGTAGGCGCAGCCTGTATTTCTTTCGCAGCACGATTGCTTCAGCCTGAATATCTGGCTGCAGCTGAATGATTTTCACGGCCTCAAAAAATTCGGCCAGTCTTTGCTCTTGTTCTGCAGTCAGATTAGGGTATGAGAGCAGCTCCATTTTCGCGATCACAGAAATGCTATAATCGCCAACAGGCAAGGGGGCGGTTAGCCGATTGCTATGTAGGTAAATTATGGCGTTCGTATCTAGCAAATAACGCAAGGCATTTACCATTCACGCCGTAATTGCCTTTGAAGCTCCAGGCCATCGATTTTCCACGCAATTGAGCCAGCAAAATCATTGATATCGCGTGTGCGCCCGGCATCAGACCTTGCCTCGTCGAGAATCATGATCATCTCGTGTTTGCCGGGTTTAACCTGTTGGGGCAGGTCAATTTCCAGATGCCGGGTTTCGGTGATTTCGACGTCCATCTTTATCGAGATCATAGTAGCCTCTGGCCATACAGGCGGCGATCTATCGGAGCAGTCAAGCTTTTCCATGGGCAGCATGCTCATGACGATATCCCCTCCTTTGGAGGGGTGCCCCGCAGGGGCGGGGTGGTTAAAAACCCTTGCCCCCTCGACGCGCTGCGCGGCCCGATTGTATTAGAGGCCGAAAACCAACTTCAATCGCTGGTCGATTTCTTTCATGATGCGATTACTCGCCGAACCGAGTTCGCCAAGTAATATGCTTTTTTCTACAGTGACAAGTTTACTGAGCTTTACAATAGATGTTACCTTAAGCCCGGTGTCGGCAAAATCAGAATCCTGCACATCGATAAGAAAGTCTGTCGCATTTATCGGTTCATAAAGGCGCGATGAAATAAATGCCACAATCACATCAGCCTCGTGCGCATTCGGGCTGACAATCAGTGCTGGTCTGCGCTTGGTCGTCGTTAGGTCGGTAAAGGGAAACGGTGTCAGGACAAATGTCCCTTTTGTCACCGAAAACGCACCTTCAGGTCACTATCGGAGTAGATGTCCTCTTCGCTTGATAAGAATTCCAAACTCTTACCGCTGCTGGCTAGCGCATAGATATCATCGTGCATTAGCTGCTGTTCCGTGCCGAGAAACGTTACGATAACCTGCTGTGGCTCATGTGGCAATTGGCTTTTGTTCAATTTTATCTCGTGACCGTCGAACACACCCTTTACTGCCAGCATAGCGCTAACGTACGCAGGTTTACGAATGGCGTCAACAATTTGCGTTTGTGCGGTAGAGCTCCCCCCCCCTCACCCCGCCCCTTGGGCTTGCGCCCAAGCGCAAGCGCCCCTCACCGATGACGGTGAGGGGAGTAAGAGCGTTCTGCAAAAACCCTTGCCGGCCAGGGCCGGCGCGGGTTTTTGTTTTTGCGGTATTGCAGGCCTAGCAGGCTGTTGAAAAACAGCCATAAAGCAGGATGTTGAAACCGAGCGCAGC
>CAYOZO010000050.1:0-22245 GCA_964408405.1 uncultured Turneriella sp.
TGTCGGCGTTCTCGCGCGCTCTTTTGACGAGCGCGCGCATTTCGTCCAGATCGTGAATATAGTTGTGCTTGCGAAAATAGCTGAAGGCGATGAACGCCACGCGTTTTCCCTGCGCCCTGGTGTACGCAATTTGTCCCTTGCGGCCGACGCCGATAATACCGGCTTCTTTCAGGTTTTCCATGGTGTCATTAAAACCGCGCTCGCCGAAGTCGCCTGAATGGTTGTTAGCGGTGCTGAGTACGTGGAACCCCGCTTTTTTTAGTACAGCGGCAGTTGAGGGTGGCGTGCGAAAGGCAAAGACATGTTTGCTCGCGGTATTCTTCGAAGTCTTCGGATAGTCGGTGAGAGTGCTCTCGAAGTTGCCAAACAAAATATCTGCACCGGAAAGATACTGTTGAATCGGGGCAAAAATTTCTTCGTAAGGATGCTCTGGTACGCGACGTTCCGGATAGAGCGTGCCGGGTACGATGTCGCCCACTGCTTTAATGCGTATGCGGCCAGCTGATTTCTCCCTGGCTGCCGGGTTGCCGCCCGGACTATACGCAAGCGGCAGTAGCAGAAAAAGCAGCTTCGCAAACAGGGGGATTGATGAGCGTAACGGCAATTTATTCATGGGGGCGGTATATCTCCTTTCAGTGCGCGAGTGATGAATTGCCGCAGGCGGATGGCACCTGCGCCATCGAGCGCTGAGAGCAGATCCGGCTTACGCGCAAGGCGTAGCGCGAAATCCTCTGCGAGCTTTCTGTGGTAGTCGCTCACCGGGTAAAGCTCAACGCTTTTTCCCAGGTAAATTGCTTCGAACATGGCCTGTCCAAAATAGCAGGCAATGCGCTGAGACATTTGCATCGACTCGGCAAACTGCCGTGGCGAAAGTCGCAGCGAAAGAAGGGGGAAATTCGCCGCAGAGCGCGCACTGCTTTCGTCGCTATGGAGCGTAACCTTTGCCTCTGCAGCACGGCAGGGCAGGCTCGTGACATGAGCCGGAAGCACAACCGCAGAGAGCGCTGCGCGGTACTCGCTGTCTGTCATGGCCGGGTGCGGCAGTGCATCGTAAGAAGCATGCGCCTGCTGACGGCCTAAACCCCGGTTATCGAGAGCAATACGGATAGCATTGCTTTTGAGTACCGATGGCGGAAAAGCTGTATCGCGCCGGTCAAGAATTGCCACCTGGTAATCGAGCGGAGGCGCGGCATCTTCGCCTGCGCTGAGCACAACTTTCTGCACTGTCACCTTGTGGCGTTTGAGTTCAAGGGAGAGCGTATGCATACGCATCTCATGTCCGCTGCCGAATTCGGTTTCAGGCCCTGTGATGATGAGTACGGTCTTCACTGCAGGTTATATCCAAAAAAGAAGCTGATTTGTATTTGCTCTGACAGCATGTCGCGTGCGGCGTCAATACCAAGCGCAGGTACGGTGATTTCCCTTAAGTACATACGCAATCCTGCTCCGGGGCCCCAGAAGTAGATCTCCCTTTCGCGGTCGCGTGCCGCAGTCCCGGCATCGATGAATGCCAAGGCAGCGAACGTTGCCCAGGAAAAGGATAAGAGCGCAAGCTGGTAGTTTATCGCCCCAACCGCAAAGCGATCTGCGGGGATGAGGAGCGCGGGCAGAGTTCGCGTGCCCTGCCAGCCCCCAAGGCGTTGCTCGAGCTGTCGCGGAAAGGCAGAAAACTGGAATGAGGCGAGCAGGCTCAGGAATTGGGAGTGAGATAAGCGCATATGCATTGCACTGGCGGACGAGATGACGTGCAGCTTTTCACCGGCGAATTCAATGCCGCGTTCGAGATCGAGGGTCGTTTCATAACCCGTTTGAAAGAAACCTTCGGGTGTCACATTGGAAAAGCGCAGCCGTGCGCCTATGTTCATCACCGACGAAGGAGAAAGCGGTGCATTATCAGTCAGGACGGCCGACCGGTAACCGGCCAGTACTCCCACAAAAAAGCCAGACAGCCATTGGTAACCTGTGGCTGACTGGAAATCGTGCCGCATCATCGTATAACTCTCTGTCACAATACCCGAAGGTGTCGCATCTTCGATGAATACGCGCCCAGTGAGGTACCGGAATGTGGTTGTGAATCGTGAATAGCCAATGTGTGGATCGGTGAAGCCCAGAAGCGCCTGGTAGCCGCGGTTCGAGGCCAGAGCTCCCACAGCGAGGCCTTTGTTTTGCCCGAGGAAATTGGATTCGACAACAAAGGCGCCGCCGATTTCGGTATCGCGGTAGCGCACATAAACGGGTATCGGGTAGAGCGACCATTTCTCGCGCACAGCAATATGCAGGTCGCAGAGTGCATGGCACGGCGTAGCGCTTTCGCGTTCCAGAAGCTCGACGCGCACTTCAGAAAAAATTCGCAGGCGGAGAATCTGGGTTTGCAATTCTTCCGCATCTGGTGTGCTGATGGGTTCACCGGGTTTCACTGTGATGAACTGTCTCACAACATTTTCGTGCGTACGCGTAAGGCCACTCAGCAAAATCCGGTGGAGTTTTTTCTCTTCTGGCGTGCCGCTGATCGCGCATGCCGCCAGCATGAAAAGCAGCAAGTTGCGCTTTGTCACTGGCCGTGCTCGAGAATCTTGCGCCAGCGGCGCAGAAAGTACTCGCGGTTCAGCCATTCGACCTCGCCGGCGATTTTGGCTCTGTCGGGCACACGCTCCCGGTAGAAACGAATGTAGCGAATGAGTTCGTCGGCTGATCCAGTTTCCAGTTCGGCGCCGAGATCGCCATCGACGAGAAATTCATGCATACCCTGCGTCGGGTGCGCAATGACAGGAATACCGCTCTTGAGTGCGGCCAGCGGCAGGTGGTCGAGCGTGCGCGTCTCGCCGCAGAAAACAGCTTTAGCTCCCGCCAGGTAGTAGGCTTTTTCTGTTATGGGCAGCGCCCCGGCGTAAAAGATGTTGTCGGGCTTTAACTCGCGAAAGAGTTTGTCCTGCCGGTACTCGCCGAGGACTACCAGTTTGTCACTGACGCAGGCGAACAGGTGCAGCAGTACTTCAAGATCTGCGCTGTCGGTCGCGACAAAATATTCCGCTACGGCTTCCGTGTCCGGGAAGAACAAGTCGCTGTCAATAAGTGGGTAGGCGAGCGGCACCGTGCGCCTGTGCATGGCGCCCAGCGTTGATTTGAGGGCAAAGTTGGCTGCAACGATTACATCGATGCCGGATGCAAACTCAAGGTCTGTTTCCTGCAGCCGCAGAAGCTCCGCCGCTTTCTCTCTGTTGAGCCTTTCTGAGTCAGCCCGCCATAAAAAGGGCAGCAGGTCGTGCTGGTAAACAATGATGCGCGTATGCGCGTCTTTTTCGCGGCGCAGGTGTCGCAGGTAACCGCGGGTATTGCAGATAACAAGGTCGTAATCAGCAATAGGGATTTCAGACTGAATTTCTATCAATGCCTCGAGGTTGTCGAAATGTTTTTTGGATAGCCGGGCCGCATAAAATTCGGTATGCCGCTGTGCGAGCGCATCGGGCAGGGTCGAGGCAAAATTCTTCAGGAAGCCTACGTGCGCGTCAGGAAAATAGGAAAGCAGCGCAAAAAATGAAGGATTCAGCAGGTCGTTTTCGTCGTACCAGTCCTGCAGTAAAAGCACGCGTGCGGCGGCCACTCTCTAACCTGCCTACGATGCAGGGCCCGCCGTAAAGACATAATGAAGGTTTAAGCTCCAAAAAAGTGGTCGCTCTGAGTCTGTTTTGGCCTTTGCACGTACGAACCCCGGGGCGATCAGCTTCGGAATACTACGAGGAGAAACCGTATGGCAAATGAACATGCAGATTACAAACCAGGTTTAGACGGCGTGATTGCCTGTATCACCAAACTTTCGCTGCTCGATGAAGAAAAAGAGCAGATTATTATTCGGGGATACGACCTCATCGAGCTGATCCAAAAGACCTCTTATATAAAAGTCGCGTATTTGCTGATCTACAATAAGTTCCCGACAGACGCGGAGGCGAAAGCATTTGAGCAGAAGCTGATGGCGCAGGCGGATATTCCGGAAGAGATGTACGAAATCTTCAAGCTCCTGCCCAAGAAAACCATGGCAATGGATGCGCTGCGTACGGGTATCTCAATCCTCGGCGGTTACGAAGACCACGCGTTCCTGATGGATACTTCAACGAAAGCCAACGAAGAAAAAGCGCTGAAGATCCTGGCGAAAGCCCCGGCGATTGCGGTAAACAGCTACCGGGCAATAATGGGTATGCCTTTCGTGAAACCTGACAAATCGCTCGGCTACTCAGAAAACTTCGTTTACATGATAAAAGGAGCGAAGCCCACTGCGGTAGAAACCGATACGCTCGACAAGATTCTGACGACGTATATTGAGCACGAAATGCCCAATTCGACTTTTGCGGTGCGCGTGGTCAGTTCGACGCTCTCAGACATTTATGGCTCCTGCGCGAGCGCGGTTGCCTCGCTCAAAGGGCCGCTCCACGGCGGCGCCAACGAGGCAGCCATGCAGATGTTCCTTGAGGTGCAGAAGACCGGCGGACCCGCAACCGCAGAAAAATACATCATGGACAAGCTTGCGCGCAAAGACAAGATTATGGGCTTTGGCCACCGGGTCTATATGAAGAAGTACGACCCGCGAGCTTTCCTCATGAAAGACTATATTCCAAAACTGGTTGACCAGCGCCCTGACGGCAAAGATCTCTACGCCATTTACCAGACCATCGAGAAGACAATGGCGCGTGAGAAGGGTCTTTACCCCAACGCCGATTACCCTATCGCCCTGCTGTACTACCTGATTAACGTGCCGATTGACCTCTACACGCCAATCTTCCTATGCTCACGTCTTGCAGGCCTTGTTTCGCACCACATCGAGCAGCACGAAAACAATCGTCTGTTCCGCCCACGCGTAATCTACGAAGGGCCGCGCGACCTGCATCCTCCACAATAAGATATGAAAATGCATTGTGCGCGTAGCGCACAATGCATTTTCATTCTCCATGAACCGGTTAACCCAGCTTTTCCCGCTAATCGCGGTGGCAGCGAGCGCACTAGCTCTATTTCATCCTTCCCTATTCACCTGGTTTGGCCCGCTCTATATTAAGGTTGCTCTGGCGCTGATCATGTTCTTCACGGGGCTAAGCCTCACCACTGCTGATTTCAAGCGTGTCGCGCGCAAACCGGCGCAGGTGGCAGCAGGTTTTATTCTGCAGTACACCGTCATGCCGGCAATGGGGTATTTTACCGCGCTGGCCTTTGCTTTGCCGGCGGAAATTGCCGCAGGTTTAATTCTCGTCTCCTGCTGCCCGGGTGGTACGGCATCGAATGTGATCACGTTTCTGGCTAAGGCGGATGTTCCCTTGTCGGTAACCATGACCGCGGTTTCGACGATCGCGGCTGCCGTATTGACTCCCGCGCTCTCAGCGTGGCTGATTGGCGCCAGTATACCGGTCGATGCGCTGGCAATGACGCGCGATACAGCGATGGTAATTCTGCTGCCGATTGCGCTCGCGCTCGTGACAAAGCGTCTTGGGCCGCATACCGCGAAGAGACTCGAGCACGGCGCAAATTTTCTCGCAGTCATGGCCATTACGCTCATCGTGGCCTCGATTATTGGCAGCTCACGCGCGCAGATACTCTCGGGTGGAGTGAGCATTATTGCGGCGGTCTTTACTCTGCATACTGGCGGGTTCCTCTTTGGCTATTTATTTGCACGACTGCTCAGCATACCCGAGACGCAAGCGCGAACGATTTCGATTGAAGTAGGTATGCAGAATTCCGGCCTCGGAGTAGTGCTGGCGATGAAACATCTCACTGCGCTCGCTGCCGTTCCCTGTGCGATCTCCTCGCTCATGCACAGTCTCATAGGCAGTCTGCTGGCAAGCGTCTTTAGCCGGTATCCGACCGCGACCCGTGTATCTTAAGAGCCTCATGCGCCAACTTGCCGGAGCGATTTTTCGCATGAAACCGCGTCCGCTAATCGGCGAAAATTCCTTCGCAAATCAACCGATTTGCTTGTGCGAGCAGTTGGAATTTTTGCCGATTTTCGCTTATGTTCAGGAGAAACTTAGGCCCCGGCTAGCCCAAAAAATCGCCTTTTTGTTTTTTTGCATGAGTTATCGCACAAGCTCTTAAGCGCGGTTTCAACATCCTGCCTTATGGCTGTTTTTTGATGGCCTGACAGGAGCTGAGAAATGTTGACACAGACCGTAGAAAACCGTGAGGGCCTGTTACGATGAAACTCTGGGTCGGCAGCGCGGTAAAATCCAGCATGTATCCTGAAATTCCTTCAGGTAAAAATGCGACGTTTGGGGAGCGATACGTTTCATACCAGCAGCTCTTTTCTATGCTCGAGCTTGATTTCGGTATTGCTTATTTGCCGGAAAATTTCGCAACGCGCATCGCCATCTATAGGGAAAAAATAGCTGCTTGTGACAATAATGATCGATTTTTCCATTCTTCATTTGCAATAGACCCCGTCGGAGTTACGAAAACTTTGCTCAGATGGCGGGATGAGCTTTGTCTCGCGGGTGCACGGGACCTTTCTTGCTTCAGCAAGGCCCAATCTGGTCGCTTGAGAGACCTGGCTGAGGTCGAGAAATCGGGACCGGTTTTGCCGCCGGGCGAAGCTGAGCGGATTGAAAAGCTTACGAATGCATTAGCCCGGGGCATTTCTGGTATTCAGGAAATCATATTACTCGATGATGAGGCGGTTTTGCCGCAAATTTATCGAACCTTTTTGCAGGCACTTCGCGAAATTGGGATCGCAATCAAGGTGTTTGAGCCAGAGTTGTCCTATGCGAGCGGAAACCTTGGTGTTCTGCAAAAAGCCCTGTCGAGTGCCGTTAGCTCCAAGGTCGGCGCTCCTGATGCAACACTGGAGATCGTGGCAATAGAGTCTGATGCTGTGGCCGCTGAGCTGTTAAGCCGGTACATCCAATCTGCAGCGGAAGTGAACCGGCTCGTTATTGACGAGTATGCTTCGTCTGTGCTGGATTTGGTGGCCGCTCACAATGGCTTACCGCAGCAAGGTTTTGGCGAGTCATCGGCATTGCGGCCAGTCTTGCAGCTATTGCCCGTGTTCTTGAGCCTGTTCTGGAAACCTCTCAACGTGTATCGGCTTCTGGACTTCCTGTTGATGCCCGTCTCTCCCATACCTAAAAAACTACGACATAGACTTGCAGATGCAGTATCTGAACAACCTGGCATTGGCGGCCGCAAATGGTCGTTGGCGATGAGCCAGGCAAGCGAAGAGGAGTCGCGAACTGTAGCTGAATTTCTGGAAATTGAACGCTTCCCGGAAAAGACCGGGGTTCCCGTTGGGTATCTCGCAGAACGCTGCCGAAAGCTTGGTCAATGGGCGCGCCAAAAAGCGCATGCAGAACCGCAACGAACCGAAAGCCAGCAGTTGCTTGTCCTGGCCGGCCAAATCGCTGAGCTAGTCTTGCTGTTAGAAAAGCATAGCCAGAAATGCATACCCCGTAACGAGCTGGAAAAGCTTCTGTCGCTTGTAGCTGATGCCGGTATTGAAGTGCCAGGAGAATTTGCGCAGGCTGGCAAAATCAACCTGATAACCGACCCCGCAAATATTCTGGGCCCCGTTGATGAGCTCATATGGTTCAACTTCTGCGGAGAAGAACTTTGGGCTTCTGCACCTTCACATTGGTTTGCGCAGGAACTGGAAGAAATTAACGCTTTGGGAGTTCGGTTGCCCGATCGGGACATGCGCACGAGAATCAAGTCACAGGCTGCGATGCGAGCGGTGCGGTTTGTGCGCAAGAGGTTGATCCTGATCGTCCCAAAAAACCGGACAGGCGGCGCGACAACGATGCATCCACTATATGAATTAGCTGAGGGAAGAATTGCCAATTGGAAAAGTCTTGTGAGCAGGGAGGACAGGCCGATATCCGGAGCCTTTGCCTCAGTTCCCCTTGAGCCTCAACCATTGCGTGAATTTCCTGCGCCCTCCCGATTTTGGCAGCTCGCCGGCAGCGTGACACTGGGCCGAGAGCGGACTGAGTCATTTAGTAGTTTATCGCATCTGTTTTTCTACCCTTACATATACGTGCTGCGGAATATTGCGGATCTTAATTCAACCTCGCTCGCTACAGTTTCGGAAGGTGCGCTGCTTCTCGGTAATTTGGCGCATGAACTGATTGAGCGCTGCCTGACAGGTACAATAGCCCTGACCAATCTGGATTATGATAGTGTCCGTAAGGCCATCGCGACGGAGGCTGCCGGATTTTTTGAAAGAGAAGGAGCTGTTTTCCTGATGCCTGGCGAGGCCGGGGCACGAGAGAACCTCATTCATTGGGTAACCCGGTCAGTTATTCGACTCAAACAAATCCTGGCAGAAAATGGTTATACGGAGATTGAAACTGAAAAGAAAATCGAAAGGGAGTTCATGGGTGGACATCTCAAAGGTTACATTGACCTGCTTGCAGCCAGGAAAGGCCGGAACCCTGTTATCATTGATCTAAAGTGGGGTGGACTTGACAAGCGCCGGCAGGAACTGGTGGATAACGATGCTCTGCAACTGCTCATTTACTCATTTCTCGCAAAAGAAAAAACCTGGCCTGATTATGCTTACTTCATTATTTCACGCGCAGAGCTATTGGCCGCACGGGATAACTTTGCCGGCGTCACGGGTCTAACGCCAGCCGGTTCAGAAAGCCCGCAGTCGCTCTGGAAAAAAGTTGAAGCAACTTTTGCCTTTCGGAAGAAGCAACTGGCCTCAGGACTGATAGAAGTGCCGCTGGGTGAGCTCAATTCAGACGAGGCCTTGCCCGAAGACGGGACACTCCTGCCTATGAAAGATGACGCCGAATCCTACAATGAATATGGCGTACTAACCGGTCAGGAGGTGCGCTGATGGCACGCAAACCGAACATCGAGGTCATCTCTGCGAGCGCCGGTACCGGCAAGACCTTTACTCTGGTCGAGAGACTCTACACCGCTTTAACGAGCGAAGGAGTGAGACCGCAGGCAGTTATCGGTACCACATTTACCGTAGCTGCAGCTCAAGAACTGACCGAACGCGTGCGCGTGAAATTGTTCAACGCAGGCAATACAGATCTTGCACTCGCTGTCCGTCAGGCTAATTTTGGCACGGTTAACTCTGTCTGTGACTATCTTGTGAGGCGCTATGCGTTTTCTGCGGGTATTTCGCCAGAGCTTGAGGTCATAGGCGAAAGCGAACAACAGGCATTTTTTGCGGCAGCGGTAAGCGATGTGCTTTCGCCCTATGAAGAGCAAATGACACCGATATGCCGGCGATTCGGATTTTATGGCCGGCACAGGGGCCCGTATGACTGGAAAAACGACGTAAAGGCCCTGGTGGGCATTATTCGCACCAATAACCTTACCACAGAGAGCCTCAACCAGGGTCGCGATGAGTCAATAAAAATACTCAAAGAAATTCTCGGTAAGCCTGCAAAGGGCACGGCAAGTGATTTCAATACGCGCCTTAGAGAGGTGATCAGCCAGTCGATTTCGGATATTGAAGCAGTACACGACGAAGATCTCGATAACGTTAAGAATGCTGTCCTCGAACTGCAGAAAGCCCTGAGATCGCTGGAAAGCGGTTTCTATACATATTCGGATTTGGACAAATTAGCGGCTATCCGCATTAAGTCGAGAACAAAGGCCATCAGAGAAAAATATCTGCCAATGACCGAAGCTGTCACGGCGGCTGCCGGTAATTACCGGGCCCACCCGCAACTGCACGCAGATATTGAGGAATATATTGCCAACATCTACGCGCTCGCGCTCAAAGCATTGAATGAGTATAATGAGTTCAAGAAGGCGCGCGGTCTTATCGATTTCATCGATCAGGAAGTACACGCCCTTAAAATCCTGGATAACCCGGACGTGCAAAACGATATTTCTGCGAACCTCGACCTGCTGCTGGTTGACGAGTTCCAGGATACAAGCCCCCTGCAACTGGCAATTTTCCTGAAGCTTTCAGCGCTTGCCAGGCGCAGCATTTGGGTCGGTGACCCTAAGCAGAGCATCTACGGTTTTCGGGAAGCTGACCCGAGGCTCATGGCGGCCGTGGTCAGCCGATTCGACACCGGCGAGTCAAAGAACATTCTCTCAGACTCATGGCGCAGCCGGCCTGCTTTGGTGGGGTTTTTCAATCGCTATTTCTCTGAGGTATTCGCGGGTGAATTTGCTCCCGAAAGGGTTAAACTTAATGTGAAGCGCAAGAATGCCAGAGAAAACGAAAAGGCGATGGGTGCGGCGCTCAATGTTCTGCATCTTAATGTCAGAAACAATGGTGAATACTATCAACAAATCGCGGCAGAGGTGAAAAAGCTTCTTGAATCCGAGATCCGCATTGATGCGAAAGATGATGGCACATTGCGGGCCATCAAAGGTAAAGATATTGCGATGCTTTGCCGCACAAATGATGAGTGCCGTGACCTGACTCAGGCGCTCTCTGCCTCGGGAGTCGAGACGGCTATAGCGGCGAGTGGGTTATACACGACAGCTGAAGGAAAGATGTTTCTCGCCGCACTGCGTCTTGTGATCGATAAACGAGACTCGCTGGCACGCGCCGAACTGCGGGTGCTTGACGAAGGCAAGCGCGAAGACGTGAGCTGGCTCGAATCGCGGCTGGACTTTGTCGCGAAACGGAAAGACGAGTATGACGAAAGCTGGCTCGATGAACATCCTCTTGTCGCCGCAGTGCTCAACCTTTCTCAACGAGCTTTGGAATATACCGTATGCGAGATGACTAACGCCATTATTGAGGCGCTGGATTTGCGGGCGATTGCCATGACCTGGCCAACCGGCCGGCAGCGTGTTGCCAATATCGACTTGCTGAGAGCCTATGCAGCAGAATTTGAAGAGCAGTGCCGGCAGACTAAATCGCCGTCGTCGCTTAGTGCCTTCTACCTGTATCTGACATCACTCAGCGCAGATGGCACCGACATGCAGGCAATGAACCCATCAGAGCATGCGGTTAATGTGATGACCTACCACGGGGCTAAAGGGCTTGAGTGGCCGGTTGTTTTCCTTCAAGGGCTCGGCAGCGAGGCGCGCAATCCATTTTGGGGCTTTTCTGTGATCGACCGGAGAAAAGAAATCGATCTCGAAAATATTCTCGCAGAACGCAGGCCTCTGTTCTTTCCCTGGTTCATGGGCGCTACTAATAGGCGTGTCGACTGGCTGCAGGGAGAAGTCGAAAAGCAGCCGCTCTACCCGCAACTGGTCAAAGAAGCTCTGGATGAAGAAAAACGCCTGCTCTATGTAGGTATGACGCGTGCGCGTGATTACCTTTTTTTCCCGCTGAAGAATGGGGCACATGACTGGATTGTTCGGTGTAATCCGGGCCGCGCGGCGAGTTATTCCTTTTTGGCAAATGCGAACGTTGAGGAATTAGAAACAGATCAAGGTAAGATCCACATTGCGCACACGCGGGACTTTGAAATGCCTGTGCCGGAAGCGGCAGAGCGGCAGAGCGCGCAATGGTTCACAAAACGTACTGGTAAGTTGGAATTTCCGGCTTACTTCATCAATCCCTCGCAGCAAGAGAGTGTGACACCTGATCGCACACTGAAAGTAATGCAATACGGCAAGCGCCTGACCATTTCTGGCAAGCCCGAAATGGATATCCTGGGGACCGCACTGCATGCCTTTCTGGCTGCCGACCGTCCCGGGTTGAGTGAAATACAGAGAAGGGCGATACTTAAGCGATTACTCGCCGCCTACGAAGTGGATGTAAATCTTAAGCCTGATGAGGTTCTCCAACAGAGTGCGGCGTTTACGGCGTACCTTGAGACAACCTATGCGCCGCAACAAGTGTATCGTGAATGGCCACTGCAGATGCGTGACAACGGGCAAATGATAACGGGTATCGCCGACCTGGTACTCGAAACTGCGCAAGGCCTGGTGGTGATCGATCATAAGAGTTTTCCAGGTTCACAGGATGCACTGGAAACCAAAGCACAGGAATATCAGGGACAGCTCGATGGCTATGCACGGGTGTTGGCGGCTGCGACCGGTAAACCCGTCTTTGGCAAGGTTATACACTTTTTTACTCTCGGCGCCTGCGTCGGTTAGTGGGTAAAGAGTTTGTGCGCTATGAAATTTTGGGCATTTTCTTCCGCGCGGAGCGTCAAAGGTGCTCATCCAGGTAATACTGGTTGTGATTGCGTTCCTTCTGGCCAGTTACTGAGGCCTTAGTTGACGTAAGATGCGGATTTCCGCCCAAAACGCGATGCCACTGGGCTTCTTTTGGTCGACCGCCTGAAACTTCCCTCTATTATGTCACATGGCGAAGGGCAAAGGCAAGGGTTCGGGCGGCGATGAAGCGAAACTGCCAACCACTGTCGCAAAAGAAATAATCCCGGTCGAAATTGAAGACCAAATGAAGAAGTCGTACCTCGCGTACGCAATGAGCGTTATCGTCGGGCGGGCGCTACCCGACGTGCGCGATGGTTTGAAGCCCGTGCACCGGCGTATTCTGCACGCGATGAACGAACGTGCCTGGCGCCAGGACCGTGCCTACGTCAAGTCGGCGAAAATTGTCGGTGAAGTCATTGGTAACTACCATCCTCACGGCGATTCGGCAGTCTATGATACTATGGTGCGCATGGCACAGGATTTTTCGATGCGCGAACTTTTGATCGACGGGCAGGGGAATTTCGGCTCCGTCGATGGCGATCCGCCCGCGGCTTACCGTTACACGGAAGCGCGCCTCACTTCGATGGCTGAAGAGCTGCTCAAAGATATTGATAAAGAAACAGTAGATTTCGCCGACAACTTTGACGGCACGCGGCGAGAACCGAAGGTCCTGCCCGCTGCCTGGCCCAACCTTTTGGTCAACGGCTCATCCGGCATCGCCGTCGGTATGGCGACGAAGATCCCTCCGCATAACCTCAAAGAGGTTATCTCCGCAATCGAGCTCTTGATCGACAATCCCGATGCGAGCATCAAAGACCTGATGAAGAAGATCCCTGCCCCGGATTTTCCGACGGGCGGAATTATTATCGGTAAAGATGGCCTGAAGGCCGCATATACAACAGGCCGCGGTTCGATCAAGATCCGCGCGGTAGCGAATATCGAAGAAAGCGCGCGGGGTCGCGAGGCAATCATCGTCACGCAGATTCCCTACGAGGTGCGTAAAAACGATCTGCTGGCACGGGTCGCAGACCTCGTGAACGACAAGAAAATCGAGGGGATTTCAGAAATCCGTGACGAATCAGACCGTACGGGAATGCGCATCGTCTTTGAACTGAAAAAAGACGCGCAGGCGAACATTGTGCTGAACCAGCTGTACCAGCATACCGCGCTGCAGATCAATTACGGTATTATCTTTCTGGCGCTCGTCAACAACGAGCCGAAGCTTTTGAACCTCAAACAGATGCTGCAGCACTACATCGCGCACCGGCGCGAAGTAGTCGAGCGGCGCACGCGCTACGACCTCAGGAAAGCCGAAGAGCGTGCGCACATACTCGAAGGTCTCAAGATCGCGCTCGACTTTATCGACGAGGTGATCAAGATTATCCGCAAGAGCGAAACGGTTGATATCGCTCGCTCGTCACTCATGAAGCGCTTCAAGCTGTCAGAGATCCAGGCGAACGCGATTTTAGAGATGCGTCTGCAGAAGCTGACCTCTCTCGAATCCAAGAAGATTCTTGAAGAACTCAACGAGATCAAAAAGCTCATCGGCGAGCTGAAATCCATACTCAAGTCAGAGGGCAAGATGTATGGCATCATCAAAAGTGAGCTGGGAGTTATTGCGCAGAAGCACGGAGTAGAGCGCCAGTCAGAGGTCTCGCTCGCCGATGCAGACTCACTCAAAATGGATACAGAAGACCTGATCCAGAATGAAAATGAGGTCATCACGATCTCCGAAAGCGGTTACATCCGCCGCATGCCGCTCGATACCTTCAAGCGGCAGCACCGGGGCGGTAAAGGCGTCGTCTCAGCCGGTAAAAAAGAAGATGCGTTGAAGCACGTGCATTTCTGCCAGAGTCTGGACTATCTGCTGTTCTTCTCCAGTCGGGGCAAAGTATTCTATATGAAGGCTTACGAAGTGCCTGAGGCGTCGAAAGACGCACGCGGCAAGCACATCAAGGGCTTCCTGAGTCTCGGCGCAGACGAAGTCGTGACCGTTATCCGCTCTGTGACCGAGTTCAGCGAAAAAAAATACCTGCTCATGCTTACGCGCCAGGGCATCATCAAGAAGCTCGAGCTGTCGCAGATTGCGAACGCCAAAAAGGGCGGAGTCATGGCGATGCAGTTTAAGGCATCGGAAAAGGACTACCTGGTCGATGTGGCAATTGTCGATGACAAAGACGACATTTTCATGGCAACTGCAGAAGGCGCAGGCCTGCGCACTAACCTGGGCAAGATGCGCGCACAGGGCAGGGCGGCTTCGGGTATCATCGGCATGACTCTCGAAGGCCAGGACCACATGGCAGGTCTTGATGTGGTAAAAGGCAATAAGTCCTATCTCCTGGTTATCAGCGAAAGCGGTTACGGCAAACGCGTTAAGTACGATGAGTTCGGTACTAAAGGCCGCGGTGGCAAAGGGATGGCCTTCTTCAAGGCGACAGAGAAAACCGGCAAGGCAGTGGCTATCAGAACCGTGACGGACAACGCCGAAGTGATCGTCACAACGCTTTCAGGTATGGTTCTGCGCAGCGAGGTAAAGCAGATCGCGGTGCAGGGCAGAACAGCTTCGGGAGTTAAGGTTGTGGACATCAGTCCCGGTGACAAGGTTGCCGACATGACGGTTTACAATCCGGAAAACGACCTCAAATGATACAGTTCTGGCGACTGGGTCTCAAGCGTGCACCGGTGATGTGGTCGCTGGCAGGAGTTCTCTACCTGCTGGCCTACGTCGAAATGGCGGTGTTCGTCCGGTACGAAAAGTTTCTCTCGGCGAACAATACGCTGCTGCTCTATGCCTTTGCCCTGCTGCTCATCGGTTTTGGCTTTGGCATACTTATGGTCCAGGCGATTCTCTGTCGTGCGCTACGCTACGAAATCGGCAATTTTGAAACGCTGGGCTTTACCCGGCTAAGAATCGTAGGCTATTATGGGATGCAAAACCTTTTCGTGGCCCTGCTGGCGCTCATTCCGGCTGTTTCGACAGATTTAGTCTTAAGCAGTTTTTTTGCTCAGAAGAACATGCCCATTGCAACTTTCGAGCGCGCAATAGCCGCGCAGTTCTTGCTGGGGTTTTTTCTTATACTGAGTTTTATGAGCTTTCTGCTCGTCTATTCGCGCCTGAGCCCGGCGCTGCTTTTAAAAGAAAAACTCTGATGCGGCCTGCCGCGTTGGCTGAAATCGCGCGGTGCCTGCAGCAGATCACGGGGCCCTGGACTTCGGTAGAATCACTCGCTGGCGGCGATATTTCCGCAGTGTACCTGGTCAACGGCGGAACAGGAAAGTTTGTACTCAAAACGCAGGACAATCCACCTCCCGGATTTTTTGCCTCAGAAGCCGCTGGCCTGTCGTCGCTGGCAGAGCGGGGTGTCGCAGTACCCACGGTCTTTGCTTTGGCAGAGTCTTACCTGCTGTTGGATTATTTTCCGCCTGCAGCCGGAGACTTCTTTGCCGCCGGGGTGATGCTCGCGAGGCTACATGAGCAGCCGTGCAAAAGTTATGGAGCAGAGTCGGACAATTACCTCGCGACTATCCTGCAGCCGAATCGTGCGTCTGCCGACTGGGCGGATTACTTTATCAAGCACCGGCTGAATTTCTGCCTCGAGCGCATTTCTGCTCTTGCACCGAAAGATCGACAGCGCTGGCAGTCATTTGCTCGCGCCGTTCATCCGCTGCTTGCCACTTGCCCACGCCCTTCATGGCTGCACGGCGATCTGTGGGCCGGCAATCTGCTGATGAGTACCCAAGGCCCCGTCTTTATCGACCCGGCTTGCTATGCCGGTGATGCGCTCGTCGATCTTGCGATGACGCGCCTCTTTGGCGGCTTTCCGCAGCAGTTTTACGAAGGTTACCGCTCGGTAGTGCCTGCCCGCGAGCACGAGGCGGAGCTTATCCGAATCTACCAGCTTTACCCGCTGCTGGTGCATGCAATCCTCTTTGACGCGGGCAATAGCCGGAATTCCGCCTATTACCGGCGGGCCGCAGAATTGCGCGATAGCTTCTTCTGAGCGGCGCGTTTCGCTGTGCGCTGCTGCGGCGGCTTCGGCGCAAAGTGCCCGATGAATTCCATGCGATCGGTGATGACGACATCTGCTCCCTGTTCAAAAAGCCGGCGCGCCTGTGTAAGATCGTTGACCGTCCAGAAAACGAGCCCAAAGCCACGGCGCTTCAGACGCCGCATATAGGTAGCAGATTCGCGTGACTGGTGCAGATGGATGTTGTCAGGCAAAAGGATAAAGCGATAGAGAAAATTCTTCGCATGCGTGAAGATGCCCGGTTCGACGAGCAATCCCACCGGAAGCGGGCAGCGCATATTTCTCAGACGCCAGAGCGTCATAAAGTGAAAGCCTGATAAGAATACGCGGTCGCGTGCGGGTGATGCGAGTACCACGCGCAGCGTCGCCTCTTCGAGACCATAGGAGAAGTCCCAGCGATCGCGTTTGATTTCGACATTGATGAGCGCTTCGGGATGAATCGCTGCAAGCACTTCAGCGAGAGTTGGTATTTTTTCAAACCGGTGCTTTACCTGCGGATGCTCTGTGAGCAGGTAATGAGCGGCATCGAGTCTCGACAAGTCGGCAGTCGGGGTATCTTCCATGCGTCCTGCGCCGCTCGTGGTCTGTTCGAGCCGCGGCCCGTGCAGCAGCAGGATTTCGCCGTCCTTTGTTCTGCGCACATCGAGTTCGTGTGCGCGGAAGCCAAGCTTTTCGGAGCTACGAAATGCGATCAGCGTATTCTCAGGAATTGCGGCATGTTTGCCATAGCCGCGGTGCGTGGCCAGCGCGGGTTGAAAGTTGGCGAAATGGCGGTGAAAATTGCGCGGGTGATGGCGTAGATAGCGCACGGTCAAAAGCAGCCCGGCGGCGATGAGGCCGAGCGCAGCGGTTTCGGCGATCATCAGACGTCAAAAACCGGCTGTACGGCGTCTTCTACGGCTTCGCCGCGCAATAGTTTCTTACAGATGATTTTTCCTGCCTCGACGCCGGGCTGGTCGAATGGGTTGATCTCCCACAGATATCCCAGGTAAGAGACGACGTGCATCCAGAAGCAGAACCAGCGCGCCATTTCCGCCTCAGAAAGATCGCTCAGCAGGTACTCCGCCACCGGGCGTTCCTTGGCTGACAGCGCCGATTCAATGCTCTTCATCTGCGCATTCAGTATCTGGCTCATCGACTTGTCGGCAAAATCACCCCGTACTTCAGCCGTGATAAGGCTGTCGCGCGAGCCATAGCTTTCGGTATGCACGAAGCAGTGCAGATGGCGGTTCGATGCCTCCATGAAATACTGTAAAAGCGAGTGCTGGTCTTCCGGCCCCTGCACGATCATCGGCAGCGCGGCGATGTGCGGTTTCTTGCCGAGCGATTCGGCCCAAAGCTGCACCAGCCAGCGGCCCCAGTCCACAAGGTCGGCGGCATAGACCCAGAATGCCACGCCGGTAAAGCGCGCAGCAAACAGATTATAGAAGTGGATTGCCGTCTGTTTGGCGACGTTTTCCGCGACCGGAATCGAGATTTCCCACTTGGCGTTGGCCTCGTCGAACGCGGTTAAGAATGCCTTCACGTTGTAATCCACGAACATCGCAGGCATCATCCCGACCGGCGAAACGATGCTAAATCTGCCGCCCAAATCCCTGGGGATCAGGAATGTATTTTTGGCATGGGCGCCCAGGTCTTTGATGGCTGCCGGTTCGCTCGTGACGAAGTACTCGGGCACTCCGGGAAAAAACTGGCGGAAGAGCGAAAGATTTGCGCGCGTTTCGAGAGTCGTGCCAGACTTGGATACCACCAGCACGGCTGTCTGGCGGCTTTCCGCGAGTTGCGCGATCTTCTGCATCTTGCTCGGGTGCGGGCCCTCCCAGAAGACGAGTTTGTCTGAATGCGGATCGACCAGTGCCTTGAGCGCAATGCCGCCGAGCGATGACCCGCCAATACCGATGACAATGAGCGTCTGCGCGTCGAGCTGCCGCAGCTCCGCCGCCCATTTTTCCAGCGGGGGAAGTTCGCTTACCTTCATGTAGTCGGTCGAAAAGGCCGCCGGCCATTTTTTGAACCCCGCGTGCATCAAGTTATCGAGTTCGTGCGCGCGTCCGAGCGACTGCCAGTTCATCCAGAATTTATTGGCGGAAAAGCGAATCGTCGGGTCAGCCATGGCGGAACTTTCGCCTGCCAAGCGGACGTGTAAAGAATATTACGCGCTGCTCAGCTTTGCAGGAGTATCCATCCGTGCTGGCCTTCGATTTTTATGCAGGCAATCCGGCGCGTATATTGGTGATGCTGCACGGACTTTTCGGTTCGGCGCGCAATTTTGCTTCGCTGGCAGAAAGCCTCAAGGCAGAAGCGCAGATTTATGCCTGCGATGCGCGCAACCACGGGCGCTCACCGCATACGGCGACGCACACGCTCGACGATCTTGTGAGTGATCTTGAAGAGTTTTTGCGGGAACAGAAAATTCTTAAACCCGTGCTGCTGGGCCATTCGATGGGGGGGCTTACCGCCATGGCGTATGCGCGGAAAATGCCTGAATCAGTGCGGGCTCTCATCGTGCTCGACATAGCTCCGCGCAGCTACCGGCCAGGGCATAGCGGTGAGATTGCCGCACAGAAGATCGATGTAAGCGCCTGCGCTACCCGCCGCGAGATCGACGAGAAGATGGCACACTTTGTGCCGGATCCGGTCGTGCGGCAGTTTCTGCAAATGAATCTGGCGCGCGATCAACAGGGCAAATTCTTTTGGAGCAATAACGTCGCTGCGATAGAGGCCTCACCCGAACGCACGCTGTTTCCCGGTTTCGAGGGTGTACTCTATGGCGGCCCGGTACTGGCCATCAGAGGGCTAAGTTCTGATTTTGTCCGCGATGCGGATGTCGAGCTGATGCAGAGGGCATTTCCGCGCCTCGAAATGCACGACCTGCCCGGCGCGCAGCACTGGCTGCACCATACGCACCGGGAGCAGGTTACGGGACTGGTTCAGCCCTTTTTACAGAAACTGTAGGCAATTTCGGATTGCGCTGCACCATAGCGATTGACGCCCGCTCTGAAATACCGGTTTCGACTTCAACCCTGGGCAAAACCATTGCGACGCAGTCTTCGTTTCATCTCTCAATCCTGGATACCCGTAACCGCGATGGCGACTGTCGTGGCGATGGCTATTGCCACCCACAACCACGTTTATGCGCAAGCCGAGCGCTTCATTGGCAAGCGCATCCGCAAGGTGGAGTTCAAGGGTAACGTCAACGTTTCGCGCGATACCATCTACAACGACATTATCCAGATGAAGGTGGGGCAGACCCTGACTCTGCCGCTTCTCAACGGCGACATTAAGGCGCTTTTTGGCGAGGGCTCGTTTGCCTACGCGCGCGTTGAGGGCGAAGATTTCGAAGACGGCGTGGCGATTACCTTCCATCTGCAGGAAAGGCCCAGGGTTAAGGATATCACCTTTTTGGGACTCGACGAACTGTCTGCGACCGACGTTCAGCAGGCGATACCGCTCAAGGAAGATGACATCTATACCGAGCGAAAAGTTGCAGATTCCATACAGCGCATTTTGGCTAAGTATCGCGAGAAGGGGCTTTTTAATGCGAGCATCCGGGTGCGCAAGAGCGAGGTGGATCCGGAAAAGAACACCATCAATATTACCTTTGTCGTCGATGAAGGTGAACAAATCAAGATTGCCAAGATAAACCTGCTTGGGGTGACGAAGGCAGATCCAGAGGACGTGTTAGCCGTGCTCGAGCTCGAAGAGGATGGTTTTATTTCGGACGGTACTTTCAAGACCGAAGTCTTCGAAAAAGACAAGAATGCGATCATCGACTTCTACAAGAACCAGGGTTATCTCGACGTGGAGCTCGAAGACGCGAGATACGATTACCGCTGGAAAAATCCTAAAACCCAGGAAGAACGCGTTATAGTTATTACTTACAAGATTCGCGAGGGTGACCAGTATTTCTACAACGGTTACGATCTGGTCTGGGATGAGCGATTCCTGAACCCGACGACGAAAAAGCAGCTTTTTAGCCGCGACAAGGTAGAGGAATTTTTCGAGTACACGGACTCTGACATCGGTTCGGTACTCGACAACGGCAAGTTCAGCCGCGACCGCGGTATCATCAACTACCTGTATTCGCAGGAAGGTTACATCTACGCGCGTGTGCAGCCCGAGCGTACCATCATACCGCTTACAAAAGAAGCTATCGCCGAGAAGCGCCGGGCGCCACTGCAAATCGAGAGCGAGAAAGAAGGTAAGGATTACTACAATCTTGCGCGACTCGAACGCATTCTGGAAAGAAATCCCGAGATGAAGGGCAAGAAATTCGTGCACACGCGTTTCGTCATCTCCGAAGGGGACAAGGGATATATTGAAAACATTATCATTAAAGGAAATAAGAAGACACTCGACAAAGTTATCCGCCGCGAACTGTTGATCAATGAGGGCGAGCTCTTCAATTCTGAGCTCGTACAACGCTCGCGCGAGCGGGTGCATAACCTGCAATTCTTTAAAGAGGTCAACGTCGATGCGCGCCCTGGTTCGAGCGAAGGCAAGATGAACCTGGTGATCGACGTCGAAGAGCAGCCGACGGGTACTATTTCGCTCGGCGGCGGTTACGGTACCAACACCGGCTTTTCGATCTTCACCGAGGTGGCCGAAAACAACCTGAATGGTACGGGCCAGCGCATTTCGGGCCGCGTCGAATTTGGTCCGCTGCGGACTGCGCTCGAGGCATCGTGGACCGAGCCGTGGCTGTTTGATACGCCCTGGTCGCTGACGCTGACCGGTTTTTACGTGCGCCGACGGGTGCTTTCCGGCTCGATCACTATTGCGACGAATGACGAATCCTCCACTTACAACCTCGATACGGTGGGAGCGACAATTGGCATCGGCCATCGCCTCTGGGTTAACTGGGGGCACTACCACCGCTATTCTCCGCAGCTGTCGGTTGCCAACAGCCCTTCGAGTATGGTTGAAGACAGCGTTTTTCTGCTCGTACAGCGTGGCTGGCAGGTGAGAAATATGTTCACGAACGGCATCTTTTATGATGACCGCGACAACATCTTCAACACCACGCGCGGTGCACGCGTCGAGTTCTCACACGACTTTGTCGGTAACATTCTCGGCGGCCAGGACCACTTCATGCGCTACTACCCGCAGGTGGATTTCTTCTGGTGGATGATGGACTACACGTTCTTCAACCTGATACGCAAGAACGTTCTGCGGCGCTGGCGCGTGGTGCAGGAAATTCGCGGTTCGGCGACCTTCACGCAGCCAACGAAACCTTTCTGGGGCATGCAGGATATCGCGACCAACCCGTACGTCGAGATACAGGATCGCCTGTACCTCGGTGGTTACGAAAGTTTGCGCGGCTGGACGCTCTTTGATGCCTTCTACGGCGACACACCCGCAGGGCAGACCTGGCGTAACGGTGGTTCGCACCGTATCCTGTTCGGCAGCGAGATTCGCGTACCGGTCGAACCCTCGCTGTTCTGGCTTGTACTTTTCTTCGATGCCGGCGCACTCTACCAGAATATGGCCGAGTACAGCTTTAGCTCCACCACGCCGGAGGCGACCGTGAACGCGTACCGGCAGGCGCAGCTTTCACAGCAGACCTTCGCGCTCAGCTACTTTCGCTACAGCTGGGGTTTCGGTTTCCGCCTGCAGATTCCGATTCTGCCGCTGCGTATCTACCTCGCGAAGCGCCTCTTGTGGGACGACAACCTGGGTTGGTTTCGCGACCACCCCAACCAGAGCGGTTTCGAGTTCGTCTTTGGTATCGGCGACCGCCGCTTCTGACAGCATGCTCGGCACCGGCGAAGTTGTCCTGATTGCCCGCGAAGCTGCCAACGTTGCAGCGTTATTGCGCGAGCTGGCTACCCTCGGGATTACCACAGAAACTACACCGCAGGCCGCAGAACACCTGCAGGCCGCGGCAAAGTATGTGCTGCCGCTCAACGCCATCGTCGACCCCGCTGGGCTGCGGCAGCTGATGCTGCAGCACCAGGCGTCACTGCTCGCCTGGGCACTGCGCCCCGCAACGCTCAGGCCCGTCGGCCTTTTGGTATTCGATACAGATTCTACTTTTATTAACGAAGAAGTGATCGATGAAATTGCCGGTTATGCCGGTTACAAGGCGCACGTGGCGGCGATTACCGAACGCGCAATGCGCGGCGAACTCGACTTCAATACAGCGCTT
>CAYOZO010000051.1:0-22163 GCA_964408405.1 uncultured Turneriella sp.
GCTCGTGGAGAGCCGCATAGAGCACCTGGTTGACGTACCACGGAACGCGGACATATCTCTGACCGATGATCTTCGCATTCTTACGCCGCAGAGTGGCGGATTTCTGCTTGCGGCCACGCCAGTGCCGCAGATAGATCTTTGCTAGGCGCTGCAGGAGCTCGGATTCGGACCAGAGTACTCCGTTGCGCGTAAGGATGAGGAGCGCGGCCTTGAGCCGGCGCTTCGATCCAGGCCGGAGCGAGACCGAGGTGAGGTAGTATTTGTCAGCGGAGATTTCTTGCATTCTATATATTAAATACCAGGAAATCGCGATTTTTTCTCATCGTTTTTGAATTTTTTTGTAAGTACTAAAAAAATTTTAGAAGTTTTTCGTCGTGCCATTGAGGTACATCTCCCAACTCACGCGCCGCAATTCTGCCACCCGAATCCTGCTAATACAAAACGCCGCCTACCCCCACATACCACGGAAAAAATCGTAATTTTCTTTGCAGCCTGACGTCTATAGATATATCATGCAGCAAGAACGAATGCGCGCGGCAATTCTCCATACCGTCTCTCGCAAACTGGCAACACTTTTGGCGTTGCCGCTCTTGCTTGCTGCCGCCCCGCTCTGCGAAGCTTGCCCGGCGAATACCGATACAGCGATCCGGGCGCCTTCGACCAGCCATGCTGCCGACCATGCCTGCTGCGAAAAGAAGCCGCAGTTGAATGAGGCACACAAGGCTGAGCACTGCGACAATTGTGTCGCAAAACCAGCCACGCCGAATAGCAGGCCTGAAATTAAGGCGGATTTACCCTTTTCACCTGTCACTCACCGTGTATTGCCAGCCGCACCGCCGGTGGTTCTGCCCGGCTCTGAAGGGCGTCCAGTATTCTCGTATAGTCATTCTCCGCCTGCTGTCTACCTGGTTCAGCAGAAAATTCTCGTTTAGCAAATACTCGGCATGGGCTCTAATCGGGCATAGTCACGGCTATGTCTGCCCTCGCCACCTTGCATAAGTCATAGCTTCGGAGGATTTATATGCGTTACTTTATTATAGTTCTATTACTGATATCACCCGTACTTGCGAGAGAGTCGGAATATTACCTGAACCTTGCTCTACAAAACAATGCACGGCTGGCCGCTGAGCAAAAGCTGGCATCTGCCGCGCAGAGTGATCATGCGCGCGAAAGTATCTTCAATGAAAACCCCGAGTTGATGCTGGGATTGATGAACGTGCCGGTGAATACCTTTCCCGCGCTGAACCGCGACAGCATGTCGAACTTCAGCGTCGGCATCACGCAGCGCATTGCGCTTCCCTGGGAGGCTCACTACCGCAAAGCAACGGCAGAGTTGCGTGCCGCGACGAGCGGCATAAACCTCAAACTTGCGCAGGCGGCACTGCGCTATGAGGTCATGGAAAAGCTCAATGCAATACGCTTCTATATCGAGCGCGAGAAGAACCTCAACGATGCAAAGAAACTCATCACCGCGACAATGCGCATCCTCGCTGTACCGCGCAAAGAAGCGCGCAACACAGCCGGAGCGGTCCTCGAGGCGCGTGCAGCGCTCGCCACGGCAGAGAATGATCTGCTCAACAATGCTTACGAACTGGAAAAGGCTTGGCTTGAACTTGAAGCGCTTTGCGGCACCAAACTCAACCGTGCCGATGGGAAGGAAATCCTCGCTGATTGGGATAGACTGACTGTAAACACCGATGAGCCCGCGCCTGATCTCAAGAAAAGCCTCATCTACCGCAAGGCAGAGAGCGAAGTGCGCGCGCAGCAGGCGATGGTCTCGCTTTCCCGCTCCGCGCTTTTTCCCGAGGTGAAGGTTTCTGCCGCCTACATGTTCCGCCAGAGCGTGCCGGGCAGCAGTATGGCCGAAGACATGGTCGCCGTCTCGGCATCCACACCGTTACCGGTATTCTACCCGCTCAAGAACAAGCATGAAGTCGAAGGCCAGGAAAAACGCCTGCAGGCCGCAGAGCGTATGCTCGCCGACACCGAGCGGCAACTCGAGGCACAGGTTGCCGCCGAAACCGTGCGGCTCAAGACGCTGCTTGCCTCTGCAGAGAACTACGCCCGGGCGATTCTGCCGGCGCACAGTTCAGCGCACCGTTCGCACCTCGCCAATATTAGCCTGATGGGTGGCAGCGCCGCCGAAGCGCTGATTGCCTACCGCATGTACCTCACCGCCGGTGAAGAAAGACTGCGGCAGATACGTGAGGCGCACTCAGCCCTCTTTAAGCTCGAATACCTGCGCGCACAGGGCGCGCAAAACCAGGAGTCCAAATGAAAAATTTTTTTAAATCAATACCGTTGTTTCGTTTCCTGCTGCTCATCGCTTTAACGGCAATTCTCACGGACTGCGCGAAGAAAAAAGAACCCGAAGTCTGGTACTGCCCCATGCACACACACTACCGTACCGACCATGCGGGTAATTGTCCCATCTGTGGTATGGCCCTAGTGAAAGAAGAAGCTCCCACTAAAGAGGCCGCCGCACATTCTGCTGAAGAGCATGAAAAAAAAGAAGAAAGCAAATCTGCGCCTGCCGCGACGATCACCGTCACACCCGAGCAGCAAAAGCTCGTGGGCATCACGACCGCAAAACCGCAGGAGCGTAAACTCTCGCTCACGCTGCAGCTTGCCGGGCAGGTGGCGTACGAGCCCGAAATTTACGCGGCAATCATTGAGTACCGGCAACTCGCAGCGGCCGCGCACATGCTCGAAGGTTCAGTCGGTGGCAACCTGACGCAGAGCGCCGTGCTGCGCCTGCGTCAACTTGGGGTCAGCAATGACGAGATTGCGCAGTATGCGCGGTCAGAAACTGCAGCCTCGCGCCTGATCACCGGCAGTGGTGGCGGTAAGGCGCTCATTACGCTTAGACTCTCTGAAGCAGACCTTGCACTCGTGCGCAAGGGCATGGCCGTGAAAGTGACTGCGCCTTCGTTTCCCGGCAAGGTGTGGCACGGGCAAATTACGGCGATCGGCAGCCTGGTGGATGCGAAGAATCGCAGCCTTTCGGCGCGCGCACTCGTCTCTGATCGCGGCGAGCTCACTGCGCAGATGGCAGTGACAGTAGAACTCAACATCCGCGCAGGCAGCGGAGTGAGTATCGAACGCTCAGCCGTGCTCGATACGGGTGCACGCCAAATTGTCTTCGTGAAAGTATCACCCACGGAATTCGAGCCGCGCGCCGTGCGTGTACTCGGCGGCAATGACGACTTTGCCTTGGTTTCGGGAATTACTGCGAACGATGAAGTTGCGATCTCGTCGGCCTTCCTGCTCGATTCCGAAGCGAAGCTGCGTCTGGGTGATGCAGTGGGCCATTCACAGCACGGGAGTCACTGATGATTCGCCGAATCATCACCTTCTCGGCCGAGAACCGCGCGCTGACGCTGTTTCTCACCCTCGTGCTGACTCTTGGCGCGTGGTATGCCACGAAGACAATCCGCCTCGATGCTCTGCCCGACCTTTCAGATACGCAGGTTATAGTCTTCACGCGCTGGGACAGAAGTCCTGACGTCGTTGAAGCGCAGGTCACAACACCAATCGTGCGTGCATTGATGGGAGCTCCGAAAGTGAAGACGATACGCGCCGTAACGGATTATGGCACGTCGTTCGTCTACGTTATCTTCGACGATGCGACTGACCTCTATTGGGCGCGCTCGCGCATCAGCGAATATATGGATCGCATACGCACGCTGATTCCGGCCGATGCGCGGCTTGAGCTCGGGCCCGACGCGACGGGACTCGGCTGGGTCTACCAGTATGTGCTGCGCGACAAAACGGGTAAAAACGATCTCGAGCGCCTGCGTTCGCTGCAGGATTTTACCATCAAGTATCAGCTGTTGTCGGTGCAGGGTGTCGCCGAGGTCGCAAGCGTCGGGGGATTTCAGAAACAATACCAAATCACGCTTGATCCGGTGCGCCTGCGCGCTGCGGGAATTTCGCTGAACCAGGTGATCGACAAGGTGCGCGGCAGCAACTCGCAGGCTGGCGCCCGCCTGCTCGAGATCGGTGGCGCCGAGTACATGGTGCGCAGCCAGGGTTACCTAAAGAGCAAAGCCGACATGGAACAGATCGGCGTCGGCACCGACGAAGCGGGCAATGCAGTAACCCTTCGTTCGATTGCGACCGTGACCGAAGTTCCGGCGCTGCGGCGCGGCGTGACCGATTTAATGGGTGAAGGCGACGCTGTTTCGGGCGTGGTGGTGATGCGGCAGGGCGAGAACGCTTACGAAGTCATCAACCGCGTGAAGCAGAAAGTCGAAGAGATGAAAAAGTTTCTGCCCGAGGGTATTGAGCTTGTGCCTGTTTACGACCGCTCGGAGCTCATTGAGCACAGCATCTCTAACCTGAAGGTCAAGCTGATCGAAGAAATGCTGATCGTCGCGCTCGTGATCCTCATCTTTCTCGGTCACTTTCCTTCGGCGATTGTACCGATTTTGACGATACCGATCGCCGTGCTGGTCTCTTTCATACCGCTCAACCTGTTTGGCGTGAGTTCAAACATCATGTCGCTTGCAGGCATTGCGATATCTATCGGTGTCCTGGTCGATGGCGCTATTGTCGAGGTCGAGAACGCTTACAAGAAACTCGAAGAGTGGCAGCGCAACGGCATGAAAGAAGACTACCACAAGGTACGCCTCGAAGCCCTACTCGAAATCGGCCCTTCGGTCTTTTTCTCTCTGCTGGTGGTAGCGGTAGCTTTCCTGCCCATTTTCACATTGGTCGACCAGGAAGGCCGGCTCTTTAAACCGCTGGCTTATTCGAAAAATCTCGCGATGGCTGTCGCTGCCTTCATGGCAATCACAGTTGACCCCGCAATGCGTATGCTTTTCTCGCGACCGCCGCAGGCCAGCCTGGAATCAGAACCCCACCCCGCCTACGGCACCCCTCCACTGGATCAGGGGAGGGGCTGGGGGAGGGGTTTTGTACCGAAGGCCCTGCGTGGAATGGGGTCGCGCATCACACACACCTTGCTCGTCGGCAAATACCACCCAGAAGAAAACCACCCCATTAGCCGCCGGCTCATTGCACTCTACGGGCCGGTTTGCCGTTATACACTCGCGCACCCGAAGCGCATCATTGGCGGCGCGGTGGTGCTGATGCTTTCGATGGTTCCGCTTTATCTCAACCTTGGGCATGAATTTTTTCCTGCGCTCTATGAAGAATCTTTGCTCTACATGCCGGTCACAGCACCGGGGATCGCTCCCACAGAAGCTGCGCGCTTGCTGAAGCTGACCGATCAGATCATTGCCTCTCACCCCGAGGTGGAGCGCGTGTTCGGCAAGGCGGGTCGTGCCGATTCGGCGACTGACCCCGCGCCGCTCTCCATGTTCGAGACGAACATCATGCTGAAGCCCCGTTCGCAGTGGACCGTCAAAACCAAAGAGGAGCTTATTGCTAAACTCGATGCCTCATTGCGCTTGCCGGGACTCACCAACGCTTTTACGATGCCGATTCGTGCGCGCGTCGATATGCTCTCGACGGGTATGCGTACGCCTCTCGGTCTCAAGATACAGGCGCGCGAGGTGAAAGATATTGATACGTTGGCGGTCAAGGCCGAGCAGTTGCTCAAAACTCTGCCGGGCATACGCAGCGTCGTTGCCGAGCGCACTTCTACCGGCTACTTCGTCGATATTGTACCGCGTCGTCTCGACATTGCGCGTTACGGTCTTTCGATCGATGATGTGCAGCTCTTTGTACGCACCGCGCTCGGTGGCGAAGAGATTACGCAGACGATTGAAGGTGTTAACCGCTATGGGGTAATCGTGCGCTATGGTGCCGACTGGCGTAACTCAGTAGAAAAACTCAAGCGCGCACCGCTGAGTATTCCCGGCGGGGGGCAGGTGCCGCTTGCTGCGATTGCCGACGTCTCACTCAAGACTGAACCCGGTATGATTCGCAACGAGAACGGTTTTCCCACAGGTTACGTGTTCATCGATACCAGCAGCGCTGACATTGGCGGGCTCGCTACGCGTATCGAAACCGAGCTGGAAAAACTGAAACCCCTGCCCGAAGGCGTGGCGATTGCTCTCAGCGGCCAGTACGAAAATATCCTGCGGGTACGCGACCGGTTGCTCATCGTCGTCCCGATCACCATCATGCTGATTATTTTCTTGCTCTACGCCAATACCCGCTCCTGGATTAAAACGGGCATTGTCATGCTGGCCGTGCCGTTCTCGATGCTCGGCGCGCTGCTTCTGCTGACGGCGATGGGCATACAGATCTCGGTTGCCGTCTGGGTGGGATTAATCGCGCTCATGGGCCTAGATGCCGAGACAGGCGTCTTCATGCTCATGTATCTCGATCTCGAATATGAAGCGCGCAAGAAGAAAATCCACAACGAGCGTGACCTGAAAGAAGCGGTCTATGCAGGAGCAGTACACCGCCTGCGGCCGAAGATGATGACCGTGCTCGCAGCGTTCTGCGGCCTGTTACCGATCATGTTCTCTTCGGCGACCGGATCCGATGTCATGAAGGCTATTGCCGCCCCCCTGGTGGGCGGGCTATTCACGAGTTTTATACTCGAACTCGTGATCTATCCTCCGGTGTATTTTCTGTGGAAGAGGCGGAAGTTGGTTGTACCGTGAGGATGTTATCGCTCAGATAAATAGTGGACAACTTGCAGATTGTACAATAAACTGTACGTATGGAAGCTGTGTCCTATAGTGATCTGCGCAAGAACCTGAAAAAATACATGGATGACGTCTACTCGGGGCATTACCCTCTCATCATCACCCGTAAGAATGACGAGAACGTGGTGATGCTGTCGCTCGATGAGTTTAATGCGCTGCAAGAGACAAACTATCTTCTGGCGACAGAGGCCAATGCAAAGCATCTCAAAAAATCCATTGCGCAGCATAAATCTGGCAAAGTCAGGCAAGCCAAGATTGCCTGATGAATGTCCTCTTTACCGATGCAGCCTGGTCCGATTACCTTTACTGGCAGGCCGAGGACAAAAAGACGCTCAAGAAGATCAACGACCTCATAAAAGAGATTAAAAGATCCCCATACGAAGGCTTAGGCAAACCTGAACCCTTGAGGCACCAATTGCAGGGGTATTGGTCGAGAAGAATTGACATAGAGCACCGGTTAATCTATAAAGTCGAAGATCGCAAGACACTCGTTATCATTGCCTGCAGATACCATTACTGATTTTGTCATTCGTCCTGCTCCCTGCATGGTTCATTCTCCCGTTTACTACATCGGCATCATTCATGCCCAACGCAGCGGCCTGACGCCACACACAGCCCATGCCGTCGAATTCAAACTAGCCGCCTGGCCGAGCAACTCACCGCCGATCAGCGCACGCGGCTTGCGCGAAAAATCGCTGCGGCAAGTTGGCGCATGAGGCTCTGTACCCGCCAATCACTGCGCTGCGGTCAGCATGGCCTTAATCTGTGACTTTGATGGCGTCGGTTTGCCCTGGTGCACAACCTTCTCGTCGATGACAAGCCCCGGCGTGGTCATTATGTAATTGCCGAAAATCTCCGGGTCTTTGATATACTCGAGGTCGGCCTGCAAGTTCAGTTCCTTTAAAGCCTCGACAGTCAAATCATGCAAACGCTGGCAATTCACGCAGCCGGGACCCAATACCTTTATTTTCATACTTCCTCCGTGATCTAAAACAATCTATTGCAAGCAGGATATTGAAAAGCGGCCTCAAAGCAGGTTGCCATAGGCCCAGCCCGCGAGCGACGAAAAAGTAACCACCAGCGCAAAATACGTGGCAGTGCGCTTGAAACCCATGATGCTGTTGAGCGCGAGCAGGCTGGGCAGGCTGAGCGCCGGGCCGGAAAGCAGCAGCGATAACGCCGGACCTTTACCCATCCCGGAGGCTGCAAGCCCCTGGACAATCGGCACCTCCGTGAGTGTCGCGAAATACATCAGCGCACCCGAGAACGCGGCGATTAAATTCGCGACAATGGATTCGCCGCCCACCAACGCGGCAATATAGCGCTTGGGTATGAGCCCATCTTCGCCCGGTCGGCCCAAAGCAACGCCCGCAAAAAAAACTCCCACAAAGAGCCACGGAACAATCAGTTTTGCATTGGCCCAGGTTTCGAGCAGCCAATTTGGACGTTCATCGCTGGTGAGCAGGTAAAAAGAGGCTGCTGCGAGAAACCCGGTGAGCGCCAGCGCCAGTGTGTAGCGTAGGCGGTGGATTTCATCGTAAATGCCCGCTGTCCTGAGTTCTGGCATGGTGGCCACGAGCAAGATTACAACCATTAAAGCAAAGAAGACAATGTTCTTCCATTGTGGCTTTTCTGCCGTTGCGGGCGGTAGCTGCAATGCCTGCACTCTTTCGGCTTCAGAGGTGCGGAACAGAACCTGCATCAAGAGGCCAATAAGCACCGCGAAAAAAACCGAAAAGCCCAATCGCGCCGCACCGAGTTGCCAGCCGAGTATGCGCGCAGTCAAGACCAGCGCCAGCACATTGATAGCCGGGCCCGAATACAGAAACGCTACCGCCGGGCCAAGCCCCGCACCGCGCCGGTAAATGCCTGAAAAGAGCGGCAGCACTGTGCAACTGCACACCGCGAGAATGGTACCCGAAACAGATGCCACGCTGTAGGAAAGGTATGGCTTAACCCCGGTGGTAAAGAAACGGATCACCGAAACCTGTGAAATTACTGCAGCGATACCGCCTGAAATGAAGAGCGCGGGCACGAGGCATGTCAGTGTGTGTTCCCGAATATAATCCTGCAGCAGCAGGACGCCTTCAAGCACCGCCTTTTGCCCGTAGAGTTCCCGAAAATCAATGATAAAAAAAACAGCGAATGAGGCAACGAGTAGTGCGAGTTTCTTTAATTCTTCATAGTTCATAGCTCTTCTCCACAGTATTTACAGTGCTTTGCGTCGGTGTCGTGCCCCTGCAGGCTGCACGCGGGGCATGCCTGCCCCGAGACTTCTTTGTGCCGTATCTGCGTTAGCTCCGCCGTGACGATACCTGTGGGCACGGCGATAATGCCGTACCCCATGATCATGACCAGCGAGGCCATTGTCTGGCCGAGCGGGGTTTTCGGCGAAATATCACCGTAACCGACAGTGGTCAGCGTCACGATGGCCCAGTAGATGCTCTGCGGAATACTCGTGAAGCCATTAGCTTCACCTTCAATGACGTACATGAGCGAACCGACGATAATGACAATCGTGAGCACTGTCATAAGGAATACGGTAATTTTGCCGCGGCTCTGCGCCAGCGCGCGGCGCAGGATTTCAGCCTGTGACAGGTAGTGCGCGAGCTTGAGAATCCGGAAGATTCTCAGCAAACGCAGCACCCGTACAGACAGAAGATACTGTGCTCCGGGCAGAAAGATGCTGAGCCAGGTTGGCAGTATCGCCACAAGGTCAACGAGCCCGAAGAAACTCGAAGCATACTTGAGCGGCTTAGTAATCGAAACCAAGCGCAGCGCGTACTCTACGGTGAAGACAACAGTGAAAAACCACTCCAGCGCCTTCAGCTCAAAATGCCAGTTCGCTTCAATGCTCCTGACGCTTTCGAGCATGATAACCAGCACGCTCGCGAGGATAGCAGCAACCAGGCCGAAATCGAACAGCCGGCCGGCCAGGGTATCGGATTCGTACACAATTTCGTGCAGGCGAAGCCGCCAACCCGCGCGCTCAGGCTTGTGCTCGCGGTGTTCAGACTGGTTGGGCCGGTTTTGTATCAGCTGCCGGGAGTTAGCCATATCCTATGGTATACTGTGCCGGGAGAGAAGTTGTCACGTAAAGCGGATGCGCACTCTAACGCAAGAGTTCGCCGATGTCGTCGCGCGAGATACGTTTCGCCGCTGCCGGACTGTCGTCGATCAGGTCGTTGAACAGTTCGCGCTTCTGCGCCTGCAGCGTGAGCACCTTTTCTTCGACTGTACCCTCGCTGATCAGCTTGTACACAATCACGCGCTTCTTTTGGCCAATGCGGTGCGCGCGGTCTGTTGCCTGGTTCTCGACCGCCGGGTTCCACCACGGGTCGAGGTGGATCACGGTATCGGCCCGCGTCAGGGTGAGCGCCGTCCCACCTGCTTTGAGACTGATCAGAAAAAATTTCGCTCCCCCTTGTTGAAACTTTTCAACGAGCAAGCGCCGGCTTTTCTCAGACGTCTGACCGTCGAGGTAGAGCGGCTCGATGCCGTGCTTTTGCAGTAGTTGCTTAAAGACACGCAGCACAGACGTGTACTGGCTAAAGACAAGCACGCCCTCGGCGGCAATCGACAGCTCAAGAATCTGGCCATCGAGATACTCGAACTTGCCCGAATGGAAAGGGTCAGTCTTCTCATCTTCGAGATACGGATGGCAGGCGATGCGGCGCAGGGAAGTCAGGTGGCGCAGCAGGTCAAAAAGCGGCGAGCCCTTCTGCCCCAAGGTCGAGAGCGCGCGCTGTCGCGCGGCCTCGTAGACCTTCGCCTGCTCGCGCGTCATCGGCACCTTCACGACCATTTCGGTTTTTTCGGGTAGTTCGGTCAGTACGTCTGCCTTGCGCCGGCGCAGCATGAACGGGCGGATTTTCTTCAGTAAACCTTCACGGTCCCTGAGGTCGAGGTGGCCACCGTAGGCGTCTTTGAAACTCTGCGCCGTACCGAGGTAGCCGGGAAAAATCAGGTCGAACAGCGCCCAGAGGTCTTCGAGATAATTTTCGAGCGGCGTGCCGGTAAGGCAGATAATCGACTCTGCGCTAAGTTTTCTGAGCTCACGCGCCGCGCGGCTGCGAAAGTTCTTGATAAACTGCGCTTCATCAATGAAGGCCATCGTCCATTGAATGGCGCAGAGCTTTTTGGCGTCGAGCGAGAAGGTGCCAAAGGTGGTCAGAATTACCTTCGCTTTCTCGGCGTATCTTTCCGAGCGCTGTGGCCCATGCCAGCGATAGACAGAAAGCTTTGGGGAGAATTTTTGAATTTCTGATTCCCAGACGCCGAGGGCCGCGAGCGGGCAGATCACAATAAATTTTCGCGCCTCACCCCCAGCCTCTCTCCACGATGTGGAGAGGGGAGCCAGAACGCCTTTTGCCGATGATTTCGGAAGGTGCTCTTTCCCCCCCTCTCCATGTGAATGGAGAGGGGGCCGGGGGGTGAGGTAATCCATTGCTGCGATTGCCTGCACGGTTTTGCCGAGGCCCATGTCGTCGGCCAGAATACCGCCCGTGCGCGCCTGATAAAGCCGCAGCAGAAAGCGGAAGCCCTCAAGCTGGTAGTGTCGCAACTTCGCCTTGAGTGTTTTTGCGGGTTGAACTTTGGGGACACGGCTATCGATGAAGCTGCGGAACTTCTGCTGTGCGACCTCGGCGCCGGCTTCGGTTCTCAGCTGCAGTTCTTTTTCGGCTTCGAGGCTTGCAAGCTGCGCGAACGAAATTTTGCCGATGGTGCCATCGGCATTGGGGGTGAGTCCCAGCCGGTCGAGGGATTTCAGCACATCGGCGATGCCTGAACCCTGCACCGACAACCAGTTACCGTTCTTCAATTTTACCCATTCTTCTTTCTTACGGTAAGCACGCAGGATTTCAGGCAGGTGGCCTTCTTCAATGAGCGGCGAATTGATACGGCCTTCGAACCAGTCGATGCCAGAAGAACCTTTGACTTCCAGCAGTGCAAGTGGTTTGGCGAGCAGGCCAACAATATTATTGTGCAGACGGACGAGTATGCCTGCTTGCTTGCAGAGCGCTACGGTTTCCGCGAAAAACTGCTGGTAATTCGTCTTTGCGATGCGCAGTTTGCCTTTGCGGTTGGTCTTGACAGGCAGCTCGCGCATAACAAGCATCATCTCTTCGCGCATGCGCCGTAAAATCAGTACGCCCGTCTTGTGCTCAACAATTTCGGTTTCAGGCTCTAAATATTTGGGAGAATGGAGTGCGATCGTAAATATGGGCTTTGCTCCGTCGGCAATTTCCGCTCCCCCTTCATGATCTCTGAGATCCGCTGCGTCGCGCGCGTAGGCAATTTCGAGACTGGCTTCCATAGAAAATCTGCCGGTCGTTTCGTGTTCGATGCCATAAACCGAGAGCACAAGCCGCGGCCCGAAGGTGGCCATAGTCGAAAGCGCGTGCTGCCATTTCTGCAAATGGGGATTATTCGGCATTTCTTGTAATACCAATAGGTCGCATCGGGGTGGCAGCGCATCGCGGCTCTTCGGCGCACAAATGACGTAGAAATAGCTGCCGTCAGCAGCGCGTTTCACAATCGGGTGGCTAAGCGACCATTTCAAGTCAATACGCTCTCCGGTGACGGGTTCGATAGCATGAAAGTAGGTAAAGAAGCGCACGTAGCGAAATCCATGCGTTTCTAAAAACAGTTTATCTTCGGCCTGGTACCTGTCTGCTTCCCTCAGTTCTCCCTTGGCGGTGACCACTCCCGCACAGCGCGTGGGAGCGTCTGCGGTACCAAAATAGAACTCGATTCCATCGGTCTGTGCGAGTACAGGCAGAAATTGTTTCGCAAATTCTGCGTAGGAAAGGGCTTGTAAAGACCGGGCGTGGGGTCTGGTAAACGCGACCTGCAGATGTTGCCTCAGTGGTTTCTGTAACTTATCGATAGTATCCATCGTCAGGGGCAACCAATGCCCTTCCGGGCTGACAACCGCGATCTCGACAATATTGTTTCCGGTAAAGCGCACCTTAAGCCGGCACGAATCTTCGGCGAGGTTTGACACAATCTCTTTCGAGAGAACCTCACCGGCCACTCGCGCTACCGCAATGATGTGCTTACAGGGCTTGGGAGCCGGACAGTCGCACTCCACCGTATTGCGTGCGGAATCCAGGCGGACTTTATAGTTAAGGCTTCCCTGCACTCGGGCAGTTATGCGCTCCCCTTTTATGTCCAGCTGCCGGATCGCCGGCGTCAGCACATAATCGTCGGAGCGTATACGGACAATCGCAGCAACCGAGTCGATAAGTTTTTGCAAAAAACCCAGGCTCGCGGCACTGGGATTCTCGATCCGCTTTGGCTTCATCGTCTATGTGCGGCTTAACTTTTCCGCCACCAGCAACGCCTCTTCCAAACCGCCATTCGCGGCAAACCCGGCAAAGCGCACGATGCCCTGCTTGTCGATAACGACGAGCGTCGGGTAACCTGCGACGGCATAGCTCGTCGCGACCACGCCCTTCTCGTCCATGAGGATCGGGTATTCGGCTCCCTTCTTTCGAACGAAGGAGCGCACTGTGTCTTCATCTTCCTGCGTGATGCCGACAATTACGATGTCCGAACGCCGGTGGGTGCGCTGGAAGTCCTCGAGCGCTTCCCGGACAGGTTCGCAGGGGGCGCACCAGGTTGCCCAGAAATCGATGATGACTACTTTACCGGGCGAAAGAGTATAAGGTTTTGCAACGCCGAATTGTGGCAGCGTGAACTCCGCAGCTTTCTGACCGACCAGACTCGCGCTGTCGAGCCGTTCTCCGAGGGCAACCTGTAAGAGGCTTGTTTTGCCTGCACGCTCGTATTCGATGGCAACGACTGATCCGGCCTGGTAACGCTGCACTTCGCTGAAGAGCTGCTTCGGATCGCGAATCGCTACACCGTTCACCGAGAGAATGATATCCCCCACCTGAAGTCCCGCGCGCTCAGCCGCAGAGTTTGGCATCACCTTTTCGATGCGCACACCGCGCGGGGCCTGCGTATGCACCACCCCGAGCAGCGGCTTGCGAGCCTTGTCTTCGCTACCGGTTTTCTGCGCGGGCACGACGCCAGACAGAACGATGGCGGCAAGAGCGATGGTCGTGGGTTTGAACATACGATACAGTGGGAGCTGCTTCGGTTACGTGCCTGAACCGAAAACGCAAAAACTCCCCCACGCGCCTGTACGCCGGCATTGCGCCGTCAACCGTATAAAAAGACGGTTCGCAGCAAATGGATTTTTGTCGTAGGGCGGGGTTCCTAAACGTCTAACCCAGTATCGAACGGCGAAAGCCCGGACATCCTATGCAAAACGAAAAAGTCATACACAAGCCGGCCATGAAGCTGCGGGATATCCTGCTCAGCATGCTGGCGCTCGCCTGCTTCACGCTCAGCCTGACGCTGATTGCCTACTATTGACGGGCACTGCCAACCCATTCGACGCCATCACCGGCCTGCGCGATAATGTACGCGTGCTGCTGCGGGTATTGATCGAGTTCGACATGGCGGATATGACCCAGATCCATCAGCAGGCGCAGGTTGGCGTCGATGCCGATCGAGCCATACGGAAACTTGTCGCCGTGCCAGTCTGATTCATGGCTGCCCACGGCGTCGAGCGAATTTGGAAAAGGTCAGCTGATGCGCGCAGAATCATGGTTTAACGGCTCCGTCATTTTTTCGTGGACAATTCAGAGCATATTGATATCTTAATTCAAGGCCATGTCTCTCAAAGAAGCAACAATCGAAGTCATTAAGAAGCTACCGGACAACGCTTCCGCCGAAGACATCATGGAAAAGGTCGATTTCGTTAATCAGCTGCTTGAAGGCCTCGCCGATTCAGAAGCTAGCCGCACCATAACAACCGAAGAACTCCTCAAACGCATAGAGAAATGGTAAACGTCCAATGGACGGACAAAGCCGAAAAGCGTTTGCGCGAAACTTACAAACGCATCGCACAGGATTCGTCCTTTTACGCAAGACAAACGGTACTCAGCATAGTCAAAAGAACCAAAATTCTGGAGACGATGCCACAGATTGGTCGCATTGTGCCGGAATTTAACCGCGAGGATGTGCGCGAAGTTTTTCACAAAAAATTACCGCATTGTTTACAAAATAGTCAGCGATACCTCGGTAGATATTCTTACAGTCGCTTACGGGACTGTGCCTCTCTAAAACTTTGACTCCCTGCCAGAACTCGGAAATTAGCCCCCGGGGTGCACTGCAAAGGGCTCCACGCTTGGTCACTTGATGTGACATAATCAAGACCTGCTCGCCTGGCAGTCGCGCCGTCTGGCAGGATGTTGAAAATAACCGTGCTCGCTGCAGACGCCGCGATTTCGTGCCGAAATCGCTCGCAAAACGGCCATAAATGGCCTGTCTGCAGCTGCGCTCGGTTTCAACATCCTGCTTTATGGCTGTTTTCCAACAGCCTGCTAGCTATGGAATTCCATAGCAGCTTCTGCTGCAACCGTACACTTGCGCTTTACACCCTGTCAGCACGCCCCGATTTGCACCCATGAAACGGACATGGCAGCCCGCAAACAAGAAACGTAACCGCACACACGGGTTCCGTGCGCGCAATGCGACAGCCGAGGGCCGTGATGTTCTGCGCCGCCGCCGCCAAAAAGGCCGCTGGAAACTGACTGTTTCTGACGAACGCCGCCGTTGGGATATTGTCAAAAGATAATCGGTGTCAGAGACACCGATTTCTTTAAAGCGCTCCCGCTACTTCACTTCTCTCAAACGCAAAAGCCGCATCGATCACCTGTTCAAGAACGGCCGAAAGTCCTTCGGCCGGCACCTGATGCTGCGTTTTGACAACACCACAGATTCTGTTCCGCCACTGCGGGTCGTGTTTGCCGTCAGCAGCAGGCTGGGGCCGGCAACGGTCCGCAATCGTATCAAACGCCGCCTGCGCGAGGCGCTCTTTCTGACGCTGAAAGAGGGGCGCGCAAACCCTGCTGGTTTTGATATCGCGATTGTGCCACGCAAAGAAGTGGCGGAGCTCGACTTTTCTGAACTTTGTGCCGACCTGCGGCAGGCACTGCGCCGCCTGCCGCGCAACTGAAGCAACGATTACGGTTTACAGAATAACCATGTGCTGATAGGAACGGCCCGATGCCATTCGATTCGGCAAACTTGAGGACGCTCGCTGCGCGGCACCAGCGCCTGATGCAGATACGCTATGGCAGAGAGAGCCAGGGCAAATCGGCAGAGGAGAAACTGCAAGAGATTCTCGAATTCGCCGCGAATGAGCTCGATATTGCTCGCGCCGGTCTCTGGCGCATGAATGCAGTTCAGGACGCCATAACCTGCCTCTTGCAATATGAGCGGGGCAAACACCACTTCAGCCGGGGCGCGGTATTTCGATCGAGCGATTATCCAAAGTACTTCGCCGCCATGCACAGCGATCGCATCATCAACGCCGACGACGCCCGAAAAGATAGCCGAACCTCAGAATTCTTAGAGAGTTATCTCAGGCCGCTCAATATCTATTCACTGCTCGATTGCCCGACTTTTGCCGGTGGCAAGCTTGCCGGTGTGCTGTGCCTCGAGGCAGAGGGGAAAATCCGCAACTGGTCGCTGCTCGACATCTCTTTCGCCGCAGCCGCAGCAGACGCCGTTTCGGCGATTCAGGAACAAGACCTTTGGGAAGAAGAGCGGCGGTATAACCAGTTCCTCGAACAATACGACAGCCTCACCGGGCTGATCAACCGGCGGTCTTTCCAGCACCGCATCTTCCGCGACATGGCCGAGCGACCCACAGACCGTCATGTGCTCGTACTGCTCGGGCTGGACGACTTCACAGCGATCAACGACAAGTTCGGCCAGGTGATAGCCAACAGCGTACTGCGCTCGCTCGGTGAACGGGCGCTCGCAGTTTGCCGCTCGCATGACTGCATCACTGGTCGAATCAGCGGAGACATTATCGGTTTCTGGCTTTCCCCTCTTTCCGATGACGCCAGCGTAGAAAATTTTCAGAAGGCAGCGCGCGCGATCATCGAAGAAACCATTGAGACCGAATATGGCGCGCGCGTTCGTATCAGCGGCACTACCGGCGTCTATTTGCATACACCCGGGCAGACGACAATACCCGATCCCATTCTGGCTGCTGAGATCGCGCTCAAAAATGCCAAGCGCGACAACAAGGGCGGCGTGGGAGTTTTCACGGAACGGGGTTACCGCGAACTGCAGGACAAGACGCGCATGGTCGAGCAGATTCACCAGGGTCTTGCAGAAGGGCAGTTTGTCGCCTGGTATCAACCCGTATTTAACGCGCGGGAAAAACTCTATAGCGGGGTCGAGGCGCTCGTGCGCTGGCAGCATCCAGAACTGGGTCTCTTAAGTCCCTCCCGATTCATGTCGCTCATGACGGAGATTGGCAAGACGCGCGAGCTCGGTCGAGCCATGCTGCGGCAGGCGCTGGGTGATGCGGCAAGACTCTTGCGAGAAGGCCTCGACGTAGGCCGAGTATCGGTGAACCTTTCGGCCGACCAATTGTATAGCAGCGCACTTGCGGGCGAAATACACAACCTGCTCAGCGAGCATGCCCTGCCGGGCAATATTCTCGAGGTCGAGGTGCTCGAAGAGTTGATCGGGCGTGACTTTGACCTCATCAACGAGCAGCTCACACGCCTGCGCGACATGGGCATCGGCATCAGCGTCGATGATTTTGGTACTGGTTATTCTTCGCTGTCGCGCCTCAAGCTGTTGCCCGTGCAGAAAATCAAGATCGACAAGTCCTTTGTCGACGGTTTGCCACATTCGGTCAACGACCAGTCGATTGTGCGATCGATCGTTGCGCTCGGCCGGGCGTTGCAGCTGCACCTTGTCGCCGAAGGGGTTGAGACCGCCGAGCAGTCCACCTGGCTCGAGCATGAAGGGGTTGATTACCTGCAGGGCTTTCTCTACGCGAAGCCAATGGATTACGCTGAACTACGCGAGTTTCTGAAACGCAGGACAACAAATTGATATAACGACCGCTTCCCTCCACCCGCCGCGTTTCAACCGGCTTAGTGTGAAATCAAAAGCCCAGCGAGGGCACCAAAGACAACTACGTAGGTACTGCCCAGGTTCTTGAAAAAGTAGAGGCCGGCGCTGGCTACCGCCGCGATGGCAAATGCCGACCAATGGGTGAATGTATCGCGCGACATCGCGACCAGCGCGTAAAGCATGATCGCCAGCGAGGCAGCGTTGACGCCACTGAGAAAGGCAGAGAACAGCACCGACTTCTTCAGCCTCGGCAGAACCGAATGGGTCGCGATGACGAAGACAAACGACGGCAAAAAAATGGCGACTGTGGAAACTGCCGCCCCACTGGTGCCGCCGATCAGGTAGCCGATAAAGGTAACGGCCGAAAAGACCGGGCCGGGGGTGATTTGCCCGACAGCGACTGCGTCCATCAGCTGTGCACGCGACAGGAGTCCCCTGGTCACGAGTTCAGCGTCGAGAAAGGCAAAGAGTACATAGCCGCTGCCGTACAGAATCGAACCGATCTTGAGAAACATCAGAAAGAGTTTCACGTTGAGGTTTGTGGCAGCGCCGGCGAAAAACGGCTGCAGCAGAAAAACCGGCACCATACCCTGAAGGCCCCGGGTCGCCCTGCCCTGAGCGATCTGCCTCGCGACGGCGAAGATCGCTCCTGCACCCAGCATAAGCAGTACTTCGTTCATACCTATCAAGCAGAGTAAAAATGTCAGAGCCGCCGCCGCAGACTTGCCATAGGTATTGATTGCAGTCCTGAAGAGCGGCAGAATCGCGAACACAATCACCGCGATAATCGCCGGCTTGATGCCATAAAGCATCGAGCGCACCGCGGGCAGCGTACCGTATTCACCGTAAAACCAGGCAATGCCGAGCGTGATGAGCACTGCCGGCACAATAAACCCAAGACCCGCAAGAACGCTGCCGCGCCAGCCGGCGCGTTCATAGCCAAGGTGAATTGCCATCTCAGTGCTGTTCGGCCCCGGAATCAGGTTGGTGAGGCCAATGAGTTCAACAAATTTTTCGTCCGTGAGCCAGCTCTGCCTTGCCACAAACTCATGCCGCATCAAAGCAATATGCGCCACCGGGCCGCCGAAGGCCGTGATGCCGAGGCGGGTGAAGAGACCGAGAATGCTGAGGAGCTTGGTTTTCATTATCCGCAAACCCTTCCCCGCCTACGGCCTCCCCTCCCCTGACAGGTAAGGGGTCGGGGGTGGGGTTAACGCCAGATAAACCCCCGCCAACCCAGCGCCCGCCGCCGCGACCAGAAACGTTGCTTCGGGGGACACGAGTTTCCAGATGAGACCGGCGGTGAAACTCGCGAGCATCGTGGCAAGACTCGCGAATGCAGTGTAGGTGCCAACCGCAGTCGCAGTATCTTCTTTCTTGCACAGGTTGGTAATCCACGCTTTTGAGATGCCATCGGTCATCGCGGCGTAAATGCCGTAACCAAAGAAGAGGGCAAGCAACGCGTACAAGTCGCGAGCAAAGGCAATGGATGTGTAGATAATCGCAAAGATGGCAAGACCCGTAAGAAAGGTTTTTTTAAGTCCCATGGCATCACCGAGGCGACCCATCGGGTAGGAGAACAGTGCGTAGACAAGGTTATAAAAGATATAGACGCCGATCACCTGCTGATCTGTAAAGTGCCGCCACTTGAGAATCAGCAGCAGAAAAACATCGGAGCTGTTGAAGAGTGTGAAGACCAGCAGACCATTCACGGTGTGCCGGTACGTCGCGCTGGCCGAGGTGTAGTAACGCAGGAAATCCCACCATTGCATGCGCCTTGTCGCACCTGTCGCATTGCCCTTGTCGCGCAAGAAGAACGTCAGCGCCACAGCGACGAGGCCAGGTAGCAATGCGAAGAGAAACAATTCGCGATAGTTGCCGGGGCTCTGCCATAGCCACAGCAGCGCGAGCGCGGGGCCAATCGCCGCACCGAGCGTATCCATACCGCGGTGAAAACCAAACACCTTGCCTTTGTGTGCGGGCTCAGTTTCGGCAGAGAGGAGTGCGTCGCGCGCGCCAGTGCGCACACCCTTGCCGAGCCGGTCGGCGGTTCGGCATAAGAAAACCCAGAGGGGGTGTGTCGCTGCGACAATCAGGGGCTTCGACAGCGCACTCAAAAGGTAACCGGCACGCACGAAGGGTACACGTTTGCCTGTGACGTCTGAGTACCGCCCGAACACACCCTTGCTGAGGCCAGCAGTTGCTTCGGCAATTCCCTCGAGCAGGCCGATGTAGACGATCGAGAAGCCGATCGTCTGCAGGTAGATTGGCATGACCGGGTAGAGCATTTCGCTCGCGATGTCGGTGAAGAGCGAGACTAAAGAAACCAGCCAGATGGTGCGGGTGATGTATTGCATGTGGATTTTGTTTCTTCGTGTGGCAAAAACGTCTGCACAGGGCTGAATCTCAGACTACAATATCGGATTTCGATAATAAAGGCGGAGCGTCAACACTTCTCTTCCGGGTGACTGCTCGGCGGTCATCCGGATATAACAATCCTTGGCAGAGCAGGCCGCATTCCACCCCTGACGAAAGCAACATGGCCCGCGCTGCGCTACGTGACTATGTTTTTGGCTTCGTGCGCGTGCATATTCTCTACCACGCCGCCCACGAAGAGGTCTATGGCAAACACCTGAAAGAAGAGCTCGCGCGCCATGGTTATGATCTCTCGTACGGCACGCTCTACCCGATGCTGCACAAGATGGAGCGCGACGGCCACCTGAAGTCGGCGCCAGGCAGAGAAAAGGGCCGCTACCGCCGCGGCTACCGCATCACGCCCGCTGGTCTGAAGATTCTCGCTGAAGCGAAAGCAAAGGTGCGCGAATTGCTCGACGAACTGGAAGAGCATGACTGAGAGATCTGGCCATAAACGGTGAATTGGCTTGGCGTTGGGTTTTCGACTTCTTTTGTAACCCATGGCAAACAAAGAATTCGAGGTCGTCGTCTATGGCGCGACGGGCTTCACGGGCCGCCTCGTGGCAGAGTACCTTGTTCAGCAGGGCGCCAAGAACTGGGCGATGGCGGGACGCAATAGCGCAAAACTTGCTGAAGTGCGCGACCTGATTGGTGCGCCGAAAGATATTCCCCTTATCGAGACAGACGCCTCCTCGCCGGCGAGCCTCAAGGCGATGTGCGCGCGCACGAAAGTTGTCCTCACCACAGTTGGGCCCTACCAGCTGTATGGAACCCCGCTCGTTGCAGCCTGCGCTGAAACCGGCACTGACTACGTCGACCTCTGCGGCGAGCCCAACTGGATTCGCGAGATGATCGAAACGTACGACGACGCGGCGAAAAAAAGCGGTGCGCGCATCGTGATCTCTGCCGGGTTCGATTCAATTCCCTCGGACCTGGGTGTCTGGTTTCTGCAGCAAGAAGCGATCCGCCGTTTTGGCGCACCTTGCCCCCGCGTCAAAGGCCGTGTGCGCAAGATGAAAGGGGGAGCTTCAGGTGGTACGCTTTTGAGCATGAAAGAGGTTATGCGCGCCGGTATCAAGAACCCATCGCTGCTCAAAATTCTGAATAGCCCGTTCGCCCTGACGCCGGGTTTTGAAGGGCCGGCGCAACCTTCAGGCATGATGCCCGAGTACGACCGCTCGGCCGGTGTTTGGGTGGTGCCGTTTGTCATGGCGCCGATCAATACCAAGAACGTACACCGTACGAATTTTTTGCTGGGCTTTCCGTACGGAAAAGATTTCGTCTATGACGAGATGATGATGACGACGCTCACTGAGGCGGCGAGTGCGCTCGTCGATGCCGCAGCGAAAATGAACCCATTTACAGGTAAAGGTCTCAAGCCAGGCGAAGGTCCTTCAAAAGAAGAGCGTGAATCTGGCTTTTTTGATATTATTCATATCGGCGAATACCCCGACGGCCGCCGTCTGCAAATTGCGGTCAAGGGCGACCGCGACCCGGGTTATGGTTCGACCAGCAAGATGATTGCGCAGGCTGCTCTCACGCTGGCCGAGACTCAATCAAGTGGGGGTGTTTTTACGCCGGGCGGAGTGATTGCTGCGCCACTGGTTGAACGCCTGCAGAAGTATGCGGGGGTGACGTTCACGGTCGAAGGCTGAGATTGAAGCCATTCGATGTGCGGTGAGGACTGGTGCAAGCTCTACTGAGAAAATTCTTCATCTTCCTCATCCGCTTCTACCAGTACACGTTCTCCGCGTTTCTCGGCGGCCAGTGCCGGTTTCACCCCACCTGCTCGCAGTACGCGGTGGAAGCCTTTGAAAAATTGCCGCTCCACCGCGCTTTTTATCTGACGCTGTGGCGTATTCTGCGCTGTCAGCCCTTTGCAAAAGGCGGCGATGATCCGGTGCCCGAGAAATAATTATGTCAGCAGTCCAGTTTACCTTTACTGTCATATCGGCGATCGTGCTTTTTCTGCACGGGCTGCAGGGTTTCAGCCAGGAAATCAGGACTGCATTTGGAGAATCGCTTACACGCTTCATGGGTCGCTTCACGCAGAACCGCTTTCGGGGTTTTGCCATGGGCGCGGTTTTTACTGCGCTCATACAGTCATCGAGCGCGGCCAGCGCGCTGCTCGACGCGGTCGCTGAAGAGCCGGCCTGATTACCC
>CAYOZO010000052.1:0-21775 GCA_964408405.1 uncultured Turneriella sp.
AGGCCATTTATGGCCGTTTCGCAAGCGGTTCGCATCGCGAATCGCTGCGTCTGCAGCGAGCACGGGGTTTTTTCAACATCCTGCTAGTCCAGGCGGCAGTGTTGGCCTCTGCTATGCCTTTTTCTGCAGTTGCCGCAGAAGGCCTGCCGCTGCTGCGCAGTATTTTTGGCAGTGCCACGCTCGGCGAGGCGCGTTTTCGGGAAACAATCAACAAGCTCAATCGCTACGGGGAATATGCATTTACCGAAGCCTATCGCAGCGAGCAAACCCTGGCGTTCTATTCGGGCAGGGGTAACACTTCCTGCTGGTTAAAGCACCATGACAGCGACGATTACGCTGACAAGCTGACGCAGGAAATAGCTGAGTACAAGTATCCCGTCTTTCGCTACGGAAACTGGGTAGGCTATTGTACGGCCGGTGATACGGAAAAACTTGCTTCGCAGGTACGCTACATTCTGATAGGCGCCGGTGAATGGCGTGAGTAGGCCTGAGCAGGTTCCGGAAGCCGGCAGGGGAGTTCTTACTGAACCTGCTGTTGTCAGTTCTGAGCCAGTTTTTGCAGCAGTTCCGCGCGCAGGCTGCCGTGTTGGATATGCCAGGTGTCGAGATGTTTGCCCCCTGGAATGCGCCAAAGCGGTTGCTGCATCGTGCGTGAAATCTTCTCTCCATGGCTGATCGGTACAACAGGGTCTGCCTCGCCGTGGATCAGGATTACCCGTTTGCCTGCGAAAATTGATGCGCCATCATTAGGTGCGTGCGTGTCAGTGACAAGTACCCAGGCGAGTGGCTGTAGCGGCCAGAGAAACCAGCGCGAGGCCAGCGCTGTGCGTGCTACAGCCTGGTACGAGAGGAAGGTCCCCTCAAATATGTAAGTCTCGTCGTCTCTTAGACCTTCGTCGATCAGGGCTCGCATCAGCACTGCGCCGCCGAGGCTTTGTCCGTAAAAGATGCGCCGCTCGTTGCTATAGCGTCGGCGTACTTCGCGGACAAATGCCTCTGCATCGAGCTTAAGCCCGTCACGCGTGCTCTCGCCCGTCGATTCGCCGTAGCCACGGTAATCAAAAGTTGCCAGTGAGTAACCTTCATCGATCAGCCAGCTCAAGAACCGGTAGTGCGCATTCATGTTCTGTGCATTGCCATGAAACTGTATGATGACGCCGCGGCTGTTCTTACCCTTTGCCGGGCAATACATCGTCATGAGCGTTTCACCGTCAGCTGCCATAATTGGCCGCCGCAGGCAGCGAATATGGAAGTCCTCAGGCGGATGCCATCGCTTGTTGTCACCCTGGTAGAAAACTGAATTACATGCGGCGCAGAAGAGCAGCAAGACTGTCGGGAGAAACCGCATATCAGAAATAGGTTTTGAGAAAAACCGAAACCCGCCAATAGTCTTCGCTTTTGTCGAGCGGCCGCGCGAAGGCATATAGCAGATCCGCTTCGATGACCCAGGTTTTCCAGAACGCCCAGGCGTTCCGCAAATCGAGGCGCTGCAGCGCGACACTGTTCGAGACGAAGCCGTAATCAATTTCGTAACTTATTACAGAGTTGAAGCGTGCCGACCAGTTTGCCTTAATCCCGATCAGAGCAGACGGTGCAATGCGGAACGTATTTTGCCAAAGCGAACCTACCTGCCCGGTTGCCTGTGCCAGCATGAAGAATCCGGCATTTCTACCGAGTGGGAGAGTAAGACCAGCGCCTGCAGTCGAATCCCAGGAAAGAGTCGATACTCCCACCGGCAGGAACTGGTCATGGCGGTAAAGCCCGGTTCGCAGACGGTAGCTGAGTTTGTGCACATGAGCGCGCCACGGCGAAAGCGCTGCCAGATCGACGATATTGAATTCTTCCAGACGCAGAAGGTGAAGTGAGGGGGCATACGAGAGCGAAAAGCCCATGATCTGCATTTGTGACCAGGGTGAAAGGCCAAGCGAGACATCCTGAAATTCGCGCAACGCGGGCCGGATGCCCGCCACGATGGCGTCACCTGCGGGGGCGCTGTAATAACCCGTACGCACTTCGGTCGATTTGAAGCCATTCAGCGGATTCTTGTCTGCTTCGGCTACAACGTACTGCTCCAGGCCGGGATCTTCCGCGACGCCTGACCGCCACGCGAGCAATTCTCTGTAATGCGTCAAATCCGCAGCTTTCCACAGCGCCATTTCGTACTCGTTAGTGTACTTATAGTATTCGAGCAGCGTATCCACTGCTGCTGTATCGTCTTTACTGCTCCTGGCAGGCAGGCTGCGTTTATCCTTGATCTGTTCGAAGATACGACGAGCCTCGGGGCTCGAATTCTCAAAGAAGGCAAGATAGCGCGTAAATACAGCGGCGCGGTAACTCGTCTCGCCTGTGAAGAAACCCTTTTCGTTTAGGGTATGCAGCGTATCTGTTGGAGTCACAAAAAGCGAAAAGCGATTGGTGAGCGTAACGGAAGGCCTTACGGCTTCGAGAGCTGTCAGGAGCTGGTAGGAGCAATTCTCGTCGAGGTAGTAGTATGGAAAATAGACAGAACTGAGCTCCCACAGGTGCGCCTGCAGAAACTCGAGTTCATCGCTCGTGAGTGAGAGACGAAATTCCCACAGGTCCCGGCTTTCCATATCGTTATATTCATTGATTTTCACGTAGTAGGGGTGCATCGCATAAGTACCGGGAAAACCTCCCGTCATGCCGAGCCATGCGTAGATCAACGCATTACCTTCTTCGGCATTAGCCGCATAGTTAAAGGATGAATCGAGCAGCGCATTGCGTTTTGTGCTATGCAGCCGCAAGAATGTATGTCCAAACATGGAAGAGGGATTTCCCATGAAAAAACTGGCAAAGACGATGCTTGCAGAATCTGCCGATATGTGCTCTTTCCATTCGCGGTACTTTCTGCATTCGACCGCCGGCAGTTTTTGCTTGTCGATATTAAGTTCGCGCACCAGGAAAAGCTCACGCGCTGGGTAGCGGCAGCGTGCAGGTTCAGGGCTGTGGATATCGGTAAACAGCGCGACCAACGTGGCCTCGAGTTCAGCTTCAGGGTCTGTTTCGCCCTTTGGCGAGGCAAAGAACTCACCGGGAGTTTTATCGCGGGCTTCGCTGCGTGTACTGCCCAAAAAACTGTCATAGTGGATGAGGCGACGCCAGGCAGCACTATCCGCGAGCCTGAGTTGCCTGGCTTGGGTGTAGTATTGATGTGCAGCGAGTTCGCGGAGTGTTTGTTTTATCGGGTGTTCTGCTGAAAGGCCGGCCGTGGCGAGAAAAGCCACGGCCAGACCGGCTTGAATGAACCGCTGCGGTGCAACTCTCAGAGCGCCGAGCACTGAGAGGCAACCGCTGCGTCAGACTGAACTGCTGCGCGCACACGCTCCAGCATTACGTCTGAATCGACTGATTTGCCTGAGAAAATCTGGGAGTAGTTTCTCTGGGCAGCCGCCCCAAATGCATCAACTGCCTTTGCGTCACAACCCATCAGATAGGCAAGAGTTTGCAGCCTTTCACCGCGGCCCTGTGCGATCTCTTTCTGGAGCTGTGTGAAGTTGTTGTATGCGTACACTTTCTGTTCTGCTTCGACTTTAATAGCGCCACCGCCACACTCAGACGTGCCGGTAGTGATACCGAATGTCTGGCTATAGAAGGTTGCGTTGGTGGTCGCCGCGAGTACCTGGATCAGGCCTGGCTTTGAGCCGAAGACGACTGCGCCAAGGCCGCAACCAGCAGCGCCATAGCCGCCAGCTGAAACTGAAGCAGGAACAGCGAGAGTTGCTGCGAAAGCAACCGCGAGTGAAATACCTGTAACTTTTTTCATGAGTTATACCTCTTCTTGTTATTGGCGATCAGAGCGCTGAGCACGATGAGGCCAGTGTTGCGTCAGATTGAGCTGCCGAACGCAGGCGCTCGAGCATCAGTTCTGAGTCGGTTTTGCTGTCAGTAAAAATCTGTGAGTAGTTTTTCTGTGCGACTGCGCCGAACTTATCGACAGATTTCGCGCTGCAACCCATCATGAATGCCAGGGTTTGCAGTCTTTCGCCGCGGCCCTGTGCAATTTCCTGCTGGAGCTGCGCAAAGTTGTTGTAGGCATAAATTCTCTGCTCTGACTGAACTTTAATCGCGCCGCCGCCGCATTCAGACGTACCGGTAGTAATACCGAAAGTCTGTGAGCCGAACGTACCGTTCGTTGTTGCAGCCAGTACCTGTATCATGCCAGGCTTGGGCCCAATAACCACCGCGCCGAGACCGCAACCGGCAGCACCATAGCCACCGGCTGAAACAGCCATCGGAGCAGCAAGTGAAACTGCGGTAAATGCCGCAAGAGAGAGTGAAAGTTTTTTCATCTTGTTTCCTCCAAAGATCAGGGGTTACCCTGCCGCGGGCACGATGCGGTAATCCGCTGTTTCGCCAAGCACGAAAAAAAATGATCAGCTGGTTCTGTCCTACAAATTTTCTGAATCAGCCTATTGTCAGGCTGAGCAGGATTTCGGAAGATGCAATCAGTAGCCTGAAATACTAACCATTGTGTTGTTTTTTTGTCGCTGACCGTGCATTGGCTTGTGCATCGACTTGGCATTCAAACGGGTGAACAGGAGAGCGAAGCAGACCCAAATCCCAAATCCGCTTGTAAACATAAGGAGGTTATGAGAGACGCGCCGTATGCAGCGTATCTCCCTCTTATTAATGTTCGCCCTGAACTTGTCATCTGCCGTTAGTGCCCTCACGGTTAATGAAACTGAAATACGAAGCAAGTCAGGTATCACGTTTATTAACAGCCCCGACACCAGTGGCAGCGACTCTGTCGCGACCATCAAGGGAATTGGCGTCAGCCTTGCCAAAGATGGTCGCTCGGGCAGTGCATATCGCGTTATCCATGCGGTTGGCGGGGGAAGCGAAAAATTCGACGCAGACATCATCGTGATCGGGGCTACCGCAAAAGTTGCCCACATAAAGAATGTTCGCCGTATTCTTGCCGGCTATCTGCAGGAGCGCTACAAGTATTCGCCTGCAGAGGCAAAGTCTCTCGCCGTGTTTGTGACCTATTATAACGGATTTTATCGCAAAAATCTCGGCTACTTCAAAGAGCACTACAAGCCCGAGGTTCTGAAGCACCTCACTGCTGCCAATGCCGGCCTTGACCGCAGCTACAAGGGGTGGCCCGGTAAATCGCGCATCGTGATACCCCTAAGCGCTGAGCAGAAGCCCGACGCCGGAAAAATCGGCGAAAAGGAAGTCATGGACAAGGTGCGTAAAGAAGAGAAGGATAAGGGTATTAAAGACCGTGAGCAGATCACCAAACTGCAGGAAAAAGAGGTCAAAAAGAAAGAAGAGCGGATTGCAAAAGAGAAAGAAGACCAAAAGCGTCGTCGCGAAGAAATCTCGAAAAGAGAAGAACGCGTGAAAGAAGAGAAGAAAAAGAACGAAGAAAATCCTGATCCTCAGGACAAGGCTAAGAAAGACGAAGAGTTAAAGAAAAAAGAAGAGGAAATTGCCAAAGAGAAAGAAGAGCTTAAAAAGGAAGAAGAGAAAACCGCCCGCGATGAAAAAAAAGTCGAAGAAAAAAAGGCGGAGATAGCGCAGAACAGGCAGGATATACAGAGCGACAAGAACCGTGCCGAGCGCAAGAACGAAACTCCGGCGCAGCGTGAGGCCCGTCTCGACGCCAAAGAAGCTGAGCTAAAGAAGCGAGAAGAGGAACAGAAAAATAACCGCCCGCAGGATTCCGTCTTTGGCGGCAAACTCTATTACCTGCGGGTGCGCGACTATTCGACCGACGGTAAGTACCGTAATGATTTTTACATCATCGATCCGAAGGCGCGCAAGATCAAGGTGAAGTCTCCTTACCCAGGCATTGTTGGCAGGAAGTTCGACGTGGTGGATAAAGACGTGGTCGTGATCGGCGAGAAAAAAAGCGCTACGTCTGTGCAGCACTATCTGGTAAAACTCGACGGCGAAACGCTTGTGGATAAACAGTATGGTTCAGATGAAATTTTCTGGCGCAGCTTCGTCGAGGTGCGCGAAAATGAGATCTATGCCATTCTCAATAAGAATGGCACTTTCTACCTCGGTAAGTTTGACAAGGATCTGAAGCTGCTGCAACGTTCCGAAGTTGCGCTGCACGAAGATACGTTTTTTTCCTTCCACGAAGATACCATCTACGTCAATGGGGCAGACCGCAAGATTGAGGTGCTCAACCGGTCGGATCTCAAATCCGCCGGCAATATTCTACCGTAGTTGCCGGCTGAGCCGTTCGGCGCGCAGAGCACAGGCGCGGTATTCCCGGCTGTCTATCGGGTAGCGCCGCATCGCCTCACGATACTGAGTGCGCGCGATTCCAGGAGCATTCGAGAGTTCGGCGAGACGAGCCCGGTTGAAATAGAGGGCAGGGCTGTCAGAACGCAGCGTCTCGGCTTTTTTTAGACGCAGTTCTGCGGCAGACAGCAGCGCTACATCGCGCGTTATCTCGAAAAGGCGTATTTCAATTGCCGCCAGATTGATCTGTAACGAGGCCTCATCGGGTTTTAGTTGCAGAGCAATCTGGTAATCGGCCCTGGCTTCAGCGAGTCTGCCGTGTTTCTGCAGAAACTGCCCCCGGTTATAGCGGGCCGAGAAAAGGTTGGGGGCAGCACGGACCGCAGCGTCATAAAGTTTCTCAGCGGTATCATCCTCGCCCCATTTCTCATGGATAATTGCCAGGTTGATCGCGGCAGAAACAAGTGTGGGATCGATCTCGAGCGCGCGCCGGTAGGTCTGAGCTGCGGCGAGCAGATCGTTTTCGTTATGAAGCCTGAGCGCCTGTGTAAATTCGGATTCAGCCTGCGAAGCAAAGGTGGCAGCCTGCAGCATGACACAGACCAGCAGAACGTGCAGGGCTTTCGACCGCATCTGTTTGAATGTCGGCGAAAAATTGCGGAATTTGCAACATAATAAATCGTACACATGTACTTTTGCTCATGTCACACCGGCTCGCGCGCCAACATCGCCCACCCCACCCCGGCCTGTGGCCACCCCTCCCCACGATGTGGAGAGGGGTTTGTGATTCCGACATCGCTACGGTTCGACAAGCTCCGAAGACGGAGACCCGAAGCGGGTCACACCGCAGGCCCGCGATGCCGAAGCGGAACCCGGAGCAGCCCGCTGGCGAGGAATTTTCGCCACGCATACCACCATAATTCAACAGTATCCTTTATTTTTCAGTGGCTAGCTAGCAGGCTGTTGAAAAACAGCCATAAACCAGGATGTTGAAACCGGGCGCAGCTGCAGACAGGCCATTTATGGCCGTTTTGCGAGCGATTTCGCTAAGAAATCGCGGCGTCTGCAGCGAGCCCGGTATTTTTTCAACATCCTGCTAGCGCTCCTCAATCGAGTAGGCTTTGGTATATTCCGCAATGATCTCGAGAATAAAGCGCTTCCACGAATCGCGGTCTTCGGGATTGATCGCCAGGTTGCGGATACGGGGTATGATCGGCTGTGGCTTGATCTGCGTGTGCAGAATTTCCAGCATGCGGATATAGGGATCTGTCCGGGCGATCAGCTGGTAGAAGGCGAGCTCTTCCTTGATGCGTTCCGGCTGCATTGGAATATACCCGACGATTGCCAGCTTAGGAAAGAGTGCCTTGTTGTAGAGCGCGGCAAACTCCTTGAAGGAATCTACCCGGTCAATGAATGCCTCGTAGGCGCCACCACCGATGTTCATGACCTGCGTGACCAGGTCCATTGAAAATTGAATACCCACAGGGGTACTCATGTCTGACACTAGGACAATCCCTTCGTCCGGCTGGAACGTCTTGATGACGTGATCGGGTTTGAAATGCCGCTTGAGCAGCATCACCTTGGAGATATCAATATCACTGCCTTTGGGGACAAGGACTTCGCCCGAGGGTAACTTTATGTCTTCGCGCGCGATGACGAAGCGACGCTTCTTGACGTTGAGGTTGATGGTTCTGAGCGCTTTTACTTTTTCTTCGAGCTCGGTGAGCGTGCTTGAGCCGATGCGCAATATATTGGACGATCGAATTTCGCCGGTCGACATGAAGTGCTATACCCTCTTGCCGTCCGGCGGTGTCAATCAATGCGCTCGGGGAATTACCGCGTCAGGATGTTCAGAGCCTGTGCGCTAACTCATGCAAAAAAGCAAAAAGGCGAATTTTTGCGTGAGGCGGGGCCGCGTTTCGCCTGAACATAGGGGAAAATCGGCAAAAATTCGCGCCTATTGGCGCCTCGTGGAGCAAATCGGCACGATTTGCGGAGGAATTTTTGCCGATTAGCGGACGCGGTTTGCGCGAAAAATCGCTCCGGCAAGTTGGCGCACAGGCTCTTCAACGCCAGCATACAAAATCACTTTCCACCCGCGTGCGATCTTGGGCTTCTACCCGCGTTGCAGCTTTCATCGCTTTTTATTGGCACTTTATCCCAAATTGGTGCTGCCGGCATTTTCTTGCTGCGCTCATGCCGTGGTATAGTGCAGCGCCCTTTTCGCGCAGCAAAAATTTCTTTTGAAATATATACGATAGGCTGGCAGTCGCTCGCGATCATCCTGTTTACAGGTGCGTTTACCGGAATGGTACTCGGCCTGCAGGGTTATCACGTGCTCCGGCGCTTTGGCGCGGACGGTTTTTTGGGTTCGCTGATAGCGAAGAGCCTCTTGGCGGAACTTGCGCCTGTCCTGTCCGCTCTGCTGCTCATCGGCCGGGCCGGTTCTGCGCTCTGCGCGGAAATTGGCGTCATGCGTCTGTCAGAGCAGATTGAGGCGCTCGAGTGCTTTGCGGTTGATATCTACAATTATCTGGTGTCTCCCAAGCTGCTGGCAATGCTGATTTCGCTGCCTTTGCTCGTCTTTGTATTCACTGTTAGCGGCATGCTCGGGGGCTACTTTTCAGGTTGTATAGTGCTGGGCGTCAGTGTGGGCGACTACTACCAGAGTATGCGGGATATGATCGACTTTGCGACAGTGCGTATGGCAATTGTCAAATCTTTGGTTTTTGCGGTTTTCATTGTAACGGTGACGGCCTTTCGGGGGCTGTATGTACATGAGTATTCGGGCAGGGGAGCTCTCGCTCTTTCGCGCACGACGACGCTCGCGGTGGTCGTATCTTCCGTCGGTGTTCTGCTGCTCGACTATCTGCTCACGGCGGTACTGATCTGATGGCGCGCTCGATACGCAATCCCGAAATTGCTATTGAGCTCGTGGGTATTCATAAGCATCTGGGCGGTTTGCCCGTGCACACAGACCTCAACCTGAAAATAGAAAAAGGCAAGACCACAGTCGTAGTCGGCGCCAGCGGTTCGGGCAAGAGTGTGATGCTGAAATACATTCTGGGATTTATGACTCCTGATGCGGGCGATGTCCGGGTCTATGGCAAAAGTATCCTGGGTTTAAGCGAAACCGAGATGAAAAAAATCCGTTCGCTTTATGGCGTGGTCTTCCAGGGGGCGGCGTTGTTTGATTCATTAAATGTCTTTGATAACGTCGCGTTTCCCCTCGTGGAAAAGACGAAGAAGTCGCGCGCGGAGATTGAAGAGCAGGTGATGTACTACCTGACCGAGATGCGCATTGCCGACGCGAGGCACAAGATGCCCGCGGAGCTTTCGGGCGGTATGCAGCGCAGAGTTGCGCTCGCGCGTGCCTTGCAACTGAATCCCGAAATAGTGCTGTTTGATGAACCGACAACGGGGCTCGATCCCGAGACCAGCGAGAACATCTACGATCTCTTCATCGAAACGCAGCAGCGGCTGAAATACACGGCGCTGATCGTGAGCCACGATATTCCCCGAATTTTTCGCGTGGGCAGCTGGATTGCCGTACTCAACGGCGGCAAAATTGAGTCGGTGATCGACTCAAAACACGCGACAAAAAAGGCCGGGGGTTGGTTAAGGAAGATGCTCGATGTCTGACCGGGCATCTAAAAAGCGGCTTAAAGCCCCAGGCGGAGTTTAGAAAATGAGACGAACTGAGATCTATACCGGGCTATTCATCGCGTTTGGCCTGTTTTGTTTCGCCTGGGTGGCGCTCTCGCTGGGCGGCCTGCGGGTATTCGGCGACAGCCGGCATGTCTATTATGCAGAGTTCCAGTCCACTTCGGGCCTCAAACCCGGCGCGATAGTCGAGATTGCCGGAGTGCAGGTGGGTAACGCGACGGCGCTGGAGCTCACAGACAATCGCGCGCGTCTGACGCTGCGTATCGAGCGGAGCGTCAGAATACCTGTAGATTCGGTTGCGGCGATCCGTACGCGCGGGCTTATTGGCGAGAAATTCGTAAAGATTACTCCGGGGGGCGACGACGAAATCCTGCAGCCCGGCGGAGAAATCAGCGAAACAGAATCCGTGGTCGATCTGGAAGAAATGATCGGCAAATTCATCTACGACAAAAAATGAACGTACAATTTCTCGCCGAACTCGAAGATTTGCTGAAAGAGCGCAGGCAAAACATGCCAGAGGGATCTTATACGACCAGCCTTTTTAAATCCGGGCCGCAAAAGATACTGCAAAAAGTCGGCGAGGAGGCCATTGAGTATATTTTGGATGCCCAAGTTGCCGATAAACAGAAGGCAGTATATGAAGGCGCCGACTTGTTATACCACTTCATGGTTTCCCTTGTGGCGCAGGGCTGGTCGCTTAGTGACATCATTGCCGAGCTGGAGAAGAGGCATAAGAAATCTTAGCTTCGTCGGTATATGGCTCGCGCTAACAGGCCTGGCGGCACAGGCGCCAGGTTCGGCAAAGGATGCCGAAAAAGCGAAAGCTCCCACTGCACCGGTCGCGGCCCCCGCCTCCCAGGCAACTCAGTCCGATAACAAGGCAACCGGGACGGAACCTGCCTCGACGACGGCGCCTGCAGCTGCTAAGTCTGATAACAAAGGCAAGCATGCACCGGCCGAGCTGATGCAGCGCATTCGCGATGCGCTCAAATTTGGCAATTCGCAGCAGGTGCGCGATGCGCTCAATACGCTGGGGCGGCTTACTGTTGACGAGCAGAAGATGCTGCTTCCCGAACTCAGGCAGAAGTGTAAGTCACAAGATGGTCTGGTGCTCCGCAAGATGGCTGAGTTTATTGGCAATGCGCCTTTTAACGACCTCGACGATGAGCTCGCACGGTTTCTGACGGACAAAACGCACGAACAGCTTTTTTTTGCTACCGTGGGAGCTATTGCGAAAAAGAAACCGGCCTCTGCCTTGCCGGTACTCACCAAAGAGATCCGCGAACAGGATTTCTCCAAACCTGGCAACCGGATACCCGACGCGGTGCACCTGCTCACAATTTACAAAGATAATTCGCTGCAGAGTTTTCTGGTCGAGAAGCTGTACGCGGCTGACACCTACGCCGATTACCGCAGCGGTATTCTGAAATACCTGGGCGAGACGACACCCTGGTCGGCAGAGTTAAAAGACCGGGTGCTCAAGCTCTTTCAGGACGAAGCGGAGCCATTGACTGTGCGCGGCTCATCCGCGTATGCCCTGGGCAAGGCACAGATAGCCGAGGCAAAGCCTGTGCTGAAGGAAGCGTTGACGAAAATTGAAAACATGAAAAGCGTGGACGAGAAGAAACGCTACACGCGCTTTCGGATGCAGGTAATTGCGAGCCTCATTCTCCTGCAGGATAACGACGTGCGTGAAATTTTATACTCCATGGCGCGCGATGACGATGAGCAGGTGCGGCTGCGTGCAGTGCACCAGATCGGGCAGCTGAAGATTGAGGATGCACGGGAGCTGCTGGCGTACAAAGCCAAATTTGATCCTTCGGCGAGAGTGCAAAAAGAAGCAAAAAAAGCGCTGAGTCTGCTCGACGGCGGAAAAATTGCGCCTGAGGAAACGGGAAAAGAACCGTGAAGTATGCAGCTGCCATATGTTTTCTCTGCGCCGTAGTTCTTCCTGCCGCAGCGTATTCTTTTTTCGCTCCGGGCGACCCGACTCTCGAGCAGGCGGTAGCTGCTAACGCTCCGGTTGATCTCTATCTCAAATACCAGGCCCACGAAGGTGATTATCTGGTATTTTATGACGCGACCGGCTCCATTCTGCTGCTGCGTTACCGCCGTGACAGATGGGATTACGAGCAGGATGCGCTGCGCGATTCTCTGCGGCAGGGCATCACTTACCGTATTCGCTGCCGGAACCTCAGTAAGCTGCCCGAGGGTGAACTACCTGCGGGTGTTTCGGGCGCTGGTCTGCCCCGGGTTCCAACGATTCGTACGATTCGTCGCATACGCGATCTCTACGCCGGCGAAATCGAGGCAGTAACAGAATCGGCGTTGCGCGACCTGCGTTACTGAGATGCTGTTATTCCTGCTTTTTCTGCTGACCTTTTTGAGCGGATTTTTTTCTGGCAGCGAAGCGGCAATTTTCTCGCAGGATTCCGGCAGGCTTACTCGCATGCGCTCCGACGAATTCTCGCCGCGTTTGCGCAAGACGGTAATTGGCTGGTTGCGGCGGCCCGAGCGCATCATTACCGGACTCTTGCTCGGAAACCTGATCGTGAATATCGGCATGACCAATATCTGGGAGTCATGGCTCATCGGTGAATTCGGCGAGTTTGCTCATCGCCACATCGTGCTGCCGGTTGTCATCACGCTCTACGTACTGACTTTCGGCGAGGTGATACCCAAGATTATTGCGCTTGTGTTCAAGGATACGTGGGTAAGAACGCTGCAGCTGCCGCTGAGGGGTTGGTTCCGGTTTTCCGCCCGTTTCACGAGTCCCTTTGACAGGCTGACGGCTCGCCTCGTAAAGCCACTGAAACCGGTCAGCAGCACGCTGACAGAAGCGGAGCTCGTCGAAGCCGTGCGCTTTGCCGAAGATCATGGTCTGCTGAAAAGCGAAGAGATGCGTATGCTCTCGCGCTCGATTGCCTTTTATCACAATACGGTTTACGCGGCGATGATTCCGCGTTCGCAGGTTCTGCTGTTGCCAGAGGGGACTTCGCTCGCCGCGGCGCGCAAGGCTTTTCTTGCATCGGCGCACAATTTCGCGGCGATCTACCGCAGAAACTCCACCGAGATCGAAGGCGTCATCTACCTGAGGGGTGTCGTGCAGTTGCAACTGGCGCGTAAAAAGAATCTTGAGACCAAAGTGCACCCGGTGGAATTTCTGCCGGCAAGTCTCTCATTGAGTGCAGCGCTTTCCGCGCTCATGAATAACCGACGTGATATTGCCGCAGTAGTCGATGAGGCCGGGGCCTTTATCGGCATGGTGACCCTGCGCGGGATCATCAACCACATTCTCGGGGCCAGTTTTTCTCCCATACCTCAGGATGCCTACCTTGAACAACTCGATAACCGCCGCTACCGCGTGGCTGCACAGATGCCGCTCGACCGCTTCAATGAAATCTTCCGCACTAACCTCAGCGCAGAGCTGAGCGAAACGATTGGCGGCTTTCTGCTCGAGCATCTCGATGGATTTCCGCGCGGTGATGAGGAAATCCAGATCGGCAATCTCATCTTTCGCAGCTTCGATCTGGAAGAGCACCGCATTCGTAGCTTTGTCCTGGTGGTAAAACGCAATGGTTAGCATAGCTATTTTTATTTTCTGCCTGATCTCTGCTGCGTTCTTCGCAGCTACAGAAGTCGCGTTTTTCAGTCTGACTCCCCTGACAGTTGCCAGGGGCAACCGCAACCGGCTCGAAAAATTGCTGCTGAGCAAGAATGATATTATAGCGATGCTGCTTACAGGCAATAACCTGGCGATTGTCTGCGGTACTCTGGCGCTCGACGCGCTGATTCCGCCTGGCAGGGATATTTGGTACAAGTTGGGGGCGTTTTTCACCGAGCTTGTGGTGTTCTTTTTCCTTTCCGAGGCGCTGCCCAAGGCCATAGGCCGGCGTAAGAACATCCTCATGTTAGAGAAGAGCTATCGCCTGATCTGGTTGTTTTATTACCTCTTGTTGCCGATGAGTTATGTTTTCCTGCGCATCTCGCGCCTGATCGGCAAGGTCAGCGTCAGCCACCCGGACGATGCGAGGGTTGAAGTCTTTCGCTTTATCTCGGAGCATACAAGCGACAGCAAGCTGCCCCTGGCTGAATCGCTCGCAACTTACTCGAGCACGACAATACGCGAAATTATGACGCCGATGAGCGAAATGTTTTCGCTGAGTTCCTCTGCACGCCTCAGCGAGTGCGCCGAAACCATCGAGCGGAGTTCTTATTCGCGTTATCCGGTTTATGATGCGATACCGGCAGATATCATCGGTTATCTGGATATGCGAGACCTGCTCGACAAGCCGGGGAGTACCCGCGTGCGGCAGGTCATGCGTCCGGCGCACTTTTTCCCTTACTCGCTCACTGTTGACCAGCTGCATGCCGAAATGCGCCGCCTCAGTGTACCGATGATCTTTGTGGTGAACGAATATGGTTTGATACTCGGTATGGTGACTGAAGAAAATCTGGCAGAGGAGCTCGTCGGAGATATTTTCAGCCACGACCAGAAGCTCGAAACGCAGTACCTGGTGGAGAAAGACGGCGGGTATTACGAAATAGACTGCGTGATGGATATTGACGACTTCATCAAGGTTTTTGGCGCACATATTGATAAGGATCATTTTGAAACAGTGGCGGGCTACCTCCTGAGCGCGTGCGGTCGCATTCCATCGCCCGGTGAAGAGCTCGACCTGCCGCCCGGAAAGTTTACCGTCACCGAAGCCAGTGAACGCGCAGTGCGGCGCGTCGAGTTCAGGCCTCGCAGGAGCACGCAGAAGAATTAACGCCTGCGTATTGCTGTCTTCTTACGATGCAGCCTGTGAAATCTTCTCCTGCAGAAATTCGCGCACGATTTCCAGTATCTCTTCGGAATTCTCAAGAACCGCGTTATGCGTTCCTCCCGGAATTGCGACATACCATGAGCCGGGCACAGCCTGGTGCACGCGCTCGGAGTGTAGTGGCAGCGCAAACAGATCCTTTTCGCCGGAAATAATCAGACACGGTGCAATGATTCGGTGGTATTGCCCCTCGTTCGTGTGGTGGTGTATGGCGTGCGACATGTGCAGCAGGTACTCAAAGTCGAGCTCGGCGAGCTGGTCGAGAAACGGCCTGAGCTCTTCCTCGCTGACCTTGTCGGGGTTGAGCAGCGTGCCCTTGCCGAGCGCGACACGTAACGGGTAGGGCAGGCTGTGGGCAAGTTTCCATGCCGCCTTGTAGAATTCCTTGAAGCGCGGAAACAGTTCATAGGTTATACGGAGAAGGGGGGCAAAAATACCCAGACCAAGAAATGTATCGAATATGCTGCCATATATACCGAAGAGCAGCACCATCGCCTGCACATTCGTGTTGTCGCGGTAGTTCCATTCGACGGCGAGCTGGCAGCCCATGCTGTAGCCCATCAGTATCACACGCGGACTGCCCAGGTGCCGGTAGAATGCATCAATATCAGCCATAACCGAGTCGACAGAAACGTTCTCGTGTTCGATCTGCCAGGCCAGGCCCTGTCCGCGGTAGTCAAACGTGACGATGCGGTAATTGGCAGAAAGTCCCGCGACAATTTTCGCAATGTTAAACTGGTTGCAGGTAAAGCCATTCAGCAGCAGTATCGTCTGTGCTGCTTGTCGATTACCGTATTCAAACCACGGCAGTTGCGCGCCATCCCCCGTCACGAAGTAGCCCGCCGGCGAGGGGTAAGCGTCAAAACTATACATCCGCGCGCATGGCTTACGCGGCGCAAACGCGTCAAGAAATACTTGAAGCCAAGCGTCACAATTAATTTATGAACTCCTTGGCCCAGAAGGTTAACACGGTCCTGCGCCGCAAGCTGCTGCTTGCTACGGTGATTTTTGCTGCAGTAACCCCCATCCTGGCTTCCGCGCTCTTTATCACCTACAGGTCTTTCCAGCAGGCAAAACTCGATGCTGTTGATCGGGCAAAATCGCTGCTTGCGCACATCGCTGAAAAGCAGGATGAACTCGTCGCGCAGACGATGCAGTCGCTGCGCATCCTTACCCTGTTGCCAGAGGTGCGCGGTGGCGGAGAGCGGTGTTCACGTTTCATGTCCGCTTTCATTTCGATCAATCCGGTGTACGACAACGCAGGTCTTGTCGATGCCCGGGGACGTGTCCGCTGCAGCGGTCTGCCTCTCAAAAAAGGTATCAGCGTTGCAGACCGCGAATGGTTCCAGCTCGTGGCCAAGACACGCGCTCCGCAGATTGGCGGGCTGCAGTTCGGCAAGATCACGGGTAAACCCGGTATCGTCGCTGCGATGCCGATTGTCGGCAGCGAGGGGGAGCTCAAATCGGTACTGTATCTCGCCATCAGCGTGCACTGGCTCGAAGACGTTTTTGCTGAGTATTCCCTGCCGGAAAAATCGCAGATAACCGCCATTGATGCCAATGGTCTCGTGCTGTTCCAGCATCCGCTGAAGGTGGACAATGAGGCAAATGTCACGGGAAAACCGTTTCCCAATGAAAAAGTCTGGAATCACATCAAGGCCTCTGGCGAAGCTATTGCCCCAGCGCGCGTGGCTGAAGATGGCGGTAGCAGGCATATATATACCTTCCAGCGCATTGAAGCCGAAGAGCGCGTGGCGATGATCATTGCGCTGCGTTTTCACGAATCAGCGATCTACCGCGACGCCTACCACAATGCTATTACGCTGATACTGGGGCTCTGCCTCTCGCTGGTGGCAACCTTCCTGATTGCCTACGTTGCCGGTAACTACCTATTCTTGCGCCCGGTAGAGCAAGAGATCGAGAAACTCAATGACGTGGCCGAGACCGACCCGCTGACGCAGATACTCAATCGCAGGGGATTTACGCGCCTGGCCGAAAATCGTCTTGCGGCGGCGGATCCCCATTCATACCATGCGGTGCTCCTGATGGACATCGACCATTTCAAGAAAATTAACGACGAGCACGGCCACGCAACCGGCGACGAGGTCTTACGCGAAACAGTCCAGCGAATTCGCGCGGTGCTGCGCGAGAACGAAATCTTTGCACGCGTTGGGGGTGAAGAGTTCGCTATCTTTATTCCCGGAGTGACGCGCGAAACGGCAATTTTGCTGGCAGAGCGCATCCGTGTGGCGCTCGATAGCCTGCCGTTTGAAACAGCCGTTGGCAAACTCAGGGTAACCACCAGCCTCGGTATCTGCCATGCAACCAACCGGCTGACGCTCGCGAAGTTTCTCGATAGGGCCGACAAGGCGCTCTACAAGAGCAAGCGTACGGGACGCAATAAGGTGAGCATTTAAGGCAGTTCAGGAAAGGACCTTAGCAGGTTTCGGAAAAACTTCCGCGCCGGCTGCAGACGCCCCGATTCGCGAAGCGAATCGCTCGCAAAACGGCCATAAATGGCCTGTCTGCAGCCTCGCGCGGTTTCCGGAACCTGCTTCTGGCTCCCTTTTCAGGAGCCTGTTAGTCGTTTCCTGAACTGCCGAATAATGGTTCGTCGAATGATCTGACGTCGTCATTCGGCAGTACCTGTGGATAGTCGCTGCGAAGCGCTTCTACGGTTTTAATAGCGATCTCGAGATGGCGCTCCTTGCTGTTGGCGTAGAATGCCTGCGCTTCGGTAGAAAGTTTGGGCCGGCCGTGTAGTGGCTTATCACTTACGCACAACAGCGTGGCGTGGGGGATGCGGTAGCGGTAGCCGTTCGCCGCGATCGTTGCCGATTCCATATCCACCGCAATCGAACGAGACATTTTCATCGCTTCGATGGTATTGCGCTGGTTGAACTCCCAGTTGCGGTTGTCGGTTGTGTAAACCGTGCCCATGCGGTACGGAATACCACGCTCGGCAAGCTCGCGTCTCAGGTAGGAATTGATCAGAAAATTCGGTATTACCGGAATTTCTTTGGGCAGCACGTCTTCCATCACGCGGTCGGCGCGCATGTAGGCGGATGCTAGAACGTAGTCGCCGATATCCTGGTGGTTCCTGAGTCCACCGCAGTGGCCGACCATGATCATGAGATCCGGGCGCAGCACGGCGACGTGGTCGGTAATGGTTTTGGCATTTGCCGGGCCAACGCCGATATTGATGAGCGTGATGCCCGCATGGTCGGGCAGAACATGGTGGTAGGCTGCCATCTGCGCGCCGGGGTTTGCGGGTTTGACGCACTCCGGGTAGAGCGAGAGAAATGCATCGACGTGCATACGGTAGTTGGTAAAGAGCACGTAGCGCTGGAAACTTTCGGGCGGCGTCGAGGTGTAGTGGGTCAGGCGATTGAGCGAAAGCTCAATCCGCTCCGCGGCAAAGAGAAAAAGTTTCTTCTTGCGTAAGTCCCATTCGTCTTCGCTGAGGCTCTTGATGAGCTCGGGATCGTAGAGGTCACGGCGGGTCCGAGAGGGAGTTACCCTGATCTCGGCGCCGCGCGTCAGTAACTGTGAGAACTCCCGCATTAAGTACCATTCGAGCGCAGCAGGGTGTGCAAACTCACCGCTGATGGTGGGGTTAAACTTTGACCATGGACGTGTGACCTCGACCAGAGAGTACTTGCCGGCATCGTGGATACGGCGCATTTCGGCGAGCAGTGATTCGGCGTTCGCGGGCATAGTTCAGGGTAAGCTGTGCGAGGGTGCGTCAAGCGGTAAAGGCCGGCTCGGGAATGCGCTAATTTAATCGCTGGGCTGATGACGACTGGCATTATTTTTGCTCGTATAGTCCTCCGATATGGAGGCCCAGATTAAAAACGCTGATGCAGGATGTTCAAAACATGCAGTGGTCGCTGCAGAAGCGCTCGGTTTCAACATCCAACTTTAGAGCCTGTGCGCCAACTTGCCGGAGCGATTTTTCGCCCAAACCGAGTCTGCTAATCGGCAAAAATTCCGCCGCAAATCGTGCCGATTTGCTCCACGAGGCGCCAAGAGGCGCGAATTTTTGCCGATTTTCGCTTATGTTCAGGCGAAACGCGGCCCCGGCTCGCGCAAAAAATCGCCTCTTTGTGTTTTGCAAGAGTTAGCGCACAGGCTCTAAGCACCCCCACCCAATTACGCAGAGTGCTGCGCGGCCGCTGGTATAGACGCGGGGCCAACCTCAGCGATGCGGTACCCCTGTGGATACGTGGCAAAGCGGCGAGCCGTGATGCGCTCGGGTTCTTTGGGTGGCACAGCCAAATGACGCAAGAACCACGCGCGGGCCTTAAAACCCGTCTCGACGGCTGCCTGAACGAGCGGATGAGGATCAGGAAAGCCTACTGCCCGTCTGAGCGGTGCATCGCATAAAGCATAGATACCCTCGCGCGCCAGAAATCCCAGGCCGGGCAGGCGCGGCAGAAAACCCTCGAGCACTTTGAGCGTCGCCTGGCTTACGCGGTCAGACTCTGGCGTGTAGCGAAAGTTTTCTTTTTCATACCGCACGTTGAAAGCCTCGAGTTCGGCGTATGTTTCCGGTATGTGCCGAATTCCCATCATTTCGCCCACGCGCCGCCAGAAGTAGAAGGCGGCGAGCCGTTCCTTATCGTCGAGTGGCCGCCAGCCAAAGCGGTTGATCCACCGGATCGGTTCAAAGACGAATGTCGTCAGGGTGTAGAGATAATCATCATTGGATATATTGTACTGCCGGTGTATCTAGTTCATGCGCCGAATGGCCTCTCGACCGCGCTCGCTATCGAGGCCGTTTTCCAGAAACTCTGCGAGCAGTATCGTGGTGTCATCATAGCGCTTCTGGCCAAATTTTTCAAATTGCTTGGTTTCATCCAGAATGCGAGCGATCGAAGGTATCGCGAAGGTTCGGAAAAATGCGAGCCCCAGCGAAATTTCCATGTCCTGCGCAAAATCAAAGGCGCTCGAGACCGCCACAATCTGGTGCGCATCCCTCTCGGGATCGAACGTCTGTATGTACTTCAATGCGCCGTAACGGTCTGCCACGGCACTAATATATGCAAAATAGTTTTCCCGGCCAGAAAAGGCTTGCGCATGAGTCTCCTGCTCTAACTCATTAAAAACAGCGCAGGGGGATTTCTTGCGCGAAAAATCGCTCCGGCAAGTTGGCGAATGCGGCTTATACCCGGCCGTGCAGATTTTGGTTGGAAAACACTTGTCTCGGACGCTCTTATCTAAAATACTGCCAATTGCCTCCCGCATTGCGGGGCCGTATTACGCATGAATCTCAAAACTTACGCAGAAATCCGCCGCCTGTTGACGGTCACCTCGATCATTGTGCAGTTTGCACTCGACCTGTTTGTCTCGTACCTTTACCGGCCGCGCGGTCTGCGCAGGCGTTCCTTTTCGCGGCGAATGCTCGCGGTCGTCATTCGTCTTTTGCTACGCCGCCCGGCGGGCATGATCCGTTTTCCGGTTCGGTTGCGGCAAACCATTGAACGGTTAGGGCCAACGTACGTCAAACTCGGGCAAATTTTGTCGCTGCGCGAAGACCTGCTGCCCCGCCGCATCACGTATGAGCTGCGCAACCTGCAGACCAAGGTGCCGCCCATTTCGTACGAAGAGGCGAAGAAAGTTATCGAAGGCGAGTTTAATGTTCCGTTGCGCCATATATTCAAGGAATTTTCCCCCAAACCGATCGGCGCTGCCTCACTCGCTCAGGCGCACATCGCCTATTTGAGAAACGGCCAGAAGGTGGTCGTGAAGGTCCAGCGGCCCGGTATTATTCCGGTAATGACGAATGACCTGCGCCTGATGAAACGCCTGGCGTGGATTCTGCAGCAGATACCTTATATCCAGGATTTCCAGCCGCAGAAGCTGATCCAGGAATTCTCTGACTACACGATGAAGGAGCTCGACTTTACGCAGGAAGGAAAACACGCCGACATCTTCCGCGAAAACTTCAAGGACAATGACGACGTCATTCTGCCCAAGGTTTACTGGGAATATACCACCCGCAAGGTACTGACGCTGGAGTTCATTGAAGGCGTTAAACCCGACGATTCGGAAAAACTCAAGAAACTCGGGATCAACGGTCCCAAGGTTGCGGCGCTTGGCGCGCGTGTCGTCATCAAACAGCTGTTTATCGATGGTTTTTTTCACGGCGACCCGCATCCCGGCAACATTTTCATCGTGGGCAACGAAAAGTTCTGCATGATTGATCTGGGAATGATTGGCCAGTTCACGCAGAAAACCATGAATGCGATGTTCCTGTATTACTACTACCTGATCATTCGCGATTATGAGACCGCCTCAAAGTATATGGTTGGCCTCACGGAAACCACGCCGCACTCGGATGTAGCCGGCTTTCGGGCCGAAATTGAAGAAATCGGCAAACGCTGGATCGGCGCTGGATTTAAGAACTATTCGCTGGGCAAGCTGATTCTGAATTCTATGAATATGGGTGCCCGCTATAAGCTCTACTTTAACAAAGATATCATGCTCGCCATTAAAGCAATCGTCACCATCGAGGCGGTAGGATATATCCTCGACCCCAAAATGGACCTTGCGAAGGTATCGCTCCCCATTATGAGCGAAATATTCGTCAGCCGGATTTCCCCTATGCGGATGACCAAACCGATACTGCGCGCACTACCCGATTACCTCGACTTTCTCGAACAAGCCCCTGCAACACTGCTCAGAACCCTCGGCATGGTCTCGACGGGCAAGTTCCAGATTGAAATGGTCGAAAAGCGAGAAAAAAGGCTGCCTCCCGAGCCGGCCTGGAAACTCTGGATTCCGTTCGTGGCCCTTGCTCTGGGTATCTTCAGCCTATCGGCCGATAATCCCCCTGGTGGCGAACTGACAATAGGTAAAAACTCCCATTTGCCGTGGCTTTCCGCCATCAGCTTTGCTATTGCCGCCTGGTATTCTTTCAGGTTCTGGCGGGCGCGCAGGGCCTGATGTTCGGCAGGTTTCACTAAAAATGGACTAGCAGGCTGTTTTTCAACAGCCAGCCAGATCCCAGGAGCCTGTGCGCCAACTTGCCGGAGCGATTTTTCGCGCAAACCGCGTCCGCT
>CAYOZO010000053.1:0-21717 GCA_964408405.1 uncultured Turneriella sp.
CGATGTAATCGGTCTGCAATCGGCGGAGTGAGCCCTCTACTGCGAGTTTTATCGCTTCGCCGGTTATCGACGCACCATTGCGAATCCACTTGAGGCCGTTGCCGGCAATTTTGGTCGCGAGAATTACCTTATCGCGGTTCTTGCGTTGGGCAAACCAGGTTCCGATGATAGTTTCTGTCGTGCCGTAGGTTTCCGCGCTGGGGGGCACGGCATACATCTCGGCGGTGTCGAAAAAATTCACGCCTTGAGACAGCGCAAAGTCCATCTGTTCATGGCCTTCGGCTTCTGTGTTCTGCGTGCCCCAGGTCATGGTGCCCAAGGCAATGGCGCTGACCTGAAGGTCGGTACTTCCCAGAGAGCGGAACAGCATGGCTAAAAGTAAGGGCTCGCGATGCAGTAGATTCTGTAGGAATTGGAGCAGGTATTATTGCCGTTGTCGGTCCAGAGATTGTTGGCATAAGTGCGGTCGCCTAGCTTGCCGGTTGCCGAGAACAAATTTTCCCACGCTTCACAGTCTGCTCCCGAAGCAGCAGCACCCCCGATTGTAGATCCTGTCCAGACTTCATTGGGGCCCTGGAATATTCCAAACTCGTCAAAGCGGATCTCTTTGAGCAGCGTGCCGGCGAAGACGCTATAATCATTGCCGATGGTCTGCCCCATGGTGTCAAAGATAGGGCCGGGATAGGACGGTGTGCCGCAGCCGGTTGTGCCACCCGAAAGGCGGCAAATCGCGTCTATTTGCGGTCCCGGTGTATTATCCACTGATAGCCAGGCACGAAACATATGCGTGCTCGAGCGCCTGAGGTTGCGAATCATGGCAGCGCGCGTGCAGGCGCAGTCTGCCCGCTCAAGGCCTGTCGCCAAAAAGTTGCAGTCATTAAAGGGTGAACCTCCCATCGCGCCGAGCGTAGTCCAGGAACTGACAAAGGCATAGTAGTTATTCGTGAATGTTTCACCGGATCCGGCCGATTGGCCTGGGTTCTCTATCCGGTCGAGCAGGTTGTAATTGTTACAGCCTAAGCTCAAGAAAGCGAGGAATATCAGACTGTGCTGCAATCGCATCATTTGCTCAAAAAGTAAACGTCAGCGTGCCGAATGCACCCACCGCATGTATGGGCTTGCTGTCGTAGAGCATTCGGTACTCAGCTTCTACGCCTGCCGACAGGAAAGAGAAGATCAGGAAGTGAATTCCTGAGCGCGCCATAGCGAACGGATTGCGGATCTGCGTCTCTGGTACCGTGTTGGGGGCAAAGCACGTCGTTTGGACAGAAGAACAGGTTGTATAAACGCTGTATTTACCTGCATAATAGCCTATCCCCAGCATCGTGGTCAATCGCCAGCGAGCTGACAGGTCGAAATAGTAACCCAGGTTGGCAGTGCCTGCCCAATAGCTTGCCTCTGTCGCGTACGGGCCGTTTTGGGCAAAAGATTTGAAATCAGAAAAACTTGCGAAGAGACCCACGTGCCAGTTTCCCTTCAGCCGGTACATGCCGTAGATTACTGCGGCGGGGGATGTATTTACTTTTGCGGTATCCCGATTGACGAGCAGGTATGTCGGGCCCATGCTCAGCGCAATATTCCAGTTAATATCAGCCCAGGTTTTGCTCTTCTCAGTTTTTTCCAGCTGCGTTTTCTTATTTTTATCCGCCTCAGCTAACTTGCCTTTTGCTTCCTGTTGTTCCTTGGCTATTTTTGTGATTTCGCCCACGATGTCGGTTGCTACTTTGTCGGCTGCCTGAAAAATTGTGCTATCGACACGGTTTTGAACCGGAGGTAATATGCGGTACTTGTCAGTCGAGCCCAGGGATATGTTGGTATGAATTTCAATGAGGTTGGAGCTTTCGCTGAACGTGAAATCGCCGTAAATCAGGATATCTACGTCAGTCTTGCGGCAGATTTCTGCGGCTTCCTTGGCGCCAATGACGCCCTTGTTTTTCTCTTTCATAAGTTTGGCCGTCGGCTCTATCTTCGCTGCATCGACCTCGACAAATTCAAATTTTTCATGCATCGAATTGGTAATTGCCTCTTTGAGCGAACCGGGCATGTATTCAAAGTTTTTGGTTCCCGTCTTATCTTCGTAGAGCAGGATCGCCACTCGGGCAGCATCCGCAGCCACCGGCTTTTCCTCTCGGGGGGCTGTTTTGTCTTTTTTGGGGGCAGCTAGCACTGGCAGAGCCAGCAGCAGGCTCGCTGACAAACGGAAGGGAAGATGCTTCATGCAGCTTTAGACGGAAAAGAAGCCCTGACGTCAACAAGTTAGCCGGTGTTTTTTAGACCTGCGGCAATACCGTTAATGGTCAAAAGCAGGCCGCGGCGCAGGACTTCATCTTCGCTCGTCTGCCTGAGCCTGCGCAGAAATTCCACCTGTAATAGATTGAGCGGGTTTAGCCACGGCGAGCGAAAACGGATTTCACGCTGCAGGTTGGTATCGTACGAGACGAGCTCCGTTTCCTGCGAAAGGCGGAGTATCATTTCTTTTGTTTGCTTCAGCGAGTCATGTATGCGGTCTCCCACGCCGCTGAGATCGTCAGTGGTAAGCTTTGCGTCGTAATACTGCGCAATACGCGGTTCTGCCTTGATGAGCACCATTTCGATCAGATCGATGAAGGATCGGAAAAAATACCAGTCGCGGCGCATAGATTTAAGCAGCCGAAAATCCCCTTCATCTTTGATGGCGGCAAGCGCTGCTCCCACACCGAGCCATGACGGTAACAGAAATCGTGTCTGCGTCCAGGCAAAAATCCAGGGGATTGCACGCAGACTTTCTATGCCGCCAGCCTTTCTGCGCGCCGGGCGCGAGCCGATGTTGAGATTGCCGAGCTCCTGCTCGGGCGTGGCAGAGCGAAAGTAGTCCACAAACTTCGCATCTTCATAAACCAGCGAGCGGTAATCCCGCGCCGCGTGCTCGGCAAGAGTTTCCATGATCCTGCGGTACTCGGGCGGCGGACCGGCGGGCGGGGCAAGGCTTGCGCGCAAGACCGCAGCGGTGTAGATCGATAGCGTACGGCGTGCGACAGTCGGCAGGCCGAATTTTGCCTGAATCATTTCGCCTTGTTCTGTAACGCGTATGCGGCCTGCTACAGAACCGGGCGGCTGCGACAAAATGGCGAGATGAGTGGGACCTCCCCCTCTGCCGATCGTACCGCCGCGACCGTGAAAGAGCGTCACCTCAACGCCTGCCTCTTCACAGACGGCGATGATCTCTTCCTGGCAATGGTAGAGCTGCCATGCTGCCGTCAGGATACCCGAATCCTTCGAGCTATCCGAATAGCCGATCATGATTTCCTGCTTGTTGTCTATGAGTTCGCGGTACTCGGGAATCTTCAGCAGGTTTGCGACAATGCGCGGTGCATTGCGCAGGTCTTCAATCGTTTCGAACAGTGGTACAACGCGCAGGTGCTTTTTGCGTCCATTGATCTTCTGGAACAGGTGCACCAGAAGCACGTCGGACGCGCTCTTTGCCATCGAGATGACATAGGCCCCCAGCGATTCGGTTCTGATCTTTGCCAGCATCAGGAAAGTATCGAGGACCTCGCGCGTTTCGGCTGAGCATTCGATATCGACAGGCACGAGCGGCCGGCGCTGCTTCAGCTCTTCGCACAGGAAGGCGATTTTCTCGTTTTCCGGCCAGGATCCATAATCGCCGAGGCCGAGATCCTTGGTTATTTCAGTCATCGCTGCTGTGTGCCGCCCTGATTCCTGTCGGATGTCGAGTTTTACGAGATAGAGACCAAAGACCGCCAGACGTCGCAGCAGATCGCTCAGCCTGCCATCAGCGATCGCCTGCATTCCCGTCGCAACCAGAGAATCATATACGGGCATCAGTTCCTTGATCAGCTCATCGGTGCTGCGGTAGTATTCGGTAATCTGCGTCGTGCCTTTCTGTAACAGGTCCTCGAGTCGCTCGCGGGTCGAGGTCATGCGATTCAGAGTTTTCTTCAGATAGACCCGGTACGGTTCGTGGGCGTCCTGCGTGATTTCGCGCAGGAAAGCGTCGCAGTGCGTGAGCGACAGTTCAAAGCGCAGTGCGTTGATTTCTTTTTCATAGAGCACTGCGGCCATCCACTGCGCCAGCCAGACGGCGCGCTGGCTGACCAGGGCCGTTACGTTGGGATTGCCGTCGCGATCTCCGCCCATCCACGAACCGAACCGGATTGGGGCAGAGGTGAGCGGCAGTATCTTGCCGGTATGGCGCAGTAAATCTTCTGATAGCTCGCGCAGAAAACGCGGGACTTCGTTCCAGAGCGTCTGTTCGAAGACGAGAAGCCCGCCATATGCCTCGTCAGTTGGAGTGGGCTTCTTTTTTCTTATGGGGTCTGTCTCCCAGATGCCGAAAATCTCGCGCCGAATTGCCTCGTCGTTTTCCTTTTTTGCGTGTGGATCTGCGATGTCGCGGTCGCGCAAATCGAGATAACGCGCCAGGTTTGAGTACTTGCTGAGCAGGCTACGCCGCATAATTTCTGTCGGATGCGCCGTGAGCACCAGTTCGATGCGCATTGAAGCAACGGTCTCGTGTAGTTTTTCCGGCGGAATGCCCTGCTGCCTGAATTCATGCAGTACCAGATCAGGCGCTATGGGGAGTACCTGTACTGTTGCATTGTTTTCAATGCGTACCTTATGGTGTTCTTCGGCGATATTGACGAGTGTCAGATAAGTGCTCAGCGCGCGGGTAAGTTTGGTGGCAAGCAACGCATCGCTGCCTGAAATCGCCTGCACGAGCTTTACGAAACTTTCTTCATCGTGGTGCTTTTGGTACTCGGCCGAGAGTGCTACGATCTGTCGCAGTCGCGCAACAAGCTCTTCCCCTTCGAGTTTTGCAATGACCTCTTCGAGAATACCATGCAGATACCGGATGTCACCTTCCAGATCTGCATCTTTCACGACACGCACGCCGGACGATCAGACAGACTGAGCCCATGCGTTAAGTAAAATTCTGCTTAGCGTAACCAGAGCTCCTTACCAACGGGCAGGGCAGCGGTGTCAGCCTGGATTATTAGCGCTGTGCGCTGCGACCGGCAATACAGACAAGCGGAGCGAACCGATGGAGATGAATTTCTTTTCTCCGATTGGCAAGAGCAGCAAAAGCCCCATGACGACAAAGAACGCAAAACCCGCCCACACCCATTTGACCAGAGGGTTAATCCAGATTTGCAGAATCAGGCGGCCCTTTTCGTCGCCGCCTAGTTGCAGGTACACGTCTGCCAGGAGCGTTGAGATAATCGCCGGTTCCGAAGTGTTCTGTGAATCAGAAAATCTACCCTCCCTGAAATTGTACATCGGGTATGTGCGGATCTCTGTCGTGTCGCGACCAACGAGAGCGTTTTCGCGGTAAACGCCAATCGTCACCATGCGGGTACCGTAGAGAGGAATCTGAGCTCCCTCGGGCATCGCCTTCTCTTCGTATTTCTCGACGTGGATCGTGTACCTGCCAAAGGTCTGCGCCTCGCCGGCGTTCAGAATCAATCGCCCTTCGGTAGCAAAGGCAAGACCTGAGAACCCGGCGAAGAGAATCGCCAGCGCAATGTGTACCATGTAGCCCAGGAACCGCCGCTTGTTCTGGAAGAGTACGAGCAGCATTGCCGTATGCATTCGTTCGCCCGTATAGCGCCAGCGCGCAACCGCAGCGCGCAACCACTCTTCGAGAACGCCTGCGATGACGAAGGCCGAAATGCCGAAAGTTATGATTGCCATGGCGCGCGACGCAGTCCATTCCTCGCCGCGCTGCGCGATGAGCCACGCGAAGAGGGCCGTTACGCAAGCAGCTGCGAGGGGAATGCGGACATTACGCATGAGCGAGCGCACGGTTGTGACGCGCCAGGCGAGCAAGGGGCCTAGCCCCGTCAGGAACAGAATCAGGATGCCCATCGGCCCCATGAAGCGGTTGAACCATTCGGCGGTTACCGATTCACGCCGACCCGAAATACTCTCGCTGATTGTGGGATACATTGTACCAAAGAACACTATAAAGAGCGATGCAAGGAGCAATACGTTATTGAAGAGAAAACCAACTTCGCGGCTTAGTAGTGATTCAATGGGTTGCGCAGACTTCAATGCATCGTAACGGCTGATTATCGCCCAGGTACAGAAGGCTACCGTGACAATGACAAATCCCAGAAAAAACCAGCCGAGGTTCGACTGCGCAAACGCATGCACAGATTGTACAACTCCCGAACGCGTCAGCGCCGTGCCCACGACGGTCATGATGAAAGAGATGGAAACCAAAACCATGTTCCATACCTTTAACATGCCACGCCGTTCCTGCACAATGATGGAGTGCAGGAAAGCTGTTGCGGTGAGCCATGGCATGAGCGAGGCATTTTCCACCGGGTCCCATGCCCAGTAGCCGCCCCAACCAAGCTCTTCGTAAGCCCATTTGCCGCCCAGCAGAATGCCTGTGCCTAAGAAAAACCAGCTGAAGAGCGTCCAGCGCCGCACGAGCTTTACCCAGGCAATCGGCGGCTCTGTGTTCGCACCTGCGGGTTTGGTGAGCAACGCGGACATCGCGATGGCAAAGGGCACCGCAAACGAGACATAGCCGAAGTACAAGATCGGCGGATGGATGATCATCGCCCAATGCTGCAGCAGAGGATTTAATCCCCGGCCTTCTGCATGCGCGAAAAGTTTTTCACCTTCCAGAAAGACCCGGAATGGATCAGATGATGGAGCGAAGCAACCGATTGCGGTGAAGAAGGCGACCAGGGTCATTAGTATAATCAGCATCCAGGGTTCGAGAACGGGCGCGGCGCGGCGGATATGTTTCACTGCAAGCCAGCTGAAGAATACCACGAGGAAGTTCCACCACAACATCGAACCCGCTTGCCCCGCCCAGAGGGATGTCAGGCGGTAGAAGACCGGTAGCTGGTTGTTCACATGCTCGGCCACATAGACGATGGAATAATCTGCGCTCACCAGCATGTAAAGCAGCAGGATAACGCAAATCGAAACCGCGATCAACGTCAGCTCGAGCGCTGAGCGCGCCTGCGCCAGGTATCGCCCGTCTTGCTTCTGCCTCAGGTGCAGGACAGCCATCAGCACCGCGTAAAGAGCTGTGGCCAGGGTCAGGTTGTACATGATCGATGCGAAGATATGCATTATTCTTTTTCCTCTATTGTGGCGCCGATTCCCGATTCAGCGAATGCTTCTGCATGCCACACAATTTCGATTTGCTTTATGCCGGAGTATTCCTCAAGATAAGATGCGACCGCACGGGCGCGCAGGTTCGCGAGCTTCTCATTCGGGCGGTCGGGATCACCATACCCTGTGACTCGCAGTGTTTTCTGGTTACCACGCAGTTTGTGCAATGTCTCGCGCGTATCGGCAGTCAGTCGCATCGAGCCGCGGCGAAACTTGAGCCGTGCCAACGGTTGCTGTGGAGCGCTCCTTGTGGCCACCGGGGTGGCCTGTATGCGGTATTCTGTGGGAACGATGCTAATACCCTGGGGCGCTTGAAGCGCACAGGCCTCGGCAAGTCGTTTAGTGAAAGCCTGCGCGTAGTAGCGCGCGCTGAATTGGATCACGTGATTTGCGGTATCAGCGCTCGCGGAGGATATGCGGATGCGCGCAATGAGGTGGCCTTGCGTAAAGTCCATTGCTTCGCCGCTCAAGGTCAAAGTCTTACTGTCTGCTTCAAAAGCAAAGGGAGCATTTGCGGGGCACTCGGCCATGAGTCTGAGGGGCGAGGCGAAACTGGTCTCGGTAGGAATGTTGTCTTTGGGTTCCGTGATCCGTACCGCGCATTGCAGAGCGGGGTATTGCGCCAGGGTTGCTGCGGCTTTGTCCCGCTCCGCAGGGTTTTGGCATAATGCTTTATCTCGCGCGCGCAGAGTTTCGAGGTCAAAGAGCAGGCGTTCGTAGGCGGAAACTTCGGTACTACCTGCGCGGCGCAGCTCTTCAGCGCGCGAAAGCAGCGAATCGAGGCTCGGGACGTCTTCCCGTTTGTCGGCGCCGCTGCAGGCCAGAAGGGATGTCAGACTCATCAGCAGTATTCGGGCGCGCAGCACAGGCATGACACGCAACTTGTGCCGCAACACACGCTGACAATCAGGATAAGCTCTTGAGCCGGCATCAGGGAAAGAAATTAATTTGCCGCAACAGGTTATACATAATTTCGGGAGTACAGCGCGTTGAATAGTGGCTGGCGTCTGACCAGTATTTGCATCTATAATCGCTCTGGCTTGCATAATGGAATTTCACCGATCCGCCAGGTAACTCTTTGGCATAGCGATCCACAGCCGAAGCGTACGGAGTTTTGTCGAGCACGCTCTTGAGCTCCTCATGGACAAAGGGTTTGTAGAGCAGAAGCGGAACACTCTTGTCCTTTGCCATTTGCACGATGCGGCGCAACGATTCTTCCATGAGTGGATCAACCGCGAAGACCTTATAGTTGTTACCATACATCGTCACAAACTGGTCCACTCTTTCCTGGCGTAACTTCCCGGTCAGCTCGGCATCCAGGTAGTCTTTGTAGCTACGTATATACTTTTCTATCAGAGAATATTCGCCTTGTTCATCCTGTACGGTCCCGCGATAGTCGTATAACAGAAGTTCGGGTCTCGGTTTGACGGCATAGCCCGCAAATAAAAGTCTCGCGCGAGCTTCATCCGCAACGGACTTCTTACCGTACCTGGCGAGAAACCGGTAGTAATCGTAGTCGTACTCGTCTGAGAAAATAAATTCCGATTTGCCGTGGTTGTTCTTGTGTTCGAGTTCAAGCAATTCAGGTCCCAGTTCGAGCAGAATCGTATCGGGTATCATTCCTTTGCGCCAAAGGCGGTCGAGCGCGTGGTAATAAGCCACCATCTGCGCTCCCACCTGTGCATAGACCAAAAACTGCGTTTCGAGTATCTGTCTTTTCTCTGTGTCACTCAGAAATTCGGAAATGCGCGTCTCCTGTTTGAGCAGATTAAACCTCTCGGAGCGCGAACTTCCAAAAACAACGACGGTACGCGTACCGGGCTTTCGTGCAGCAAAACTTGCCTCTTTATCCAGTCGAATGCGCGCGGTTTCGTTGAGGCGTATCCCGCCGCCTTCAACGCTACCGTCGCGGCAACCTAAAAGCAATGCTTTGTCGGCGATAAAGAGGATCGCAATGAGCAGCAGCGGATAGTACAGATAATAGCGGCGCTTTTTCAGCGGGATTTCAGAACTGGACATAGATGAAAGCCTCATTGGGTATCTGGATGCGCACGATGAGTACGTAGAGGGCAAAGAGCAAGGCGGGCAAAACGTATGCGGCGCGCGGCAGTAGATAGGTCAGAATTTGTTCACGGCGCATTTCCGCATACTGCACCAGCCAGGTTAAGAGAATCAATCCCCCTATGAGCAGATGGTTGAGTTGCGGGGAGCCATGCGTACCGAGCCCATTGAGCAGCTGCAGCGCAGTAGAAAAATCTGCTGCCCTGAAAAAAATAAGCGAAAACGCCCAGCCACCCACCACCCAGATATTGCGCAAAAGCCAGGTACTGCGACCCGTGGGTTCTTTGGCCAACCCTGTCAGTTTTTCGGCCGCAAGGTATAATCCGTGCAGCGCACCCCAGATAAGAAAGTTCAGAGTCTCACCATGCCAGATGCCCGACAGCACCATCGCGAGCATCAGGTTAAAGTACTGTCGTGCCGGCGAGACCCGATTACCTCCGAGCGGAATGTAGATGTAATCGCGAATAAACCGGGAAAGCGTAATATGCCACCGGTTCCAGAATTCGGAAAAACTCGCGGCAAAATAGGGGGAGCGAAAATTGACCGGCATGTCATAGCCGAATAATTTTGCAATCCCCCGCGCGATATCGATGAAGCCAGAAAAATCGCAGTAAAGCTGGGCAGTATAACCAAAAACCGCAACGACGATGTCGATGGCGCCGTAACCTGCCGGTGACTTGAAGACCGGATTGATAAGATAGCCGATGACATCGGCGAGCAGCAGTTTCTTGAAGAGCCCCAGGCCGATGAGATAAAGCCCACGGGTCTGCATTTCGCGCGATTCAGTTTCGTTGCCAATTGCTGCATAAAGATCTGTAGAACGCAGAATAGGGCCTGAAATCAGATGCGGAAAAAACAGCATGAAGAGCACATAGCGCAGCGGTTCAACTTTGTCCACCTGCCCCCGGTAACAATCGACCTGAAAAGCGATGAACTGGAATGTATAAAAGCTGATAGCCAGCGGCATTATGACTCTGAAGGACGGTTCAGCCGCGGCCTCTCCTAAGAGCAGCGCAAATAACGAATTAAAGTATTTAAAGAAAACCAGATGCAGCAGGTTTAGGCTCACACCGAGCGTCAGCAGCATTCGGTTGCGGCTATGCGCCAGTCGCGAAGCGATGACCAGGTTGAGACCGATGACTGCAACAAAGTGTGCGAGAAAAGGCAAGCTATAGGCGCCGTAGTAAAAAACTGAAGCGAGCGTAAGAAACCCCACCCGGAAGCGTCGCGGCAGATTCCAGTAAATAACGAAGCTTAAGGCAACAAACCCGAGAAAACCGAGCGAAAGAAAGTTCATAGCCTTTAGGCCAGCCTACGAAGCCATGAACACATACGCAAGCAATATCAGATGCGAAGCTATTACTGCGCGGCCGTCAAGCGGAGACAATTTCCGCTTGCGTAACCGTGGCTCTATTGCTGCCTTGACTCATGAAAAAAGTTTCGATAACGGTTTGTTTTTTCTTACTGGGTTTGGTTGCGGCTGAAGCCTGCCCGATCACAAGAGCAAAAAATCGCAAAGAAACAAAGCTCCGCGATGGCGTCGTCCAGTTAGGCACACTGCAGGTAAGCACAAAAAACCAGGACCCGGTAGTTGCTTTCTATCGCGAAGGCAATCTTGTATTCTGCTCTGCTGATTATGATGCCTCACCTGTGGATGCCCGCGCAGTAGCCGCCACGGCCGACAAGGAGCACCTCTACGTCGCTTTTTCGACCGATGGCGGGGCGAAACATCCCAGGGCCTTTACGCGCTTTACCCAATCGGGCTGGCAGGAATCTTACGGGGCAGGCGGCGGAGCGAAAGTCCTGGTGATTCTCAAAATCCGCAAAGCAGACGGCGTCGCGATCGCCGGCACGTATATCACGGCAAAAAAGCAGGACGGCAAAACCAACTCGGTTGCCCTGAAGAGCCTCGAGTTTACCAACAACTCGATCAGGCTCGTCGCCGACGCCTGGTATTCGCCCCTCAAAACAGATAAAACTCCGTACCAATGCTCCGGCGCATCGCCTTTTGCCTACACGGTGCAACTTTCAGCAGACCTGGCATCGGCTATGTCCACGGCTGCACCACAATGCAAGTGAGACCTTTTCTGGCCTCAGGGCAGAATAGGTATTAATATAAACGATATGGCAAATTACCGGCTCATCAGTTTTAAGCTGTGCCCGTTTGTACAGCGCTCGGTGATTGTACTCAAGGAGAAAAATATCCCTTTTGCTGTCGAGTATATCGATCTCGCCAACAAGCCCGAATGGTTTCTGAAACTCTCACCGACCGGGAAAGTACCGGTACTCGAAGTCGATGGCAAAGTGCTGTTTGAATCTGCGGTGATCATGGAGTACCTCGACGAAGTAAATCCGCCTTCGCTTCATCCAAGAGATCCGTTCGAACGGGCACAGGACCGTGCGTGGATGGAATTTTCTTCAGGTCTGCTTGTCCTGCAGTACCAGCTGACACACACAAAATCTGCCGATGAATATCGAGATAAACTTTCTGCGCTGCGCGCCGGCCTTGCCCGCTTTGCCAGCCATTGGCGCGGGCCATACTGGCATGGGGAAAACTTCAGCCTGCTCGATGCAGCCATAGCGCCGCTTTTTACCCGGATAAGCTATACCGAAGACCGGCTCCCGGAAAAGGCACTCTCTGGTTTGCCACAGATGGCGGAATACCTGCACAGCCTGATGCAGCGTCCGGCGATCCGTGAATCAGTGCTTCCCGAGGTCCCTGAAGAATACCGCGCCAGCCTGCGCGCCGCAGGTGGAGTCATCGCGCAGTGGCTTTAAGCAATGCGCAGACTTTCAGATCGTGTGCGCCCGCTGTCGATAATGGAACATGGTTCCAGACCGCCGCACTACCCAACTGACCGCCCTGCTCATATGCTCTGCCCTGCTCTTTGCGGCCTGTTCACCCAACGCGAGGACAAAAGCCTCATTTTATCGCCCTAAATCCCACCCAGGCACAGCAACGATCGATAGTCGCGATGGTATTACCGTGCGCGTTAAGCTCTACGCCGGCGAAGCGCTGACGGTCAAAGCCGATGAGTACACGTTTACGACAGGCAGGATAAGCCGCCGGGGCAGCGGAAGTTTCACGTTTACTGAAGAAGGTTTACTTACCACAAAAAATTCCTTTGTGCTCAATGCGCGCCGCTACTCAGGCGCTCTCGAAGCCAGGCGTGTCGGCGGAGAATGGCTCTATATCAACCACGTGCCTATCGACGACTATCTCACTTCTGTTGTCAGCCACGAGATGAGTCCAACGTGGCATCGCGAGGCGCTCAAAGCGCAGGCGGTTGTAGCGCGTACGTACCTGCTTACTAAAATGAAAGAGCGCGTCGACAAGCCTTACGATGTCGATACTACGACAAACTATCAGGTCTATGGCGGTCTTAAAAAGAATGACGGTAATGCGCGCGCGGCTGTCGCCGAGACGCACAACGAAGTTCTGCTGCACGATGGCCGACTCGCCGAGACATTTTTCCATTCCGCATGCGGAGGGACACTGGCTTCGGCGCAGGAGGTCTGGGGCAAGGCTCTGCCTTACCTCACTGTCAGGAATTCACCGTATTGCTCAACTGCTCCGGTTTACAAATGGCAGGTTAAGATTCCTTTCAGCGAAATAGGCAGACGTCTTGCCATGCGCGGCGTGAAAAACGTGACTGTCGCCGCGCGCAGCGAGTCGAAGCGGGTACAAACGTTGCGCATCGCGACGGCTTCGGGTACGAAACTGGTGCGCGCTGACAAGTTCCGTGTCGCGCTCGGCGCCATTAAAGTGAAGTCCACCTTCTTTGGCATCGCGCGCAAGGGTGATGGTATCATCCTCACAGGCCGTGGTTTTGGCCATGGCGTGGGCATGTGCCAGTGGGGGGCAAAAATACAGGCAGATGAGCGCGGCATGAGCTACCGCCGCATTCTCGATCACTACTTTCCGGGCACATCGTTGCGCGCACTCAACGGGCAAAGCGTCTGAAAACAAAAGGGGGGCATGGGTATGGCGGGCCAGAATGCAAAACGCAAAAGCTCCGGCAAAAATAACCGCAGCAGGGCTCTGCGCAGCGCAGGCTATGAGGTTAAATCCGAGACTAGGGCGCAGCCGATAACCTACGTTGCGCCGGTATTGCAGTCACGCATACCTGCCATCAGTTGGTACGAATTTGTCGCTACGGGTTTTTTCTCCGGCTACCTGCCCAAGGCGCCCGGCACATGGGGCTCTCTTTTCGCTCTCTTGCTCTTTGCAGTAACCGCGAAACTTCTGCCTAACGACGGGCTATGGCATGTGGGAGTGCTCACCGTCTCGTGGTGGGCGCTCACCCTGGCCGTGGCAACTACCGCAGTGGGTATCTACAGTTCGGGCCGACTTGCGCAAGCGTGGCGCGAAAAAGATCCGGGCGAAGTTGTGATAGATGAATTCGCCGGAATCTTTTTTGCCGTGTCGTTGGTAACTCCCAATGTTATAAGCCTTGCTGCTGCTTTCGCCTTCTTTCGCCTGTTGGATGTCTTAAAACCAGGTCCGATCCACTCGCTGCAGGATATGCCCGGTGGCTACGGCATCGTACTCGATGACGTGCTTGCCGGTATTACCGCATCACCCGCAGCATTTGCTGTGCAATACCTCGCACAAAAATTTATCTGAGCGGAATATATGCCGGCAAACAATCTGCAGCTGCTCTATAACCGTCTTGAACGTTCCTTTGCCGCAGCGGAAAAAACATTCTTACATGCGGAAAAAATCCGCCACGAGCTGAAGGCCGACTATGAGGCGCTGCTGTCCGCTGTAGAGTCAGGCAAGCGGGACATGGCGCGATACCCGAGGGCACAACTGACCAGGCGTCTCAACCTCATCGGGACTTTGCTCAATGACCTCATGCTGCGGCAATCGAGCGAGCAGAGGAGCTTCAATGCATTGGGCTTCATGCTGTCACGACTGCGGCTTCGGCTCGCGTCGGAAATTCTGGAACCCAAAATCTACGGTAAGATTCGCGCCGCGCTGGCACAAGAACAAACGTTGGTTGCGTTGCGGGAAAAATATCCTGATGCTGACGCGGTTCTGACGAAGCCAGCGCAATTGAAGCCGCCGAAGAAAGACAAGAATATTCGCCTGCTCCTGGTCGGCGCAAACAAGCTCTACTATGCGATACCCGTGCGCAAGATTGTCAAAAAAACGACACCGGGTCCCGTAGAAGCGAATCTAAGGTTGACAGGCTTCACCGCACTGGAGTTGCCCGGCAACCGCATGAACTCCCCCGAAATGCCATTTGCCGTTGCCTTCGAAGATTTTGCCGGACGCAAACGCCTGCTCTATTGCGAAGAATATTTCACGCCCTTGGAAATACCCCAGAAGTTGCTGCGCCGTCTGGTAACCTGGGTCAATCCTGCAGACCGCTCTGACTCCCGGTTCAGGCCACAGGTCAGACTCTACGGGCGCCGCTTTTTTGTGTACGGCGCACGTTTGAGTTACACTGTTCGCCCCGGTGAGCGAAAGCATACTGCTGAATGTTGAAACTCTGCATCGCCTGATGCGGATTTTTATCGAACATAAGGCAGACATACTCCCGGTCGTGGAACGCGGCCGCATAGTGGGACAGCTCGATCGGCTTTCGATCATGGAAGCGCTGAGTGAAATCAGACCCGAAGGTTGCCTGCTCGCGCTGAAAGAATTAGAAAGTACCGATGAACTGCTGCGCAGGCTCGATAGCTCGGAGAGCGGTGCTCTGCCCACCGTCAACAGAGCTTTTGAATTTAATGCTCTCTGGGGGCGCGCGGAAATTCTGCAAGCGCAGGGTAAAATTCCACAGGTGAAGATCTGGCAGCCGCAAGCGGTAGCACCGCTGCCAACCGATCCACATGTTCAGGCAGTGCCGGCCACGTTGGCAATTGCCTCGGAAAAAAATGCAGCGGACACTTATCTCGCGCCGCTCGCCGAAACAGGACAACGCCCCGCAGTAGTCGAACAGAAAACCGAGCGCGAAAATCCGCCGGGCGCTCAGCCGGCAACGATCACCATCGTGCGTGAGCCAAGCCCGAAAGCGATTCCGTCCGCGAAGCGCGCCGAACGTGAAGAGCCGGCCGCAGCAGGCACTAACTTACGTTCACCGGCGGAAAAATTCCACCGCGAACTCGAACGTGGAAGGCTTGCGATCAATACGCTCGCGGCGCTGGAATTGCCGCTCATGGCCTGCGACGGGGGTGGCTCGGAACTTTTTCATAACCGGGCATTCGGTGATCTTCGCCGGCGGTTTGGGCATTTACTCGACAGCGGCGAACTAGTGAAAAAGGCGAAAGACGCGATTGCCGCCAGCGCGCTCAAGGGAGACCTGGATATTGACCGCCCGGTTAAATTGCGCGCAAATGTAACTGGTTACGGTATTTTCTGCAAGGCGATCCGTGATTTTGATAATCCATCGGCGCGTGCACAGGGTTACATCTTCTGGCTCGAACCCGCCGCAGCGACCAGGAGCGTTACCGCCGATTGGAGTGTCAGCAGTGAAGGCAATGGCTATCAGGGTCGCACCTTACCCGAAATCCTTGCTGCCGAAGAAAGCCGCGCGATGGCGTGGGCGATGCGCGAGGCCAATGGCAACCAGTCCGATGCGGCTCTGCTGCTCGGCATACCCCGGCAGACCTTTAACTACCGCTACAGGCGTCTCGCGCGGCAGCAGGCGGCGCTGGGCACCAGGAAAAGTGCAGAGCAGGACGAAACCGGTAAAAAACAGTGAGCCAGCTCGAAGAAAAGAAATACTTCCCCCTGAGGAAGCGCATCTCGCATATCGCTGAGTTTGCTTTCCTGCTGCTGCTCTTTGCCATTATCAATCTATTCCCTTTTTGGATGCTGAATGGCGTCGCAAAATTCTTTCGCATAACCCTCTCGCCACTTTTGGCATCAGCGCGCAGACGCATACGTTCACACGTCAGCGAGATTCTGCAGATCACGGACGAGGCGGAGCTTAATCGTTTTGTCAATAAGAACCTCGACCATACGATCCGCAGTTTTTTTGAATTGATGCAGTCGTGGAAGATGCGGAAAAAATCTTTTTTGGACAAGTATGTATCATTTGGCGAAGAGACCCTTGCTATAGCCGAAGACAAATCGCAGGGTGTTGTCTTCGCGGAAGGTCATTTTGGTAACTGGGAAATTCCCATACCCATGTATGCTTCGATTGGTTTCAAAATTTACTACGCCGCACAGAAGCTTTCAAACCCTTACGTGGATTGGGTCGTGAGAAAAATTCGCGAGGGATATGGAGGCGGTGGCGCCATCTACCTCAAGGAATCTGAGAAATACATTCCACTGCTGCGGCGAAAAGAACCCATTGGCCTGGTAGCAGACCAGGATGCCGGCAGCGAAGGTATCTTCGTGGACTTTCTGGGCAAAAAGGCATCGACGCATGCAGGCCCAGCAGTGCTCGCCTATCTCGGTAAGGCGCGCCTTGCTGTAGCGTTCTGCATTTACCAGGGCAGGGGTAAGTATCACTTCTATGCGCGCACACTCTACCGTTACCGGGGTAAATCCGACTTTGCATCGACGCGCGAGGCAGCGGTAAAACTGACGCAGCTCTGGGTCAGCGAAATGGAAAAGGAAATACGCAAATATCCTGAGCAATATTTCTGGGTGCACCGCCGCTGGAAAACCCGGCCCCCAGAAGAGAGGCAGTAAATGCTGCGCTACCTCTTTGGCCGCCTTTGGAAAAATCCGTTTGCCCGCTATGGCATGCTGGCGGCCATGTTGCTCATCAGCTTTGCGCTGATTTTTTCCGCGCGCTATCGGCTCGCCATTTTTTTTACCCGACTCTTTACCTCGCCGGATTGGTCTGACGTTGCCCGCCATGCGTCGCGCCCGTTTGCCTTTGAGGAGAACGAAAAAAAAGCGCAGTCGCTTGTCACCGAAGCCTGGCTCGAACTCTACACGCTCGCGCGCGAGAAAAACCGGGGGGCTGAACACAAAGATGCACCGCTCTTAGGCGCGGTGACAAAGCGTCCCTACTCGGCATTTCTGCGACGCTTTGCAGAAGAAGAGATCTTTACGCTGCTCAATGCCCTGGCGCAGGATTGCGGCCCGCTGCTGGTTTCGACCGGGGTGGGAGACTCTCAGAGTGCAATGGGTGAAGTGGCCGAAGCGAACACCGCTGCGGGTCGAGCCAGGCAGGGTATGCGCGATACCATTCGTGACCTGCTCAAAATATATGCCGAAAGGATTGAAGCGGCGCTGCAGAAAAAACCCGACTACATTCCTGCGATTGAACTCGCAGAAGAAGTATTCAGGGGCAGCTGCTCGATGCGCGATATCGCGACGCTCTATGCAAGAGCGCTCGATTACCGGGAGTACTTTTTGCAGAAGCAAATATACGACTACGATGGCGGCAAACTCTATAACCGCAAGCCGGAAGAATTCCATGCACGCGCCGAAGAGGCCTACGCGCAGGATGCAAGTTACCGCGACCTGCTCCTGCGGCATTTCCAGGCGACGCGCTTTCGCACGCCGCATCATGCAGCGCAGCTGAAAAATCTGCGCGATGCCCATGCGCGTCTGAGATCACAGGCAACGACTAAAGCCCTGGTGAACGGCCTTTTGGCAGAGGCCAGGCATAGCTCCCCCGAGATTGCGCGCAAATGCCATTACGAGCTTTTTGCGCTCGACTACCCGGGAATCACCGAAGATCCGAACTATCTCTTGGCTCTTGCAGAGACTGCCCTGCGCGCGGGCGAATATACGCGGGCGCAAAACATTCTTGCTAATGCGCTGCGATCGAATGCGCTGAAAGACACTTCGCAGCGCCGGGAGTTGGAGCGTCTGGCGTTCGGTCTGAAGCTGCGCCTCTATGAAAGCGAAAATCTATCTCGATTTTAATTCCACACATCCGCCTGACCCGGCAATACTCGCCGAGGCGCGTGACTTCTACCTCAGGCACTTCGCCAACTCTTCGGGACTTTCGCTCGAATCGCAACAAGTCAACAAACGGATTGAATCGGCGCGCGAAGATATCGCCGGAATTTTTGGCATCAGCCCGAAACAAGTTCTCTTTACCTCCTGTGCCACCGAATCGAATAATTTGCTCATCCGCGAAATCTACCGGCGCCGGTCGAATGCGCAGTTTCACGCCATAAGCTCCCCGTTTGAACACCCATCGGTATCCGAAGTTCTGCGTTCTCTCGACGACGCAAAAATAAGAAATCTTGCCTCGACCCCGACAGGCGCACTCGACGCGAGCGCGTGGGACACCATGGATTGGCAGGCAGATCTGATTACGGCGATGGCAATCCAAAACGAAAGCGGAATTATGCTTCCTGTCGAAAGACTCTTGCACCACAGACAGGCTGAAACAGCGTTTCTTTGCGATGGCGCCCAGCTTTTCCCAAAATTATGCCCTGATGGGCCGCACAACCTCAAACCCGATTTTGTGCGCGCACTCACCGGGCAGGGCTGTTTCGTTTCGGCGACGGGCCACAAACTCGGCGCCGGGTTTGGTTGCGGGCTCCTCATCTTACCGGAAAAACACACACTGAACGCGGACCATCCCCTGCTGGCGGGCGGCAACCAGGAGATGGGCTTACGTGCAGGTAGCCACAATATCGAAGCCATTATTGCGCTCAGTCTGGCGTTAGAAAAGAAAGTGCAATCCAACAGCTATCCGCTCTGGCAGAAAAAAACTCAGCAGTTCGAAGCACTGCTGACTGAGCAGCTTTCATTTGTACCCGGTTTTCAGATCATCGGCAGCACAGTTGACCGCGCGCCCGGCACTACCCTGTTACTCATGCCAGAAGTCCCGATTGATTTTCTCGTAATGGCCTTAGATAAAGAGGGCATCACTGTCTCTACCGGCACTTCGTGCAAGTCGCGCTCGCGCACTCCGTCGCAGGCTCTTTTGGCTATGGGCTACAGCGAAAAGCAGGCGTTGAGCCTCATACGCCTGTCCTATGACCAGAACTTGAGCAACGAAGAGATGCAAAGAGCGGCAGATGCAATCGCTGCTGCCACAAGGGCGCTTGTCTAAGAACAATGGGAGTAAATTGCGTTCTGAGGATAAACTACGATACTGCAGCCATTTGCGCCCGCGCTGCCTTGTGCCCGTGCACAAGATACATATCGACCTTACCCTTGCGCTTGGCCTCGACCTGACCGCGGTATTCACACTCAAAATCATCACGAATACGCGAGAATGTCTCGGCCGATATATTTACCTTTCCCTTAATGCCTGAAGATTCCATGCGGCTTGCCATATTCACGGTATCCCCCCAGATGTCGTAGGCAAATTTTTTTGTGCCAATCACACCGGCTACCACCGGGCCCGTGTGTATGCCGCACCGGAGCTCCCAAAAGGGCAGGCCATTGGCCGCCTTCTGGCTTTTCAGATTCTCCATGAATTCAACAATTTCGAGCGCTGCGGAGACAACATCTGTTGCGTGCGTAGTATTGGGAATCGGCAGTCCGGCCGCAGCCATGTAGGCATCGCCGATAGTCTTCAGTTTTTCGAGGTTGTGCCGCTCGCAGATGGCGTCAAATGCGCTGAAGCAGATATTGAGTTCGTGCACCAGCTCTTCGGCCGTAAGCGTCTCGGCAATCTGCGTAAAGCCGACGAAGTCGGTAAATAATACAGTGACATCTGCATAGTAGGTCGGTTTGGTTTCACCGGAGACCTTGAGATCGTCAGCAATTTCCTTGGGCAGAATATTGAGCAACAGCGCATCGGATTTTTTCCGTTCGTTTTCAGCTTCGCGGGTTCTGTCTTCCACCAGCCTTTCGAGGTTGGCGTTGATGGTTTCAACCTTCTGGAAGCTGCGAGCATTTTCCAGCGCCGTGGCGTAGAATCGCGTGAGCGATGCCATCACGGACTGAAAATCCTGAGACAGCTTTCTCTTTGAGGAATCAAAGTTGAGGACAACCACTGCAACGGCGCTTTTTCTCACCATCACGGGGAAGATCGCCATACCCTTACCCCAGCGCAGCGCAGCCGAACGAATCACTTTATGCTCTATCCTGCGCACGTCGTCGATGATTACCGGCTCCTGATCGCGCAGCGCGAGCTGGAATGGATTTCCCTCATCGCTGCCTCTGAACTTGAGCCTTGAAAACAGCTTCTCCTCCCGGCGACTTTCCGCAATGGCTATTCCCTTATGCAGCAGATCGTAACCCGAATTGTAGAAGAAGACTCCGGCGTGTTGTAAGTTAAAGGTTTTCTTAATCACCTGCAGGACTTCGCGCGTCACCTTTTCGATGTCGAGCGAACCCGTCATCGCGTACGCCGCTTCGGTGACAATTTTGAGACTTGCTACCTGCTCCTTGATGTCGTGGTACATCTCGAAATTTTCGAGCAGGCCGCCGATATGCTGCGCCAGCAGCGAAAGATAGCGCATTGTCTCGCGGCGGATTTCGGCCTTGTGGTCGAAATTCTCGAACAATAAGACACCTACCGGCACGCCCGAATGTGCAATCGGCAGCATCGCGTATGACGAACAATCGAGCCAGCGTTCGATGTCGGAGCGTTCTTCGCGTGTCTTGCGAAAGAGATAATTGACGCAGATTTCGCCGCGCCGCATGACCATATTGCCTATGGGGCCGTCCCCCAGCTTGATCATGACGCGCTGCGAGAGCGCGGGCATGAAAACATTTTTGGAAGTCGAGTAACTAAGCGTCAGCGCCTGTTCGACAAACTCCACGTTGAAATACGATATCCGCTCGAACGGAAGCCGGGCTGAAAGAGTTTCACACACCATTTCAATAACGCTCGATCGGGTATGCCGCTCCTGATTTTCTATTGCCAGTCGGTTGAGCGTGTTCATTTCGTTCACCTTTTCAACGAGCGAAGAGAACATCATTGCATTGGAAACAGCGATCGACAGATCCTGACGAAGATCCTGCAGGAGCTTGAGTTCTGCAGGAGTGTACGCTTTTCGCTCGACTTTACGCCCCAACGCGACAAACCCCAAAAGCCGGCTGTTGAATTTGAGCCCCACGAGCACATAGTATCTGCCCTGACGCATGAAATTTTCCAGAAATTCGAGATCTGCCGCCTCCAAAGTTTGCGTCATAAGGCCGCTGCTCAGAGTATCGCGGTAGAACACTGCATCTGAGAGCATGAATATCTTAAACAGCCAGTCGTGCGAATGATTTTCCATCGCTTCGCTCGTCGCAAGCTGCTGCTCGAGATCATCGGGGTTCGAAGCTGCAACCAGATCAAACATACGGCTTTCTTCCTGATAGATAAAGAATTCTGTATGCTCGAGATTTAAGAGGTTGACCAGAAATGCCACGCTTCTTCTTGCCATCTCGCGCTTGTCACTGGTATTTTCCAGCTCGGATGAAAACCGTTCGGCGGCGCGGCGCATCTCTTTTTCGCGTTTTTCGATGAAGCCCTTGAGCAGATTTTGCAGCAGCCGATAGTAGGCCGTGAAGGCGAACATGCCGGTTAGCAGACTAAAGATGCGCACGTTTTCTGGCCACAAAGCTGCTATCGGAAAAAGTACGCTAGCTGCGGTTGCTGTCGGTGTTATCGCCAACAGAAAAAACAAGAGATAGTAAATTCCACGCAGAAA
>CAYOZO010000054.1:0-8962 GCA_964408405.1 uncultured Turneriella sp.
GAATTATAGAAATCGCCGACCGCCCCCTGGTAGAAATAGTACCAGCGATGGCTCACGGTGAAGGTCAGTGGCGCCGCGATGGTGAAAATAACAGAATTGGAGATCTCAATCCGGTGGCGCCAAAAGTTCTGGTAGGTGCGCGAAGAAAACGAATCGAACAACAACCTGTACTGAACTCCCCGGTAGAATGGCCAGAGAACTCCTACGTTGGCTTCAAAACCCCAGTTCGGATCATTTACCGGATCAAGAATCTCTTTTTCGAGACCGCCACCGAGCCTGCCGGTGAAGATCTTATAGTTGAACTCTGCTCCAAGCGTTTCGCGTAAGAAACTGGGTCTCTGGCCGCGAACCGGCACCACGACCGTATCGATACGATTCTTCTGGTAGGGCCTCACAAACGATTCGGTATTAAAGGTATAGGTCAAGTCTGCCCGCAAAAGGTTACGGATGATCTGCTCCATCTGCCTCACATAAAAAATATAAGGGTTAAAAGAAAACGAATGTCTGCGGTTATAGAGAATAAAATTCACATCGTTCTCTAATCCCCATTTGAAATAAGAGTCGGCAGCCTGACCGGGTGGAGTGTCTATCTTGCTGTTGTTCGCAACCTTTCCGGTTTCATACACGTTGGAAAGGTTGATGACCGCCAGAAAACGGAAACGTGTATCTGCGTATGTCGCAGGATCCTCGATCTTTTCTTCAAGCGTGCGTGTCATCGCATCGCTGATTCCCAGCCACTGGTTGCGGCCTGTATGGCGTCGTTCGGGCCGGACCGCGTACTCAAAACCCCGCTGCGTCGCGCAGACTCGATAGCTCACATCGTCGCGTATCGGATAGCCAATCACACTCTGCGCATTCATACCGGAAAACACGAGGTCGGGGTTCTTCTGGTAGAACTGGCGCAACTCGGCTCCGCTCAGCCTGAAGGTGAAGATGTCAAAATCATTCTGTGCAGCATAGCGCACGTCCTGCATTCTGCGCGCCTCTCCGCCATACTCCGTGTCGATATCGTCGGCTTCGACATAGGCGACATCACAGCCAAAGGCCGCGCGCAGGCTGGCCGCCGCAAACTGGGGCGTCAGTCTGAAGGGTGTAAAAGCCACAGCGCTTTTTCCGGAATCTTCACCCGCATGATACCATTTTTGCCAAAGCCCCAGTCTGCGGGTAAACGTTGGCGAAAGCGAAACTATATCATCGTACTTATCGAGATCAATAACCTCACGCTCTGCGAGAATCCAGCGCTGCTTTTCCTGGCGGAGTACAACGCGCATGACTGTGCTGTCATGCGGCATGGCAATGACGCGGCGACCATCGGGCAGCTCGATCTGTCGCACCGCCTCTTGCCCCAGACTGCCATCGCCATCGCCGCCACAAAACAAGACATCGACCTGCGGATTACGGGCAAGCAACACGACTGCGTCGCGCAGTGACAAGCCGGTCATCGCCACGGTCAGTTCGGGTTTTTCCAGGGCGATCTGCGCAAGCACGCCTTCGAGCGTGCTTTCGGGCGGATCGACATGGAGCGAAAGCAATTGCGCTTCGGCGAAACTGACGAGCGACTTATTGGACGTAAGACCGATAAAGGCCGCCTTTACTCCCCCCTTGTTGAAAAGCGCGTAGGGCTCAAAAAACGGCATCTTGTCGCGGATAATGTTTGCCGACAAGAGCCTTATGCCACGCGCGCGCCTGATATAGTCGAGGCTTTCCGCACCAATATTCAGGTCGCCGGCAGCAACCAGCGCGGCGTCGAGTCTTACCATCTGCAGGTAGTCTGCAGTCAGAGAACCGAAACTGAAGCGCGAAAGACGCCCCGGAAAAAACGCATTCCCCAGATCCAGATGGTACGATGTCGGATTTTTCTGTTTTGCGCTGCGCAGATACGCAGCAAGGCGCATCAGTTCGTTCTCCTGCATCTCGGAATCGAGCGGAAACCTTCCTCCGGTATTGGCGGTGAGATAAATGGTGACTTCTTTAGCCGCTGCGCTGATCGGAATGACAGACACGAACAGCAAGAGCAGGAGCTTCATGGTGTTGCAGGCGGATTGCCCAACTTCTGCCGCAGATCATTGAGCTGCTGCACAAGCTGAGCCTCTGCCGCCCTCAGGTCATTTACTCTGCGCCGCAGCTCATCCGTCTCTTTTTCTTTTTCTGCCAGGCGTTGCTTCAGTTCCTGAATCTCTTTGCCCAGCGCGAACTGTTTCTCGGCGCTTTCGCGTGTCAGCTTCTCTCTCTCCTGTGCAGCCTCGACCTGCACCTTTGCGAGGTCATCCTGCACCTTGCGCAGATCCTCGGCAGACTTCTTGGCCAGCTGTTCATTGAGCGCAGCCAACTGGCGAATCTTGCCGCCGCTCTCCGATTCGAGAATTCCAAGCTTCTCGTTTAGATTAGCGATCACGCCTTCGGCGGATTTCAACTGTGCTGTCAGCTTATCCCGTTCCGCAGAAAACTCCGCCTGCATCTTTTGCTGTTCGCTTTTCAGAAGCTCGGTATCGCGAATTAGCGCGAGGTTTTCTTCGCGCAATACCTGATTTTCCCGCTCGAGCAGCGTGGATTTTTTTCCCAGCAGCGCAGCCTCAGCAGCGATCTCATCTGCGCTGCGTTCACGCCGGGCAAAAGCGGTGCAGCCGCAGAACAGCAGCAGGGCAGCCCCCCACCAGAGAAAGAGGATCCGTCTGTGCATGAGCTCCCACAGGAATGAATCAATGGGCAGCGCGTCAACTTTTCAGATACTCAGATCAGCTAATTATCCTTGAGATGTAAATCTTGTCGTAACCACAAATGGCATTGTTCTTGACGCGGTGTGCAAAGACGGCCTTCGAGACACAATAATGGAAAGCAGCGGCAAAAAGTCTCTTAAGGAGGCAATGGCAAACAGCGAGACAATCCGTATGTTCAAGTGGGATTGGATGGAGCGCCTGTCGCATGTTCATCCTGCAACGCCGTTTGTTGTGTACATACCCGTGGTGGTAATTGCCCTGTACTACGCCGTACAGCAGGGTAACTTAACCGCTGCACAGATGGTGACAGCTTTCGTCACTGGTATGTTAGTCTGGACCCTGATGGAGTACCTGATCCATCGGTTTTTGTTTCATATTCCGCAAACAAACCGGGTTTTTAAGGCCATCTACTTTTATTCCCACGGTATTCACCATGACGCTCCTAACGATGCAACGCGCCTCGTGATGCCGCCGAGCGCTTCCATACCGCTGGCGATTGGTTTTTACTACCTTTTTGAGTCGATTGCAGGTATCTACAACCTGCCGCTGTTTGCTGGTTTTGTGACTGCGTACATGTGGTATGATTTCATTCATTTCGCGACGCATTTTTTTAACTGGAAATGGGCATGGTTTCGCAAGATCAAGGAAAACCATATGCGCCACCACTTTTTGACCAATAAGTATAATTTTGGCCTGAGCTCCCCCCTGTGGGATTATGTCTTCTTCACTCTGTTCAAGGGCAAAGCAAGCCTCGGCGATAAGCAATAGCTACTCGGGTTGCAGACTTTGCAGTGACCGCAGGGTCTATTGACAAAATAAATTGACATTCTGTAAGTGAATTGAGGCCCTGAGTTAAGTCTCAGGGCCTTGGGGGTCGATACATGAAGAGAGTCAATCCCCCGGGTTTTGAATTTGAAAATTTAGAGAGGAACCTATGATAGTGAACATGAAACGCACCATTCAGATCGCCTTCGTGACGCTTGTCGCTTCAGCTTCCTGGCTGATCGCGCAGGATCTGAACCAACCTGCGCTCGATTCAGCGGACAAAGCTGCGCAGGACGCAGAAAAACGGGTCGACGAAGCGGAAAAAGCAGCAGATGGCAAAGTAGAAATACCTGCAACGTCAGAACGGGCAACCGGAGGCTCGACCGAGGAGTCTGCTAAGACTGCGCCAGCAACTGCAGCCACGGCTGACAACCAGGTCGGTAACGTCTACAACGACGGTAAGACCACTTACGCTACGTCGCAGGCAAAGTTCGAGCTGACCGCAACGGATAATATCTCGAACCTGGACTTCATTGAGTACAAGATTAACGATGCATACCAGTTCAGCGTCTATGGCCATCCATTCTCGCTCGAAAAAGAAGGTCCGCATAAGATCACTTACCGCTCGGTTGACCGCGTTGGCAACCGTGAGGAAGACAATGTCTTCAACGTAATCATTGATAATACCGGACCCTATATGAACTTTGCCCTGAACAAGGCGCCTATTGTAATCGACGGCAAGCGTTACCTGGCTCCTGGCACAAAACTTGAAATCCGGGCAACCGACAATTACAGCGGCGTGAAGAGCGTCGAATACTCGATAAACGGTTCTGACTGGCAGCCGTACAAAGACGGCATCATTCTCGACAAGCCCGGCGCAGCACAGCTGAAATACCGCGCGATTGACAACCTGGGCAATAAGTCGGAAAACCTGAGTGGTTTCTCAACAACAACTCCGGGCCAGGGAGCGAGCCCCGAAGACCTGGCAGTTATCAACTCTCTCTATGTCGAGAACACTCCGCCGGTTGTGATGATTACTCCCGCCAAGCGCTGGATCACTGTGGATGGCAAGCGCTATGCAATGCGCGACAACACTTATCAGGTAGAGGCGCAGGACTCTGAATCCGGAATCGCGAACATCTTCGTGAAGATTGATAATGCCGCTGAATGGCAAATCTACAGCGGCAAGCTGGCTTTCCAGACTGAAGGTCCTCACAGCATCGAGGCGAAAGCCGTCGATAAAGTCGGCAATGAATCTCAGCCGGTAAGAGTTGACTTCATCGTCGATGATAATCCTCCGAAATCGACGATTCGCCCGGTAGGTACGACAGTTGAGAAGACTGCTGAACCGGCACCGGCTCAGTAAGTTCAAGACCATGCTGGTTAAAAGCCCCGCGTTTGCGGGGCTTTTTTTTTCCCTTGCTGTTGTGTCGGCAAGCGAAGCGCCCAAGCTGTCCGCTTCCGGACAGGCGTACTTTCGCCGTTTCGTCGAACAGTTCACTCCCCTTGTGGTGCTACGCGAAAAGCGCGGGCGAGCTGCGAATTTTCGCTGGGATGCCAGGAACAGAGATTGTGCCGGTCTGGTACGCTATGTCTTTCATGAGGCGCTGACGCAGCACGGGGAATACTTTTTCACTCACTATCCTGAAATGGCCCGGCTGGGCAACTATGCGAACAAAGCGGAGTTATCCACTGCAGGCCGTTTTTGGCAACAGAACAACCAGACTGCACCTGATATTCTAAAACATGCCCGCTACGTGGGACGCGACACGGCACGGCACATGCTTAAGACCGGAGATATTTTCTACTATGAATCTGCCGAGTGGCGCATCCGCCACGTCATGCTGGTGGTCCGCTCTGGTAAAGGCATCTTTCTCGTCTATCATACGGGCGATCAAAGAGATGAACTGCGTTTGCGAACCATTGAAGATCTGTATCGGCACGAACAGATACAGTGGCATCCTTCGCCCGATAATCCTGTTTTTCGCGGCGTGTACAGACCTGATTTCCTGCAGTAGTTGAAATGACTGCCAGTCGCAAATGATTGCCGCGCCATGTCAGTCTGGAAAGTGAGATTATGTTCTCGATTCGCCGGATACTGCTAGCTGTGCTGCTTCTCGTCATGGCCGGCTGTGGCAAAAAGAAATTGGAAACGCCTGAAGCGGCGCTTTCTGCGCTGCAAGAAGCATACATCAGGCGCGACGCGAAGGCTTTCATCGCCGTCCTGTCGAAAGAAACGCTGTCTGAGCTCGAAGACAAGATTGAGTCTATGCGTTCCATGTTCCAATCGATGCCCGAAAACCCGGAGGCAGCCAAGGCTTTTGAGCACATGGCAAAGCAGATGAATATGCCAGTCTCGAAGCTGAAGGAGCTCACAATTGAGGACTATATCGGTTACATGATGCAGAATGAGGCGGCGAGTGGCAGCGAGACCACCCTGCTTCCCAAAGAAATGCTGCCACCAGCAAAGGTCATTCGCCGCGTTGAGAAGGGTAACAGGGCTACTCTCTACTTTGAAGACGATGAAAAGCTGTCATTCATCAAGACCGATGCGGGCTGGCGCGTGCACCTTGACGCAGACAATGTCACAGCAAAGGGCATGCCCGCACAGGGCAACGAAGAGCGCGAGGAATAGCAGGATGTTGAAAAAATCCCGTGCTCGCTGCAGACGCTCGCTGAGTCGCGAGTCAGCGACCGCGATTCGCGATGCGAACCGCTTGCGAAACGGCCATAAATGGCCTGTCTGCAGCTGCGCTCGGTTTCAACATCCTGCTTCATGGCTGTTTTTCAACAGCCTGATAGACCTTTGCCCGAAGATTGTTCTTAGCTCTGTACGTTTCTATCAACTTTCGAGCGATTCGAGAGCAATAGAGCCGTTGGTATAAACGCAGATCTCTGAGGCAATTCTCAGAGAATCAAGACAAATCTCTTTGGCAGAAAGTTGCGTGTGCTTAATGAGAGCGCGAGCCGCCGCGAGGGCGTAATTACCGCCAGAACCTATCGCAACCACTCCTTCCTCTGGTTCGATGACGTCACCGTTACCTGTCAGCAGGAAGATCTTTTCCTGATCAGCCGCAATCAGCATCGCTTCAAGACGGCGCAGCATCTTGTCCGTCCGCCAGTCTTTTGCCAACTCAACTGAGGCCCGGGTCAGATTTCCGCCAAATGCCTGCAGCTTTTCTTCGAGCTTCTCCAGCAGGGTAAATGCATCCGCCGTCGCGCCAGCAAAACCCGTCAGTATCTTGCCATTGAGCAGCTTGCGCACTTTAACTGCGTTGCCTTTCAGTATAGTCTGCCCTGCGCTCACCTGGCCGTCGCCGGCCATTGCGACCTGGTTACCGCGCTTTACGCAGAGGATGGTTGTTGCGTGTATTTTCATGTTGTGCCGACTCCTGGGTTTTTACCAGAGAGCTAGGTGGTCTTCGGTGACACCGAATCCCGAAAATTTTTCGGCTTCTTCGCCAATTTTGATCTGGCCGTCAAAGGTTCCGTAAGGTTGCACGAACTGGCTGCGCAACAAGCCCACGTTCAGGTTTTCACTGCGGGCCCCGAATGGCCTGAACCGCGCTTCGAAGACATTGTCGCGGGTCAAAATGCGCCAGATGGATTTCTCTGCCGGGCGGATATAGTGAAAATGAGCCGTGCTGAGCGCAATCGGCTGACCATCCAGCCACAGAGCATTTTCAATGCCTTCGTTAAACTTGTCCACCAGATTTACGGCCAGTGATTTGCCTGATTCGGTCTTGCCGACCATCGACATCCAATTCCATGTGGTGCGCCTCGGCGGATAGCCCTTGCTGTAATCCAGTATGCCATATTCTCCCGAAAACTTCTGGCGTCGACCCTGCCCTATGAACTCGCCGTCAACCGCCATCGCCATTTCCTTGTAAGTGAAGTGAAAGGGCCGCATGCTATCCGAGGGAGCTATGGTACTCAGGCCGTTGTGGCGCAGCGTAAAGCTGGCCGTGAGATCAAACTGGCCACGCAGGTTAAAAATGATCCTATTCTGTGTCGGAAGAATTTCATATGGGCCCAGCCGCCAGGTGTCGTTAAGTGTCCCGTCAAATTCATGCGCGAATCCGAGCGGCCGTGTCTGCCGGTCTTCGATGAAAAATTTCTCGGAAGGAATATAGACGTAACTGAATGCCGAAGACAAATAACCCGCGTCGACGATCGCCATACCGGCGTACAGGTCGCGGCTGAAGACGCCAAGGTAGATCCATGCCTTACGTTCAGTCCGGCGACGCGGCAACAACTTGCTGTTGAAATCCCACTCACGCGTTGTTGTGTCGGCTATGAGACCTTCGTAAAGACCGAAAAAACCCGTCTCGCCAGGAACAGGTAGTCTCAAACGCTGCGGCTTGAATTCTGGCATGGACTATTTCTGTTGCATGAGGTATGAATGCACCGCATTGGCGCACTTACGGCCTTCCGCAATGGCCCAAACGATGAGGCTTTGGCCACGACGCATATCGCCTGCCGCAAAGACCTTGTCCACGGTGGTTCGGTGCGCTCCGGCATGATCGCCAAAATCGGCCTTCACGTTGCCACGGTTGTCAAAAGCCAGGCCAAGTTTTTCAAACTGTTCGAGCATTCCACTCTTCACCGGTCCGAGAAAGCCCATCGCCAAAAGTACCAGCTCGGCTTTCAGTTCAAAATCAGAACCTTCGACATCAATGAACTTACCATCTTTCAACTCAACTTTCTTGCAGGAAAGCGACTTCACATGACCATTGCCGTCGTCATTGAACCGTACGGTATTAACCGACCACATCCGTTCGGCGCCTTCTTCGTGGCTCGAAGACGTACGCAGCTTCATAGGCCAGTAGGGCCAGGGTGTTGACGGTGCGCGCTCGAGCGGCGGCATAGGAAAAAGCTCCAACTGGGTTACCGACAAAGCGCCATGCCTGTTCGAGGTTCCAACGCAGTCAGAGCCGGTGTCTCCCCCCCCGATCACAACGACATTCTTGCCCGCAGCAGAAATGGGATTCTGCACTTCCATACCTGCGTTCCGGCGGTTGTTCTGCGGCAGAAACTCCATCGCAAAATGGATGCCTTTGAGTTCGCGTCCGGGAATCGGCAAGTCGCGCGGCGCTTCGGCGCCGCCGGCTAGGATTACTGCATCAAAATCCCGAAGCAGCTGCTCTGCTGAAATATCCCGGCCAACAGTCACTCCGGTTTTAATCACGAGGCCCTCAGCGACCATCTGCTCTACGCGACGGTCAATCTGCCACTTCTCGAACTTGAAATCCGGAATACCAAACCGAATCAGCCCACCGATTTTCTCATTTTTCTCAAAAAGCGTAACCGAATGCCCCATGCGCACCAGCTGCTGAGAAGCCGCCATACCCGCAGGTCCCGAACCCACGACTGCTACCTTCTTGCCGGTCTTGTGCGCGGGTGGCTGGGGCTTGACCCAACCATTCTTGAAGCCGGTATCAATGATAAAGCGCTCGATGCCTTTAATCGCCACAGGTGGC
>CAYOZO010000054.1:8972-21374 GCA_964408405.1 uncultured Turneriella sp.
ACCCAGGGTGCATGCACCTTCGCAGGGAGCCGGACATAGCCTGCCGGTAAACTCCGGAAAATTGTTGGTACTGTGCAAATTCTCGAGCGCGTCCTCATACCGACCGCGGTACACCAGATCATTGAATTCAGGAATCAGGTTATCGACAGGACAACCGGTGTCGCCGTGGCAAAAGGGAATACCGCAGTCCATGCAGCGCGCACCCTGTATTTTGGCCACATCAGGTTCAAACGTATGCTCAAATTCTCTGTAATGCTTTATCCGCTCCGGAACCGGATCAGACTTTTGCGTAGCTCGAGGGTATTCTTTGAAACCCGTTGGCTTACCCATTTTTTGCTCCCAGTTTCAGTTTGCTTTCATCAACCATCTCATTCTCTTTCTGCGCTTCATCGGCCAGCGCCGCCAACGCCCGCTTGTATTCACCGGGAATGACCTTGCGGAAGTTTTTCAGCTGGTTTCTCCAGTCGGCCAGAATACCGGCTGCCCGAGTGGAACCGGTGTATTCTTTGTGGCGCGTGATCATGTGCAGCAGCTCATCGATATCCTTCTCTTCTGCTAAGTGCTCGATGTCGACCAGCTCCATATTCACGTACTGCGCATGCACGTTGGCGGGATCCCAAAGGTAAGCAATGCCACCAGACATTCCGGCTGCGAAGTTGCGGCCAATACTGCCGAGCACCACGACACGTCCGCCAGTCATGTATTCACAACCGTGATCGCCTGTGCCTTCGACAACTGCGTGCACACCCGAATTTCGGACGGCAAAGCGTTCGCCAGCGCGACCATTGAAGTAGGCTTCGCCGGAGGTAGCGCCGTAGAGGCAGGTGTTCCCGATAATAATGTTTTCCTCTGCCTTGTACCCGGCCTTTTCCGGCAGACGAACAATGAGCCGACCGCCGGAAAGACCTTTGCCGCAATAGTCGTTTGCCTGACCCGATAGCTTGAGCGTCACGCCCTTGGCGAGAAAACAGCCAAAGCTCTGCCCTGCCGTACCTGTCATCTGTATCTGTATCGTATCGTGCGGCAGTCCTTCGTCGCCATAGCGTTTCGCCACTTCGCCCGAAAGCATTGCACCTACAGTTCTGTCCACGTTAGTGACAGGCAGCTGGATCATTACCGGTTCTTTGCGGTCGAGCGCAGGCTTTGCCATTTCGATGATACGGTTATCGATTTGCTTTTCGATCTCATGGTTTTGCGCTTTGGTGCGGTAGAGATCGGTCTTGTAGATCGGCTTCTGCACCGTGAGCAATTTCGAGAGATCAAGCCCCCGCGCCTTCCAGTGGTCCTTTGGTCGCGTTGGTATCAGTTTTTCGGTGCGACCAACCATGTCGGTCAGCTTGCGGAAGCCGAGCTTCGCCATATATTCGCGAACCTCTTCGGCGATGTAGAACATGAAATTTACCACATACTCCGGCTTGCCGTTGAATTTCTTGCGCAGTTCCGGATCCTGAGTTGCTACGCCTACCGGACAGGTATTCAGATGGCACTTGCGCATCATGATGCAACCAAGCGTTACAAGCGGAGCTGTCGCGAAACCAAATTCTTCGGCTCCAAGCAGTGCGGCAATGACCACGTCTCGGCCGGTTTTCATCTGGCCGTCGGCCTGCACATAAACCCGGTCACGCAGGCCATTCACCACCAGTACCTGGTGTGTCTCCGCCAGGCCAAGCTCCCACGGCGTTCCGGCATATTGAATCGAGCTGATAGGCGACGCGCCGGTTCCACCATCATGGCCACTGATGAGAATATGGTCCGCATGCGCTTTGGCGACGCCGGCAGCAACCGTACCGACACCGCTTTCTGACACCAGCTTCACGCTGATGCGTGCCCGCGGATTGATGTTCTTGAGGTCGAAGATGAGCTGCTTGAGGTCTTCGATCGAGTAGATGTCGTGGTGCGGCGGCGGTGAAATGAGCGTCACACCCGGCGTCGAATGGCGCACCCTGCCGATGATGCGGTCAACCTTGAAACCGGGCAACTGACCGCCCTCGCCGGGTTTCGCGCCCTGCGCCATCTTGATCTGCAGCTCGTCAGCATTAATGAGGTAATTGGCTGTAACTCCAAAGCGGCCAGAGGCGACCTGCTTAATGGCGGAGCGCAGACTGTCGCCGTTAGGCAGCGTCACGAAGCGCTCAGATCCTTCGCCGCCCTCGCCCGTATTACTCTTACCGCCGATGCGGTTCATGGCAATCGCGAGGTTAGTGTGCGCCTCCCATGAGATGGAGCCAAAGCTCATCGCGCCAGTGGCGAATCGCTTTACAATTTCCTTCGCCGGTTCAACTTCTTCAAGCGGAATCGGATTCGCGGCATAGTCCAACTCAAACAGCGAGCGCAGGGTTACACGATGCTTCGACTGGTCGTCAATTGCAGCGGTGTATTCTTTGAACGTTTTGTAGTCCGAATTGCGCGTACTGATCTGCAGCTTCGCTATAGTGGTAGGGTTCCAAAGGTGGGCTTCACCATCAACACGGTAGTGGTAAAGACCACCGGAAGGCAACATACCTTCTTTCAGGAGACCAAATGCATCTTCGTGACGGCGGCGCGCTTCTTCTTCAAGCATCTCGAGGCTAACACCCTCTACGCGGCTCGGAGTACCTGTGAAGTATTGCTCCACAACCTCGGTGTCGAGACCGACAGCCTCAAAAATCTGCGCTCCGCAGTAGGATTGCAGGGTCGAGATTCCCATCTTGCTGAAGATCTTGAAGAGACCCTTTTCAATCGCCTTGCGGTAATTTTTTTCAATGTATGCTTCTTCTTTAAGTTCAGGCATGAAGCCGATCTTATAAAGATCATGCAATGATTCGTAGGCAAGGTAAGGATTGATGGCATTTGCTCCATAGCCCAGAAGCAGCGCAAAGTGGTGAACATCGCGCGGCTCGCCGCTTTCGAGTACAATGCCTGTACGCGTCCTCAATCCGGCTCGGATCAGCGCATGGTGCACAGCTGCGACAGATAGCAGGCTGGGTATGGGCGCTATGTCTTTATTTACACCGCGGTCAGTGAGAATGACAATATTGAATCCCAGCCTCACAGCTTCACACACGTTGGTGCAGATGCGATCGAGTTGCGTCCGCATATCATTCTTTTTGTGCGGATTAAAGTGCAGGGAAAAGGTTTTTGCCGCAAATTGTCCTTCGGCGATCTCTTTCAGCTGCTGCAACTGGCTGTTTTCGAGAATTGGATGCGGGAGTTCAATGCGATGCGCATGTTCCGGCGTCTCATCGAGCAGGTTTTGCTCCGGACCTATGTAGGTCGTAAGCTCCATCACCAGCTCTTCGCGAATTGCGTCAACCGGCGGGTTAGTTACCTGGGCAAACAACTGCTTAAAATACCGGAAAAGCAGCTGCGGCTTTTCCGAAAGCACGGCGAGCGCTGCGTCGGTACCCATCGAACCCACGGCCTCCTGGCCTGTGACAACCATGGGCTTCATTACGGTGAGCAAATCTTCCTTAGTGTAGCCGAAGATTCGCTGCCGCTCGAGCATCGTCTTATGGTCAGGAGTAGGAACGTCTTTCGGCGCAGGCAAATCGGCGAACTTGATCATGTTTTCTTTGACCCATTTGCCGTACGGCCGTTGTTTGCAGATCTTGTCTTTGACCTCGTCGTCAGAGATTATCCGATGTTCTGACAGATCGATCAGGAACATGCGTCCTGGTTCGAGTTTTCCGCTCAACACGATGTCTTCCGGAGCAATGTCGAGAACTCCAACCTCTGAGGCCATGACGACGATGTCGTCTTTCGTCTTAATGTAGCGCGCGGGGCGCAGCCCGTTGCGGTCAAGCGTCGCTCCGATCACATTGCCATCGGTGAAAGCAACAGCCGCGGGACCATCCCACGGCTCCATCATGGTCGCGTGGTATTCGTAGAACGCTCGGCGCTCCTCGGACATAAGGTCATTCTTTGACCACGCTTCGGGAATCATCATCATGATCGCATGCGGCAGACTGCGGCCGCTCATCACGAGCAATTCGAGGACAGTGTCAAAGGTCGCGGAATCGGATTGCCCTTCCATTACGATAGGCAGCATGCGCTTGAGGTCTGGGCCATAGTGCGGCGATTCCATAACCGCTTCGCGGGTTTTCATCCAGTTGATGTTTCCGCGCAAAGTGTTAATTTCGCCGTTATGCGCAATCATGCGGAACGGGTGAGCGAGATCCCAGGTTGGGAAGGTATTGGTCGAAAAGCGCATGTGGATGAGCGCCAGCGCCGATTTCATTTCTGGATGCTTCAGATCTTTGTAGAATGCCGGCACCTGTGCGGCGAGCAGCATACCTTTGTAAACGATGGTGCGGCTGCTAAATGAGGGCACGTAGTATTGCGCCCGGTTGAGTTTGAGCTCGGCGCGGATGCGGTGGTCGATCACCCGGCGCACGAGATAGAGGCGGCGCTCGAAATCATCAGCAGAGCCCTTGAATTTGCCACGGCCAACAAATGCCTGAACGACGTACGGTAGCGTGAGCTTCGCGCCATATCCAGGCACATTGTCATCTACCGGCACTTTGCGCCAGCCGAGGAACTCGAGGTCTTCATCGACGACAATTTTCTCGAAGATATTTTCAACCTGCTTGCGTATGCCGGTATCCTGCGGCATGAAGATAAAAGCAACCCCGTACTCCCCCTCTTTGGGCAGGGTGATTTTGGCTTCCGCAGCCGCGATCTTCATGAAGTCGTGCGGCATCTGTATGAGTATGCCGGCGCCATCGCCGGTTTCAGGGTCAGCTCCCACCGCGCCACGGTGCTCGAGGTTGTTGAGCATTTGCAGAGCCTTGTCAACGATCGAACGAGACTTCTTCGCCTTCAGATCGACGATGAAGCCGACCCCACACGAATCTTTCTCAAACTGCGGGTCATACATACCCGTTCTTCCGGGGGTATGGTTCGTGCCCATCTGCAGCTGAGGCTCTCTTTGTATCTTGCTCATGTTCCCTCCCTCAAAGTGGGGTCAAACCTTATCATAAAATGGTTTTTAGACATCGCGTCAATATAATGCACAGCAAAACACGGACCAACCAGCAAAATTGGCCGAAAGTTGAGCAGACTGTCTATTTTTCGAGCAAAAGCTTGAGGTTGAGCAGTGTATCGCTGAAGGGATCGGTCTCGTTGGAGCCAGCGATAAAGGACGGCATAATGTACCGCTCGTGAAGCTTTAAGTCTCCCCGCAGACGGCAGGTGAGGCGGCTGAGAGCAGGTTTTTCTTCGGCTATGCTACATAGCAGAGTAAGTGGAAATGCCAGTCCATAATCGATGTCGAGCTTGAAGCTGATCTCCCGATCTGGCACGAATTGGTCAGCTTCGGCAGTGATTCTGAGCTGCTCGAACCCCCATTCCGCCACCTGCTTGCGGCCCGCAACAGGCTCGGTGGCGCTGAATGACAACTGCGGAAAGCGCAGATTATAGTAGTTGAATTCACTTTGCCTTCTGAGATCGGACAAAGCAGCAAACACGTCCTTTGCCGAGCGCCTGATTTGGATCTCGCGGGTCACCGAATACGGTTGCGAGGATGCAAAAACAATGTACGCAGCAAACGCCAGTGACGTGAGCAGCGGTACGGCGATCAATATCAGAACTAGCTTTTTCATTGACTTAGCGGAAGAAAGCCTTGACTATGAGCGACGTCAAGAGAGAAAGGGGAATTCCCACAGACAGCATGGCTGCTACTAAAGGGGGATTGAGATTCTTCTGCATGGCAATGATTCCTCCGGTAATCATCGGCCCCATCGCAGCTTCGAGCACGACGATCTTGCGCAAATCGGGTATGTAACCGGCGGAGCTATAGATAAACCAGATAACAACGGGCGCAAGAACCAGCTTGAAACCCAGACCAAGACTGAGCTCTTTGGCAAAAATTCTGAGCGAACCCAACTGCCACTGTAAGCCGACAGACACGAGAGCCAGAGGCGCAAGCGTCTCAGCCAGTCTATCCGCAACAGCATACACCAGCTCAATCGGTCGGAGGTACTGAAAGACAAAAGCAAGCAGGAGCGCTATAAACGGAGGAAAAACGAACAGATTGCGGAGCGCCACTCGCAGGCTAAATTCACCGATGCGCAAGAAGTCAATCAGGGGAATAACGACTAATGAAACAAGCAGGAAGGTGCCCATCTGGTCGATGATAACTCCCACCGGGACGTATTGCTTGCCGTAGAGCGCCTCGATCACCGGAATACCAATGAATGAGGTATTCGCCAGACCTGCAGTGATCATGAGTGCGAGCGCTGTGCTGCGATTGAACACCTTGAATCTTTCGAGTGTGAGAAAGAGCATTGCCGCCAGCAGAAACATAATCCAGGGCATAAGAGCCGCGCTGAAGTACGCAGGCGTCATGGGAATAATGCGCAACGACTTGATGACGAGCGCAGGTAGCGATATATAGATGATGAAATTGTTCAGCACGGTATGTGCATTCTCAGGCATCACGCGAAACCGCCGCAGCAGGACGCCTGAGAGAAAGCTGAAAATGATCAGAACCATGGCGACCATGTTATTTTCCGAGGCGCTCGTAACGCGCAGTCTTGCTGATCAGAAACTGATCGACCAGTACGAGCGCAAGCATCGCTTCGACGATCGGTACCGCACGCGGCAACACACAGGGGTCATGCCTGCCCTTCACCTTGAGAGTGACATTCTCGCCGCGTTCATTGACTGACGGTTGCTCGTGGCTAATGGTCGCCGTCGGCTTGAACGCGACACGAAACGTAATTGGCATACCGCCCTGTATGCCCCCCGAATGGTTAGTCCGCGTCGTGATTTTTCCTCCGTGAACTTCGAAGATGTCGTTATGTTCTTTGCCCGTCATTGTCACGGCAGAAAATCCACTGCCGATCTCAATACCCTTGGTCGCAGGCACTGCGAGCATCGCCTGTGCAATGAGCGCATCGAGGCGGTCAAACACCGGGTCACCCCAGCCAGCCGGCACACCGATGGCCGCACATTCGACGATACCACCGAGCGAGTCGCCTGCCTGGCGCGTATCCTGTATCAATCGGTACATTTTTTCCGCGAGCGCGGCGTCGGGCACCCGCACCGGGTTCGATTCAATCATCTCCCTGAGTTTGCCGGCATCAGCAAGGGGGAGCTCCCCCTCGAATTTCAGATCTTTGATCTGCGAAACATAGGCAACAATTTCTACGCCGGCTTTTTCGCGGAGAATCTTTTTGGCGACCGCACCGGCCGCGACGATGCCGATAGTTGCACGAGCCGATGACCGCCCGCCGCCACGCCAGGCGCGATGGCCGTACCGTGCATGGTAGGTATAGTCAGCATGGCTGGGGCGGAATATTTCTTTAATATCGCTGTAGTCTTTCTCGCGGGCATTCTCGTTGAAGACAGCCATCGCGATCGGCGCCCCGATTGTCTTGCCTTCGAATGTGCCGGAGAGGATCTTTACCCGATCGGGCTCGTCCCGCGGGGTTGTGATGCGGCTCTGCCCGGGCCGGCGGCGGTCCATGTCAGGTTGGATGTCTTCTTCGGTCAGGGGCAGTCCCGCGGGACAGTTCTCGATGACACAGCCGAGCGCTTCGCCGTGCGACTCACCGTAAGTCGTGACCCGGAACAGCCGGCCGAAGGTAGAACCCATGGGCTTTATTAATTAATATAGAGAGGCTGTAAAACAATCCGCAAGCGTGACCTATTAATTAGCATGTGAGGATCGCGACAGAATCCGAAGCCCAAAAAAATTTTCGCGAATCATGAGAAAAAAACGCGGTTTTCTGGTATTTAATATATAAGATGACAAAGTTTGATCCATGGAAATCCCACCACACCTCGATATCGCTTCTGCCATCCAGTCGTCGCAGAATTCGTGCGGCCCTGCACATTCTGGAGCGAAATGGCATTTATTGGTCTCAGTCAGAACTGTTGCGTCGCCTGGCAAAAGTTTATTTGCAGTCATGGCGGGGTATCGGTGAAAAACCTCCGGTATTGAGGCGCTATAGTCGCAGAAAACGCGGCAGAAAGTACGTGATCGTACCATGGTATGTTGATCAAGTACTTGTCGCGGCCTTGTGGCAGCGCGCCACCCACTCTGGCGTCTCGATCTCCAGAATGCTGGATTTTGCGATTCGGCGTTATCTGCCACTCATGATGGCGAGTTGGCTTGCCAGTCCGATGCCCAAGTGCCAGCGGTCCAAACGCAATTGCGAATACTGGCGTCGCAGACTGGAGGGCAGAAAAAAAGTCAGACCGGACCTGTTTATTAGTTACTCAGGCGCAACCGAGCATAATCAACGCGGTAGCCTGAATTTTGCGGATCAAGTGAAAATCATCCCCAAAACAGGCCTCGCTCCGGCTGAAATCCTCAGTCTGATCCGTATAGCCGCCTGATCGATGACCCTCGGGCCCGACTGACTGACTCATGAAAATGAACATATGTTCATAAAAATATTGACGGATTGTTCGCTTTTTTGCAAGTTTGCACCAGTCACAGTGCGCCGCACCATGCCACATAGTGCAGCGTCTGCGAAAGCCGAGGTCATTCCCAACCTGGGCCAAGGAGGATCAGATGAGTAAAGAGAATGTTATCAAGATGAATATGCCGCAGGTTCGCCGGCCTGAATTTGGGCTCGAACATAATTTTCCCAAATACTATGCTGACGGAAATCCATTCCTGACGCACCTGCTGAATAGCCTGCACGTAGTCTTTCCCGAGGGTGAAAAACTCTTCATCCGCTCAGTGAAATTTTTTCAGGACCAGATCGAAGATCCGCAGCTGAAAGCCCGCGTGAAAGGTTTTATCGGCCAGGAAACGCAGCATATGGCGCAGCACGAAAAAATCTGGGATACCCTCGAAAGCCAGGGCGTCAAGGTGCGCGAGTACGATGCCTGGTATTCGAAGAATGCGTACGAAGTCGTTGAGGGAACAATTCGTAAAATCTTCGGCGAAGAAACCTATAAGAAGCTGGCGCTCGCGGTGACCTGCGGGCTCGAGCATTACACGGCAACCCTGGCCGAGGTGGCGATTGACCCCGAAATCAACGCGATGGAAGGCTTTGACGAAAACATGAAAGCTCTGCTGATGTGGCATGCGGCTGAAGAGATTGAACACAAGGCAGTGGCCTTCGACGTCATGCAGCTGGTCGACGGCAGTCCCATCACCAAGAACGCCGGTATGCTGCTTGCGACCTGGGCCTTGCTTTACTACGGCGCAATCGGTACGGTAAAATTCATGCTGGAAGATAAAGAGATTAGCTGGTGGGAGCTCCCCCGTATTCTCGCCGAAAAAGCTCCGAAGCTGGGTCAAGTTGTCGCCGCAATGGTACCAAAACTGTTGCAGTACTTCAGGCCGGACTTCCACCCCGACCAGATGAACAACGACTACCTCGCGACCGAGTACTTCGCGGCGAACGCGAAGTACTTTCAGAAAGCCGGCTAAAGTTTAGTTGTCGGGGGCAGAGCCCCCGACAATCAAACATCAAATGCAATTAGACAAAAGAGCGGCGAAGCTGCTCAAAATTCTCAAGCGGCAGACACCGATGCCACAGCAGACTGCTCAGCAGGTGCGCGAAGCCATGCTGAAGGCCGGCAACCCGTTCGCTGCGCCAGCGGTGGAGCTGAGCTACATACAAGACCATTTTGTTGAGCGGCAGGGTGTACAGCTTCTATTGCGCGAGTATTCTGCCGTGGCCAGGAATGAAAGCTCCATGGTGGCGGTTTTGTTATTGGCAGCGTGCCCGAATACGACACCATCTGCGCGCAGCTGGCGCATTTGTCGTCAGCACGGGTCTTTTCTCTCGAGTACCGCCGCGCGCCCGAAGTCAAGTACCCTGTACCACACCAGGATGCTCACACGGCTTATCAATGGCTGCTGGCACATCGCTCTGCGCTCCACCTGTCAGGAATTGCTGTTTGCGGCGACAGCGCCGGCGGCAACCTTGCGGCGTCACTCTGCCTCTATGCGCGCGATAACGGCATCGAACTACCCATGCTGCAGATACTGTGGTACCCCATGACGCACGGCGACACCGAGTTTCCATCGCGCATACAGTTCGGCAGCGACTACTATATCACGCGAGACGATATGGCGTGGTTCTCTGAGCAGCTACTTGAATCCAGCGAGCACGCCAACGACATCTATTTTGCCCCCGGGTTAGCCGCCGATCTTTCAGGCCTGCCCACTGCTCTCATACTGACTGCGGGCTTCGATGTGCTGCGCGACGAGGGTCAGGAATATGCTCGCCGACTGGCCGGCACCGGGGTGACAGTCGAGCATTACTGCTACGACGATATGTTTCACGGGTTTATTTCTTTTGCCGGGGGATTGCCGCAGGGTATGCAGGCTATCGAACGGAGCGCAGAATTTTTCCGCGCGCACACACGGATTGATTAACTAATAAAAATTCCCGCCGACAAGCGCCGGCGGGTACTAACCGATTCCCATTCGGTATCAGTTGCACTTCCAGGCGCTTGCCTTGGCGACGTACTGCTTACCGAGTTTCGGGTGGTTGTAAGAAGTGACATCCAGGAAGATCTTGTTGGCATTCATCGCCTTTGCTTCTTCCTTGACTGCTTTAATCGCGGTTTCACGGTCGAGACCGGCAAAGCGGTCGCCCGCCTGGACTTTTCCGAGGTTTTCGCAGTTCGTCAGTTTTGTATCTGCGGGCACTACTTCAACGGAAGCCAGGGCTCCAACAAAAACCAGCGCTGTTACAGCGAGAATTGTCTTTTTCATTTTCCTAATCCTCCCACCGGAAGGGCTTTGCCCTTTCGATTCTGAGAACATAACCTATATCTGCGCGTTTGTCATCAGCGCCGACACCGTAAAATCTGCGTAGTACTACGGAGATTTGAGCGCTTTGCGTAAAGCGGTTAGCCGTTGCGACGCCGCCTTACGGGCATAAGGGGCTCGATCATCTGCCAGAACCAGCCGGAGCGCACCTGCTCCGGAATTCCATAGCTAGTAGGCCGCTCCGGCGGATTTTGGTAAGTACCAAAAAGGATATCCATCAGCGGCGAGAGATTGGCATAGTTACTAAATCCCCCCTTTCTCTTCTCATGGTGCCAGTGGTGCAGGTGCGGCGACCCCAAAAGCGGCTCCAGAATACCCAGGCGGATATTAGTGTTTGAGTGGATAAAGAGCGCCCACAGGCCCCGAAAGGTAGCGAAGCCAGCGATCGCATTGAGATTGAGCCCCAAAAGCACTGCCGGCAGCGTCTCAAGTCCGCGCGTGTAGATATTGTCGAGCGGGTGTTCACGGTAGGCCGCCAGGTAGTCCACCTGCTCTGCCGTGTGGTGCACGCGGTGAAAGCGCCAGAGAACAGGTATTACATGCTGCGCCCGATGCCCCCAGTAAATCAGAAAATCCCCCAGTAGCACGGCAAGCGGCGCCTTGAGCCACAGCGGCATGCCGACGAGAGAAGCAGGCAAGAAGCTAGTGGGATTTATATTGCGGAAAGGAAATCCCAGCACAGTGAGAGTGAGCGCATTGAAAACAAAAGCCTGGCCGAGGTAAAAGCAAAGATCGTTCAGATAATCTCGGCGCAGCCAGGGAAAATGCTGCATACGTTCAAAGTTATCCGCCTGCCAATAGCGCTCGAGCGGTATGAAGACAGCGCTAATCGCGAGCAAATATATGAAGACACTCTGCGTTGTGGCCCATAGGTCCATCAGGAAATACCCGGCAGCCAGACGTGGTTTTCTTCATAGCTGCCGCCATCATGCCAGGCCATGTAGTTGGCGTTCCAGTCGAGTGTTTGCTCGAGTTTGGCAGGAGTGATATTGAGAGTCTGTGCGCAGAGGTCTATCGCTTGCTTGCGGGTGAGCTTGCCGCGAAACTTATTCCTGGCTCTGTTGACGGTCGCTGTGCACAACCATGAGGAAGGATCTTCGCGACCATGCCAGTAGTTCGAAGCATTATTCAACTCTGCAAAATCTGCTTCGTCAAAGGCATAGCGGATTCCGTCTGAACCGATAACATGCGCCTCACGGTTGAAGAAGGACAAAGGTGTTTCGTTTTTCTTCGCCATATCCAGGCATTATGGAGAATTTATGCGGTCGATGAAGACGAGCATCATCGCGGGCCCTTTTTCCGCGGCGGGTACTCTTTGGGTTCTGGCCATTTCTCGGCCGGCTCGTTTGCCTGTTGCGGACTGACTTGCGTTTTCACGCCGGCTTTTTCTCTGTTATATTCCTCATTTTCGCGGCGGATGCGCTCTTTTTCCTCTTCCGTTGCATCGATCGGAGTAGGCATGCCGGATTTACTGGTATCAAATACCGGGTCGCGCTGCGGTCTTTCGCGCCCTTTCTTTTGCGCGTAGATTACGGCGCCGGCTAGAGCCAGCAGGGCAAAGCCGAGACTGAGGTAACGTGCGAGCATGGCAAATGCTGCTACATCCAGATGGGATTACAAGCGTAAATTGGATCGGGTCGTTCAAAATACTTGACCTGCTGTAGATACGTGAAAGCTCC
>CAYOZO010000055.1:0-20932 GCA_964408405.1 uncultured Turneriella sp.
CCGATTTTCGCTTATGTTCAGGCGAAACGCGGCCCCGGCCCGCGCAAAAAATCGCATTTTTGTTTCTTTGAATGAGTTAGCGCACAGGCTCCCTATCAATCATACATGGCCGAAACGGCCAGACCTCCGTAAAAACCCGTGACAGGTGCATCCGACGACGGGCCAACGTCATAGACCCGGTTATAAGACAGCAAAAGCGATAGACCAGGCGTAAAGCGGCCTGAAGCGCTCAATTCCTGCCCGACTATCGCATGCAGAGCATAACCATGCCGCGTATGCGTTCCCACGCCGGTGGTCTGGTACACACTGTAGTTGTAGTAGTTATTCGATATCGCTCCCCCCAGAGAAAACGATAGACCGTCTTTCGTGTAATAGGCGATACCCAGGCCAAGATCGTGCACGAAGAAGTAGCTGTATTGGGTGTCGATCTTGAGGTTTTCTGCTTTAGCCGACACAGATGGCCCCAGGTGGAAAGCGGTAAATGCGAAGAGTTTTGTCGAGGCGCTGAGCGATCCCCCTGCCTGCAGCATGCTCATGCCGATGGGGCTGCTCAACGTAAGCCCGGTACCCGCCTTCTCGTCTTTCTGCGTTACATAGGAATAACCGCCGCCGAGATAGCCTTTAACAAAAATACTCTCGCCCTGCAACGCGGACAGGTCTTGCTGAGCAACTAAGAAAACTATAAGGCCAGATAGAAATAGTGAACGCCGCATTTACTTCTCTATATACTCTATCGACGCCAGGGGCCAAAACTTCACGACACCGATGTCGTTTTCTTTGTGCAACGCGCCAATGGGTTGTCGCGGCGTATAGGATTTTTCATAAGTCAGGCCATGCGCAGGCTTCAACAGACCGTATTCCCCCGTTGGCAGCGACTGAATCAGGAACTCGGCTTCGACGCTGCTTTTTCGCAGTTTGGTCCCTATGCGGGCGCTAACATCACCGTTCGCACCATAGACCCTCTAACGGTCGAATCGTCCATGACCCTCATTGAGAGTAATACCAACTACGTCGGTACGCACTTTGGCGGCTCGCTCTATTCGATGTGCGATCCGTTCTTCATGTTCATACTCATGAAAAACCTCGGTGAGGGTTACATTGTCTGGGACAAGGCGGCCAGCATTGATTTCATCAAACCCGGCACAGGCACCGTGACGGCGCGCTTCCACATACCGCAGGGGGAGTTAGACTTTTTACGGTTAGAGCTACAAAGAGTGAAGAAGCTCGATCGGATCTATGACTGCGAAGTGACGGACGAGTCAGGCGACGTGGTGGCGAGGGTGAGTAAGACGCTGTATATTAGGAATCATGCCAAATTGCGATATGGGCAGTCTTAGTCTTACAAGAGATCCTTAATCCTGTTTGTGCATTGCAGAAAGAATATTGCTAAAAAATGATATCCAATCCGATGGCTTTTCTCTAGCTTGAATGACGCGCTGCTGACATGAGCAGAGCTATCTAGAACTGGAGGAAAGATGAGTAAACTTTCTATTGAAGGATTTCTGAAAGAGGGTGTTGCCATTGGCTTGAAGAATGCACCGGCCCTAATCGTCAATGCGATTCTATGGGCAGTGACCATTTGGATACCCTACCTAAATGTGGGAACTACGATCGCGTTAACCAACTTAGCTGCCAAAATGAGCAAGGATCAGGGTCTTGAGATGACTGAGGTATTCAAGCCCGAATACCGTAAATTCATGGGCGAATATTTCATTGTGCTCATGATGAGTTTCATGGGCATCTATATAGGCTTCTTGTTCTTCGTAATCCCGGGCTACGTTATGTACATAGCATGGAGTCTCGCTCCGTTGCTCGTTTTGGACAAAGGTATGGAGCCCATGGCAGCGCTCAAGAAGAGCAATGAGCTCACATACGGTAACAAATGGGTAATATTTGGCGGAAATCTCGTGCTCATGATTGTCGTCTCGGTTGCATTAATGATCCTCACCTTCCTGGGTGGTCTGATACATCCAAACTTCGGCGCATTCCTTGCGCTTGTTGGAATTCTGGTTTTCTTCCCAGTGATGGCCGGAGCAACCGCGTACGTGTATAAGACACTTACCGCTAACCAATAATAGAGCTTTTGCTGGTCATCAGGCAGTTATCGCTGTGACCAGCACACTTGAGTTTTCTCACCAAATCCATTCTTCTGCGATTCAATGTGTCATCCGTTTTTGCAAAAAGCTTCAAGTCATGGATGTTCTTTAAGTTTTAGCTTCCATGCGGTACCTGCAACACATCGAAAGCTTCGTTGACCGCATGAAAGTCGTCGCAATACCCGGTGCCGCAACTGCGCTCGGCAACCCAGGTATTGCGAGAATCTCTCGAATCGCACGCCGAAAACTGAGCGCTTGGCCACAGCAAGTTTCTGCATCACGGAAAGCGCATAGTGCTTGTTAGGAGCCAAAAAGTTCACGGGATAAAGAATTCTTTTGGCCCTCCCCTCTTTTTCAACGGTTCGGCCAATCAAATCTGCCAAAGAAGTATCTTTATTTTCAGCTAATCTCCGCCATAGCGCAATGCAGGGTAGTCTCCCATTTGTCAATTTTTACAATAGTAGGAGCATTAACCCACCCCATACACCACCCAGCGCCCGCCCTGCTTCACGCCTGCATCGTACAGCCGGTCGCGGCGGTCGTCGTGCGGAAAATCCAGACTGCGGCAGTTGATGAGGTCGTAGAGCTGCCAGGCTTTGCCGTACGTGCCCGGCGGTGCGAAAGGGTGTACAAGGCCCAAATAGACCGTGTCGAGCAAATGCTGGCTGTTTTTGACCGCGTCGTAATCGATCACAAGTTCGAGCGTGGGGCTTGTCCCGAACGCTGAATGCACGATCAGGCGGTCATATGGCGCCGTAAGTTTTAGCTGCTTCTGCCATGCGGACCATGAGCCAAATTCGTTTTCGCCGAGAACATCCCGTATCGAATGCATGGAATTCTTTTGCAGCTGTATTTCACGCAACGAGCGCATGAAGGCGCCAAAAATCGTGTCCCGGTATTCAGAGACCGCAAATTCCAGGTAGTAACATGCCAGCAGATGAGCGTGGACATTGAGGTATTCGACGATATCTTCATATTCACCGAGAATATCGCCGGCCGAGCTACCCCATTCTTCGTCGATTCCACCAGAACTCACGGAATACCAGATAAACCGTGCCTCGCCCTTGGGCAGCACGCGGTAAAGCGTCTCGCCGCCGCCCTCACCGCCAAGCTCCATCACTCTGAGCACATCAAGATACTGTGGATCGCTTTCAAATGGATTGGTCATTTAGCCTCCTGCCCTTCGGCCGCCGAAGAATGAACGCGTAACGTTCATCCTTGCAGGGTTCTCAACCCTGTTGTCATATATAGCACAGGTGGCCGAAAAATTCGCGACAGGCGCATGTCGCATTTAACAGCGGGCGTTTGACTTTGGGCATGCTGCTTAATCTCACGGCGGAGTTCACCTTGAACATTGAATGCCGCTGCAGTGCGCGGGATTTTTTTACGCTGAACCTCGGTTGCTCGCTCTTGAGCGGGCGGCATAAGTTCTTTGGTCTGTGTAAGGCATGCAGGCACGACTTCAGCGGCACTGACCCCAGAAAATTTGGCAAGTTTGCCTTGCGCGCTTATGAACTGCGGAGACAGAATGAACTCCCTGCCGACATCGAGCCGCTGACTCTGCTACAGTTGATCTGGGAAATCGCCGGCCCCGATGAGCGCCAATGCCTCGAAGCAGAATACGATGAGTTGCCGTCGCTCAAAGATCGCACTGCCGAGACAGAGCCGGGCGGCTTAACCGTCCGCAACAAGAGACTGCCACCGAAATTTTTCTCTCATGATTCTTCGCTCGAATGAAGGTCCACGACCGACGCAGCCATTCGCGACCATGACTAAAAGGCTCCTGAAAATGGAGCCGGCTAATTACTTGCCCAAAACGGAATGTGTTCTTAGCCTCCGGGCGTAAGGCGGGCTTAACTTAATACTTGCCGGTATACCGTTAATATATTAATATAGCGCGTGATTGGCTCATTCGCTGATGAAGCCACTGAGGCACTGTACCACGGTACGCGCTCGAAGAAAACCGCGAAGTTGCCACCTCAGATCGTAAAGGCTGCGCTACGCAAACTCGATATGCTCAATTCGGCTGCGCGGCTCGATGACCTCAAGGTGCCGCCGAATAATCGGCTGGAAAAACTGAGCGGCAATTTGGCAGGCTACTACAGTGTACGCGTGAACGATCAGTTTCGCATCGTTTTTCGCTGGAATGAAGGCATCGCGACTGACGTAGCCATTTGCGACTATCACTAGAATGGAGGCTTTATGATACCGAGAAACCGAGAAACGACGCACCCAGGTGAAGTTTTGCAGCATGAATTTCTTGTCCCCATGGGAATCAGCCAGTTGAAATTGGCAGCCTCACTCGGCATTTCGGTGCAGAGGGTGAATGAAATCGTCAAAGGCAAGCGCGGCGTCACTCCCGAAACCGCCTGGCTGCTATCGGCCTTTTTTCAGGTCTCACCCGAATTTTGGATGAACCTGCAGACTGCCTACGACCTCTCTAAGCACCGGCCCAGCACGAAGTTGCAGAGAATTATGCGCTCCCGCAAGGCGGCATTAGCCTAGCCAGCTAATCCAAAACCCAGCCGTCGTTGACCAGGCTGTCAACATCGGCATAGTGCAGCTTTTCGGGATAGTCCTCTGATTCCACGATGAAGTTATCCTGCATTGCGTATTGCAGCGTGACAAAGCCATAGGCCCTGTCACCTTCAAACCGCGAGTTCTTCAGGTGGCAGCGGTTCTTGTTCATGAAGATGTGCACGGCAAGATCGTCGAGCAAACTGCGCGTATTCGACTGCGCCTCTGCTGACCATCGGTTGAGATTCTTTTCCACCACGCGTATTTCTTTATCGTTCATGACTCCCCCTTGTGTGCCTTTACTTTCGATGACGCAGCCTGCTTTCTCTGCACGCGTTCGGCGCGTGCCACCATCAGCGACTGCAGTTCTTTCAACAGGCGATTGCGCTCAGCCTTGCTTTCGCGGCCTGGTTTAGAAACGAGATCAATCCGCAATTGCTCTGCTTCTTTGAGCACGTGCGGAATCAGCATGTAGGTCATCGCCGCCCAGTCGTCTTTTTGGAGCCACGGCCGCAGAATTTGCATGCGCCGGGTCAGCGACTTAGCTCGCATGGTGCAGGCTCCGCAGCGGCTTGGGGACGTTGGGCGAGAAATCACTTTCACGGCCGGCGAGTGTCTGCAGCGCGAGCAGCACGCTCGCCCAGTGCAGGTCGAGCACCGCGTTGTAGTTATCCTGCCGGTAGCCACCGAACAGCGCGAGCGTCAGCGGCACAGGGCCAATCGCTTCGGCAGCGAGACTCAGCAGGCCATAGACCAGGTTGGCAGCGACCAACCACTCGACGGTGCTCAGCTGCCCGCCCAGGTCGTCCCACTCATGCGAATCGGCGCCGTGGCAGAGCACGACGTAATGCACCTTGTGCTCGAGCAGGCCGCTCAGCAATGTTTCGAGCTTCTTGCCGAGATCAGCGCGATATTCGCCGTGAGTTCCAGTGGGATTTATATGGTACTGTTGCGGCAGCGCCCTATCAAGATCTTTGCAGAAACTTCTGCTGTCTTCAATCGAGTTGCCGAAATGCCCGTCGAGGTCGATGAATGCACCGACAAGCCCACGTTCGCGGTAGAGTTTGAGCGCGGCAATCACCTGACCGCTGAAGGTGCAGAACCCCTGCCCGCCTTTGGGCGTTGCGTGGTGAAACCCGCTCGTCGGCGAAAAGCTAATCGTGGCCGGGTCGGCAACCGCCGCGCGCATCGCCTGGTAAATGCTGGCGTTGGTGTAGCGCACCGACCGCGCAAATTCTGCGCTCCAGGTCAGGCCATTCGATTCGCAGAGCGGCTTCTTGCCCGCGAAGAAGGCATCGACGTATTCACGTGTATGCGCCAGGTAGAAATCGCGCTTCGTGAACGACTTCCAGCCTTTTTCGACCTGCAGTACGTCACTAAATCCCAATTCCCGGCCCCGCTCGATGAACAGCCGCGGCTTCTGCGGGCTCTGCGAAAAACCGGCGCGAGCGGGCGGCGCCATTTCGTCGCGGTAAAAGGTCTTCAGCCCAGGCTGGTACGCGTAAGAGAAAGGGGTATAAACTCCCCGGATTTCTTTGAGCATGGCCGAGCATAGCACACCCCGGCTGGATTTCCGCGACAGGGGAATGTCGTTTTGTGGAGAACCAGACTAGGCGAGGACTTCAATCAAACGGTACCACATCTGGGTGGTTCCGTATTCATGCATCAAGTGATTTTCTGCTGCGGAAACTCGTCGGCCAGTTTTATCGGCAAAAAACTCCCAGGCCCAATTTTTCGGCTCTTTCAAGGGTGTTTTGGCATCATCAAGAAAGAAGAGCAGCAGGAAACATTTCGCGGCAGGAAATGCCTGTTTTCGAGATACAAGATTATGAAAATCACCGCGTCCATCCCCGTGGCTAATTTTCGAACCGTCATATGCCAACAGGAATGAATTTCGATAAGTTGCCGTTACAGAGGTCTTTAATTCAACAAATAGTTTGGGTTGCCCAGATTCGAGAATTAATAGATCAGGTTTGGTAGCTCTGCCTAATGTCACTTTTATCTCATACTCTGTTGGCGTTGTGCCTGCGAGAATTTCGTATTCCCTGCCTTGTTTCCGGCAGTCATCTGCACGCTCATAAAGCTTGGCAGCAAGAAAATACTTCATGGATTCCTCAAAGCCTCCGTCACTCTTGAGGCGACAGACTTCCATGATATTCTCCATATATTTCCGAAAGTAATCTGGGATCTGCTCACGCCTCAAGATTGAGCGAATTGTCTCAATAGAAATCTCATTTGTTGACATGCCGCGAATGACTCCTCTAGCTATCCTAAATTTTTGAATACCAAATGTTTTTTCATACTTACCCGGTCAATCCTCGGGCAAAACCGCCAAGGCAGCCTTCACTCCCATATGCGTATTTTCTTCCAATGCGTTTACATCCATCCATTTTACTTCTGAAAACTCATCACGAAACTTCTTCGTCGGCCACTTGTTCAGATCGGGCTTCTGCTCGAGGCGCACGAGGAATGTCGACCAATCAAAGAAATGCAACAGCGGAATGCGAAAAACCGGCACAGTGTCCCGGTCGATCGCCACCGGCGGTGCGAAGCCCTCTTCGGTCGCCTCGCGAATCGCGTTCTGCAGCGGCGTTTCGCCCCTGTGCCGTTTGCCGCCCGGAATCGACCATTTGCCCAGATCGGGCTTGATGCTGCGGTGGCCGAGCAGCACCTCGGTTTTGCCGTCGGCTGTCTTGTGGTAGTAGAGTATGCCGGCTCCGGCATAGCCCTTCGTGAGATATTTTATCAGGTTCATTTGTCTCCTTCAACACTCTGCGAAAATTTTTCCGTCAATTCCATGAGGTCATTCACACGCGCGAGGCCCTGCAGCAGATCAGGGGGAACTCCCCCTAACCTATACAATTTGCTCGCGATGTAATATGCATACTCAATATGCACATCCGTTTACTCGCTCAGATTGTCTGTGGCGCATCGCCGCAAGAGTCCCGAGCACAATGCGTATAGACGCCGGCGTCTGTGGCGTCAGAACCCGGTCGACCAGGCTGTCGAGTTGCAGCTGCGCCACCTGTGCATAATTCAGCTGGCCAAAGCGGAGTTCAATCTGCACAGATAGGTCTAGCTCAAGTTCAGATAAAATCCGCGACAGAGTCGTGTCGTTTTTTTCTAGACCTTGGTTTTGCTCAGCTTTCCTAAGGTTCTGCAAGAGCTGCAGTGCTTTTGCTTTCTCCGGGGAATCGTGAAACATCTGGGGAAATTCTTTCAGCAGAACCTCGGGCTTGCTTCCCAGGTTCGATTGCCCCAGCCGGGATGAATACACCAGGTAGGAGTCCAGCCCGGGATATTTGCTCTTCAGCTCGCTCAATGTTTCTTTCGCCCGTTGCTCTATTTCAGGCAAGTCGGATATTCTGCATTTCAGGGACATCGACGCAGGGTACAGCGGCCAACCAGCACCCGAGGGACATGATCGTGTCCCTCATGCGGTCGGCTTTCGCCTATTTTGCATGGCAATGCAGAACACGAATTTTGGACTGGATCTTGTTGATCCATCTAAGACTTTTGCCAACTTTCTCATTTGTAACGAAAACCGTGATGTTTGTCTGACAATTGAGCTGATTCTTGACTCACCGCTGCGTCCCAGGAAACAACTCTACATATGCGGCGCTGTAGGATTTGGAAAGACGCACCTTGCTCATGCAATCGCCAACGAATGGCAAATTAGACACCCGACGATGCCGGTGGGCTATGTCGAAGCGAGCATTCTGGGCCGCACTGAAACCGGAAGTCATAGTCCGGTACAGTTTCGGACCTGCTTTGAACTTTTGCGCACAGTTCCTTTATTAATTGTTGAATATCCACGACTCTTGGACCCAGAGCTGGCTGAGATGGCATCAAGGCACCGATTTTCCGTTGGCCTCAATACCGTGTGGTTTGATACCGTCGAAATGCACGACCACGCCGCACTGCGATACGATCCGGGTCAGATTGAACAAGAATTCCTGCAGCCATGGAAAGCTGAGACCTCACTTGAATTCTTACGGGCTTACGCAAAACGGATCGATATAGATCTGACAGAATCGCTTGAGAAATACTTTCTGCGCGAAGGGCGGTTTCATCCGCGGCGCATGGAATCATTTCTGCAAATTCTCGAAGATTTCAAAAAGTGCTGACGACAGTGGAATGTCGCCCGCTTCGATTAGCCTTGGTGTAACATAGAAACTATGCCACTAGAGAATGGTGCCTAATGACAGACCCCGATATCCAATTCCTGATTGTACGCCTGCTCGAACGCTCTCCCGCTACTGCCGAGCAATTGTGGCTTCGGGGCTGCAGCGCCGGCAGCGAAAAGAGCCTCAAGACTTACCGCCGCGCTCTGGCTGAGCTACAGCAACATGGTATGCGCTTCACGCGGCTCAACATGGCGTATGCAGTACCGCAGGGTTTCGCCTACTGCGAGGCGCTGGCAGGCATGTTCAAAAGACTCGTGGAGACGAAGTCTGCGTGGCGCAGCGTCGTCTACGGTGACGTGGACCGCCGGCAGCTCGCGCGCCTGCTGTGCACAAGGCCTGCGCCGGCTGAATTTCTCTGGCAGCTCTTGTCGGCAGCTGTTGAATCAAGCCTGGTCGAATTCCAGTACGCGCCACAGCACCCCATGACCCGCGAGTACGTGCGGGCAAACCCGCCGACGCGTAATATCTGCACGCCACGGGGCATAATTCCGGTGCGCATGGTTGTGCATTACCTGGTCTTTGCTGAAGAGCATTCTGTATTGCTCGGCGAGAGCCTGGTCGATGGCGCGATGGAGCTGCGCCAGTATGAGGTCGCGGGTGTCGGCAAGATGAATCTACGTGGCGTTACGCCGCGCAGGCTGAAAGTAAGCCCGGCGGAGCTCTACCGTGACTCGGTCTACGTCTGGCTGGGCGGAGATATCCATGAAGTCGAACTCGAAGATCTGGCCGACCCTGCCGGCAGAGTCTGCGTGACGCGTGTCAATGGCGAAGACGAGATTCTCGCCTACGTCATGGCCTCTATGGGCAACCTGCGCTTCAAGAAAGCGCCGCAGGCAATTATCGAACGGGCGCGGGAGCTCTCTCTGCCAATCGACAAAATATTTAGAACAGTGAGTGAACTATGATCATGACCAAAACATTTACCGCAATCGATTTTGAAACCGCGCAGGGCGCAAGCCACAGCATCTGCCAGACGGGCATCGTGCGCGTCGTCGACGGGGTAATCACCGAGCAGCGCAGCTGGATCACCCAGCCGCCCGGTAACTATTACTGGCCGCACTTCACGGATATTCACGGTATGTCTGCGGTTACTACCGCCGACAGCCCGACGTTTGATCTTGTCTGGCCTGAGATCGAACCTTACCTGGCAGGCCAGCACGTGGTCGCCCACAACGGCCACGACTTCGATTTTCGCTGCATACGCAGTGTTCTGCAGTACTACGAGCTGCCGCCCGTCGAGTTCACCGGCCATTGTACCTACAAGATCTTTCGCCGAAATCTCGCCGATCTTTGCCGACAATTTGAGATTGCACTCAACCACCACGATGCGCTGTCAGACGCGCACGCCTGTGCCCAGTTATTTCTCCTCGCACAGAAAAATGCCGAACTAGCTCAGCAGAATCATGAGGAGCGTTTCATTCATGGCAGATGAAGCCGTCATAGCAGAATTTGAACTCCCCACCGGTGAACACATCGCCGTTCGGGAAATTTTTATGAGGGCAACCTATGGCAATTTGCTCGCAGGCAGTCCGTACCGCGAGTACAACGAACGACTGCTGCAAAGGCTTGCGAACGAGCCGGCGCAGCTCTGGGGCGATGAGTCACCCGCGAGGTAAAACATGTTTACAAGCCTATTTGAGCACTACGTCGAAACAGGTGTCATTGCAGACAACCAAGGCAGCCTTTACGCCGGCCCGCTCTATGATTCATGCACCAAATGTGGCGAATGCTGGGCCGGCCTCGAAGATCGGCGAGCTGAATGGAATAAGATGCAGATTCCCTATGTCGGTGCTAAGTATCTTGGCGAGCCGCATAGGATGCTCGTTGTCGGCCTCAACCTGAATGAGTTTGGGGGCCTCTTTTCCCTGATTGATTTGGCTATAAATGCACAATTTGCCCTGATGAACCAATGGCAAAAAATCCGCTTTGGGAAGCCTTACACAGAGTATCGCGGCAGCATTTTCTGGCACAGAGTCGCGCTATACTCGGCCCTTATCTTAAGCGATAGCGGCCATCATTCACTGGCCGGCGATGCGCTCACGGATTTTGAAAGTCTGGCCGCAGCAATGGAAAAGATCAGCTTCGTCGAAGCGGTAAAGTGTTCACCCTGGGACCCGAACACAGAAAGCCAACTGACCGGCACCATGAAAGCAAACTGCATTGAGACTTTCCTTATCAAGGAGATCGAAGAGCTGAATCCCGACACACTTTTAGTTATGGGTAAAGATACTTTGCTTCTACCTGCGTCATCAGAAGTTCGCGGTACAGCCTCTTCAGATAACGGCAATATTGATTTCATGTCCGTGGAAATGGCAGGCAAAGAGCGCAGACTTTTCAAGGTTACACATCCCACTGCTCGCGGCGGCAATAGCACGGATATTCCGCTGGAATTCAGGACTTTTCTGGGCCAGATTCGGAGGTAGCGTGAAGATACTTTGGGTCGATGACATCAGAAATCCACCGGCAGGCATGGTCTGCGATATCGCGCGCAACTACGCGCAGGCGATGGATTTACTCGCCACGCATATCTACGATGCCGCCTACCTCGACCATGACCTGGCTTCTTTTGATGCCGCGGGCCACGAAAAAACCGGCTACGATGTTCTCATGCAAATCGTGCAGATGAAGATGGATGGCAGGCCCGTACCGAGAGAATTCCATCTGCTGACCGCGAACCCCGTGGGTGCCGAGCGCATGCAAGGGGTGATTGAGAGGTAATTATGCAAAGATTGAAAACTTACCAGGGTCTGGGCTTCTTTCTGTTTTACCCGTTAATCCTCATTCCCTTGCCCCCGCTATGGCTAAATATTCTGTGCACGGTTAGTTTCTGGTTTTCTGTACTCGCGTTCATGCTCGCCGCAAATGAGAGACGACAGACACTCCGCTGGTTTCCTGCTGCTCTCGAAATATCGGCGCTCGGCCGTCTCTCTCTACGCGCCAATAGAACGCGAATTGAGGCAGACCGGCTGCAGGAAGATTTCAGCTCGCTACAATGCGGCTCGACAGCCTAAAGGATGCCGCGCGGTTTATGGTCCTGGAAGCGCGCATCGGCATCGCGATCACGGCGCTGATTCTGGTTCTCGGCTCGGCGCTGGCCCTTTTTTCACAAGGCGGTTCGCCAGCGGTTGCGTTTCCGGAGAAGCTGAAACTTGCCATCGGCGCCAATGTTATTTGCGTCACGCCAAGGCTCATTCTAATCGTGGCGACGCTGAACCTCATGCGTGAGGCCGTTTCGGAGTAGCATATGGATTACCTAACCCGCAGAGCCAGAAGAGTCTTATGCGAATTGGCGCACCGCGAAGCGCGAAGGCTGCGCCATAAACATGTACGCGAGGAGCACGTTTTACTTTCCATGGTGGCAAAGCAGAACAGGGATTTCCTCAATGAGCTGGTGGTCGCATCCATATTCAAGCAATACCGCGTTGACCTAGCCCGCTTAACAGGAAAAATCGAGAATCGATTGAGAGACACCTCAGAGCGTGAAGAAGGTCCCGGGCGCACCTTGCGCTCCATAGAAGCAGACTCGCTTCATGAAGCGCGGCAACTGAAGCACGGCTGTGCCGGCACCGAACATATTCTGCTGGCGCTGTTACGCGACGAGGTCGGCAGCATAACAGCGTACCTCGCACCGTATGGCTTAACGTACAATGCTTTGCGCACAGAATTGGCGCGGCGGCCGAGGTTATATCAAGAATAAATAAATCGACTAAGAGAAGGAGAAATGAATGGCAAACTACTACTGTGAATACTGTGGCAAAAAAGAGACAACGATCAACACGCTGGTCAGCAACGGCTGTCCCAACCATCCCGACGGACCCGGTAAAGGCAAACACTCTTTATATGAAGGATCCGAGAAAAGCGAGTATTTCTGTAATCTGTGTGGTTACAAGGCTACAACGCTGATTACGCTGACTAACAATTCATGCCCAAAGCATCCAAAGGGGCCAGGGAAAGGGAAACACGTGCCAGCACGAAATTAGTAACGAAGAGATGACGATGAACAAAGTATTTTTTAAACCATGGATTGGCAAAGACTTTCATACTCATGGACACATGGGTAAGAAGATTCTCGTGCTTGGAGAAAGCCACTACTGCGAAATTGAGAAAGTTTGCGACGAGTGCGGTACAACAGGCTCCAAACCCGGCTGCAAAGAGTTTACAAACGGCACTGTGCAGGCTTTCTTGCAGTACAAGAAGACCGGTCAGAGCCACAGTGGATGGATGAACACATACACAAAATTTGGTAATGTTCTTGCCAATAGGAAACTTGATGGCATTGAAACAGAGAATTTCTGGCACGCCGTTGCGTTTTACAACTTTGTGCAAATTGCTGTTGTAGACAAGCGAACACCACCGTCCCCAGCGAATTTTCGATTTTCAGACACAGCATTCTTTGACGTACTAAGCTCCTTGAGACCCGATGTTGTCATCGCGTGGGGCGAACGCTTATGGAACAATCTTCCCTCTGCCGGCCAGGGTGTGCAAATCGACGACTTGACTTACCATGTTTACACGTTAGCCGACGGCACGCATATCCCCCTGTTCTACGTGTACCATCCTTCAAGCTACAGATTCAATTACGGTGCCCATGGAGAAATCGCTCGCGCTATCAGCCGCAGCAAAGAAGCAGTCATGCAAATTTCCTGACGGTCTGGTAGCTCGGTCAGGATTCCACCAGAATTGGGAATCCTGACATTTATACTCTTTGGCTTGATCTCAGCGATCTGGGTATAGCGTATTCAACGAAAAACAGCTGAAACCGACGCCCACTATAGCTTGAGCGAAAACAAAAGCCACCTGCCTCTGCTCCGCCAAAATCTCGAGCACGCGCGACGAGCCAAAGGTAAGTCTCTTTCTTCGGTGGAGGTACGGCGCCGCAGTGGGCGCGGCGGGTAATTTTTCTGGCTAAAGTAATTGGTGCGACTCTATGAATCATGAAGTTAGGAAAGCTTTGTCAAGATATTCCAATACTAATTGCGAAAGAGCTCGGCCATCGATGAGGACTATTTCAACACCTGTGTTGTCTGTTCGTTGGATCGCGTATTCCTGAACTTCTGCCGTAAATGTTCCAGTAGTAATGACCCATGCGGTATCGAGACTCTCAGCTTTTGCCCCGCTTATCGTGTCATCAATGACTTCTTTGCCAACCGGCGGGCTCGGTTGCCAATATTTGGTCTGTACCCCAATTTGTTTGTAGGCCAAGTTGCCAGCAATGGGAAATGTGACCTTAATATCAATACCCTTGTCAGCTGCTCCTGCTCGATTTAGCATTTCTGAGGCACCCGCAGCCCGGAGTATCTTAGGCAGAACCTGAGTTTGGAAAGTGGAAGGATCGATTCTGCCCTTAAGCATGTAATGGGATACTGTATCAACAATAGTTTCATACAGCTCCTCTTCCCAACCTTTCATGAGATATGATTTATCGGCGGCTATAGCTTTTATGTCCTCGAGAGCATAATCACAATTCTTGAACGAGCGCCTGCTGCGGCAGGCCCGACTCAAAGCTGCTGGCGCTGTCTTCCAGCTCAGTGCCTGTTTTCCATGCAGCCATAGCACATCGTGCTCGTAGAAGCCATCCTGGTCACACGCATATTTTTCGCTCACAATTTTGCCAATATAAAACTTATAATCAAAATCCGGAATTAGAACAAAGTCCCCCTTTTTTATCTGGGTGCAAAATGTGTATACCATACCAGCAGCCTGCCCGGCAGCCAGATTGTCTGTCGCTTCAGGATAATAAGCCAATCTTATCGCTTCGCGCAGATGATAGTAGTCTTCCGGTGGGGCATCGACGCCCCAACCATTGACAATTTTATCTTTGTCCAGGCATTCCTGTGTGCGATCTGTACCAGGTTTTAGTATCATTGCCCATGCTCTTTCGTTCATGATAATCTCCTTTCAAACACATCATGCGTGCGATTATTGCAGCCAAGAGAGGGTTCCCGGCTGCGATATCTTTGACTCTGTCGCGACCGTGAAAAACACATCACCTGTGTCTCATTTGCAAAATCTCGAGCAGCCGTCGGTGGTTCAGTGATCGCGCATTGTCTGCAGCGGCGGGCATGCCTGATTGCTGCACCACCTCCTGCATCTGCTTCTGCCGCTCCTGCAGCCCGAGCAAAAGAAAATTCTCCACTTCTCTAACCCGCTGCCAGTCCAGTTTTTCCTTCGAGAGTCCTGCCAGCGCTAGCTCCACATGGCCATCAAAGGGCGCATGGCCCGAATTCCTGTCAAGAGCCATTCGGCAGCGACATTTCTTGACAGAAACAGTGCGCTGTAATTCTACCTCGTAGATGATCACGGATACAGCATTGTATCCGATTGCCTCTGCGATTGAGGCAAAGTGGCGAATCTCGATGCGGCGGAGCGAGAACTGTGTCATGTTGAACCCGTGGGTATTGAGACTTGTATCAAAACCCAATACGCTGGCCACGGCTCTCACGGCGATAGCCGCCCTCTGCCTCAAGCTCGGTCACGAGCTCTTGCCAGGTAACAGAACCCTGCGGGCAATAGCTGTAACGCTGCCTGACTGCACGAAAGTCGCCTGGGGTCAGAGTCGTAAGCCGTCTGAGCGCACGGTCGAGCTCACCGACCGGTGGTAAATCCCCCAACAGATCTCTGAAGTAATCGGCGAAGAACGCCGCACGCCCCTCTTCTGCCATCGCGCGAAACTCGAGCTTGAAGTGAAAGCGCCGCATCGAGGCCGCGTCGAGCTTGTCGATCAGGTTGGTGCAGCAGAACAGCAGCGTGGAGTGATTCTCCATTTGGTTGGGAAACTCGTTGGTCTGTGAAACCTCCCAACTGCGCTGCGCCTGCTCGCGTGGCTGAAAGAAAGTATCGGCCTCATCGATGAGCAGAATCGCATTGCTGCGCTCTGCTTCGCGAAAAGCCCTGGCAATATTTTGTTCGGTTTCTCCCAGCCACTTGCTCATAAGATCGCTGCCCCGCCGGAACAGCACATCGCGTCCGCATTGCCGCGCCAGGTATTTAACAAACTCGGTCTTGCCCGTGCCGGGCAAGCCATAAAGCAGCAGGTTAAGCCCTGCGCCCGCTCGGCGCTGCGCAGAAAAAAAGCTTTTTGCGGTATCGACCAGCATCTGTGGCTTGCCCGAGGTATTGAGGATTTCGAGGCGATACGTCTCATCACCCGCAGAAAGTCCGCCCTCTTCTTTTTTCTCTGGCTTGTGGCTCTGGATAAGGCTTGGAATCACGGCCTGCGCGGCAAGATCAGAACCGAGAGCCTCGATGCGCCCGAAACTTTCCATCACACTATCGAGAATTCCTGGAGTGATGAACTCGTCCTTGAGCGCGTCCTGCATGACCTTCTCGTCTTTGAGCGCCTGCCGGTTGTGCTTCTGCAGAATCAGATCCATGGCTTGCACACGCTGCTTCAACTGCAGCAAGAAAAAGGCAGCCTGGACAGTAGCAGCACCCCGGGGCCGCACTTCGCGCAGAAACACTTCGACTAACACGTCTCCCAAATCGTCAGCGCGCTCGAATATGGCTTCTGCCTCTGAAAGATCATCGAGGCGACTGGTAAGTTCCAACCACAGTTTTTCGACCTCAGCTGCGGTCAGCAAGTCAACCAACTGCGGCAGACATTCACCCAACATCTTGTCCTCGGCGCTGGTGCTTAGGTTCTGCATTAAATACAGATATACTGGCCGGTAATGCTGTGCTGCCGCACTTGTAGTTACACGTTTACTTCTGAAGTATCTCATAGTTGGTGCGATGAGTATACACAACGTCCAAAAAAATGCGCGACAATTGGGTGTCGTTTGGGCAGTTGCTAAGATATTAAAAATCGCAGCAGAACAGAGCGGCTGACGCTGCACACTCTTCTATTCTGAATCCTGATACTGCATGGCCGCCTGTTGCTGGATAACCTCAATGCGCTCCTGGTATTCCCGAAATTCTGTTGCCTCGATAGCTTGCGGATACCTCAAGTAGATGCGCAGGCTACCGAATTTCGACTTCACCTGGCTCAGATACGGCGCGAAACTCGAGCCCCCTGCTGCAACCATCTTTGCGGCGATCTTCTCTATCAGACTGTTGAAAAACAGCCATGAAGCAGGATGTTGAAACCGAGCGCAGCTGCAGACAGGCCATTTATGGCCGTTTTGCGAGCGATTTCGCTAAGAAATCGCGGCGTCTGCAGCGAGCACGGGATTTTTTCAACATCCTGCTATTCTGCGGCAATAGAGGTAAACAGCGCAAAGACTGCAGACTCACCGCCCACATCGGGAGATTCGCGGCCTAACGCCCGGCAGCAAACGCCGCAGAGGAAAAGGTTGTGACAATTTTATTCTCCAGAAATTTCTGCCAGCTGCGCACGCCCCCGGGGAAAGGACTGCTCGAACTCTTCTTTATCCAGCACTAGATAGCCCATCGCTGGTCCGTCAGAATCATCAAGCAGCTGCATCAGCGTATAAGTCAGCGTTAGACGGAAGCCCCAGTATTTATACACTGGCTGGAGTTCTTTAAAGAACTCCAGGTTGACCCATGCCCCGATTTCTTCCTTGTCGCTACTGCCAAAAACCCGGGCAAACAGCAATTTCATGGCGCTGGTACAATAACCTTGCCGTCGGTGCGCCGGCTTGATCGCGACGAAGAAACTCACGCTCTCTGGATTTTTCGGATGTGCACTCTGCAGACCAATGATTCCGATCGGATCAGCGTCACCACGCAGACAAATTACATAGGTTTGTCGCGCGAGCAGCCCTTGCAGGGCTTGTGCGGCATCGGCTTCATTCTGCAATGCCTGTCTCAGCAGAACCTTCTGCGCCGTCTCTTCATCTCGAAAGAGGTCATATACCAGGTCAAGCTCCCCCTCTGAGAGATTCTTTAGGCTGACAGAATTATTGATCAAAGGCGCATCGCCTAATTCGACAAGTGTTTTTGCATGCATACCACCAGAATACGAAATTCTCTTGAAAAACCCCGACAGTCGAATGTCGCCGATTTCTCAAACTATTTTCGTATATAGAGTCAACGTTACTGATTATTGCAGTAGCGAAAACAACTGAGGAGCTACTATGAGTTACAAGGCACAAATTCAATACGCGTACGGCAGCGGCAAGGCAAACACAGGCGCGTCGGCGCTCGCCACGAACCTGAAAGGCAATACCGAATCCGCGGTCATGCAATACCTGCGTGAACGCCACAAGAACATCAAGGATCTGCAGATTCTGATCAAGAAGATCGACTGGAAATGAAAGCAAGGCGAAAGAAATCCTCCGCGAAAGCGGAGGGTTCTTCTATCAAGCAGGCGGGCAGAGCAAATGACCTGCGAGACATTAGGACCAGCCAGAAACAGGTGAACGCGATGTTTCATAAATGGCTGCGTCGCAGCGCCAGCCGATTACCTTACAGGGTGATTACCAGAACGCAAAAAGCAACCGGCGCACCTAAGTATGGCACGTGCTATCAATACAATGGTGTTACTAGCAACCTTTATTTTACTCTGCATACTCACACTCTGAGGGTGCATGTCGATCTAGACGCCAGTCATTATGATGGTTTGTCCGGTTTTGAAGTGTACCCGGCTATCAACAAAGATCGCAAATTTGCCTGCAGCCTCTGTGTCACAAACTTTAGGAGTCAGCAGGAAAACAAAGAACCTGAGTCAAACTTCAATGCAAAACGGCCCAAATACTTCGACAGGCTGGAAGGCTTGTATGCCGAACATTGCTTCGAACGTTTACTGGCGTGGACCAGAAAAAACATTAAGCCAAGTCGTGTAATAGTATATGTGGGAGATCCCGATGATGCCCGCATGGCGCAAATTCGGCCAGTGCGGGACGTTCTGAAATTTACTGAGCCGCACAGGGTTATACCGCTGGTCAAGGCTCTGGACAGCAAACCAAGCGTATTCTTTTCTCTTTGAGGCCCCCCTTGCGTGATCAGAATCTCCGGTCGAGATCAGAAGCCCTTGCGACAGAAATCCGTTTCACCAGCCTCGATTAGCTGAGGGGGCCTTTGAAGCGACAACGGATGTGTTTTCTATTCAAGAAGAAACTCCCCTGAGACCCTCAATACTCATGTGCCCAATAAAATAAATGAGACAGCAGTCTCATTTGCTCTATTACGTAAACTGCTGTTATAGGCAGAACTAGAAACCAGCGATACCGAAAACCAACCATCATCAGATGGTAAAAACGACATCCTATTGTCGCCCTGTTCCAGTAGATTCATGCGAGAATGAAGTTATGCAAATCAATTCCATCACCGGGCAGAGCTCGGTCGACTATACCCAAGCTACAGAAAATATTCGCCAAATGTACAACGGTCGTACCCGAATGGTAGCTCCGGAACCGACAAACCGCGGGCAGAATCTGCAAACAGATCCCATTCTCTCTGCGAAGGAATTGCCAGATGGCCTGTTACCCGCAGACGGTATGCGAGCGCCCTTCGACGCAAAACGGATCAGCTCGCAGGGCGAACGCTACCTTATGCGTGTTTGTTATGCGTAATCAACTGATAAATGTGCGAGAAATACTGCGGCATGTCGCAGGCGCTGGCGCAGACGCTGGCGCAGACGTCCTATCCTACTCTATCCGAAACACAAGCTCTTTCGGTAAACCAATCGCTTCGGCGCGCTGCAGCATTTCGGGGGGCGGATTGACGATTTTGACGCGGCCCAGGCTTCCTGCGGCGAGGCTTAACACCTCGTCTTCACCGTTTACCTTGCGCTTACGACGACGCGGTCTGCCGCCGTCGTACCAGAGTTCTTCGAGCTCGACTTCGTATTCGCGGCCGCCGGCCCAGATATGCACAGAATTGCGGTAGATTTCCGCAGGGTCGATTTCGAGCTTTCTTGGCGCTACTTCTGCTACATCGAACTTTTCAATTCCGCGCAGCTCATAATGGCGCACGACGGGATCTTTGAAGATTTTTCCGAAAAGGCCCTTTCTCTCATAGAATTCACCCAGTACCAGGAATGAGCTGCCAGATACCACCAGCCTGTGCGGCATGAGCCTTACGGGGATTACCCGCCGATTCGTTGCCTGGTACTTAGCGCGCGCTGCCATTCTGAGTTTCGTAATATCGCTCTGCGGCGTGTACTCGAAGAGCACGATGCGATTTTCTCGTATCGCGCGCATCAGCTGGTAGATGAGATCGATCACGCCCTCACGGCCAGCAAAATAGTCGATACCCCGGCGCACGTCCACACCCCCAAAAAACAGTGGAGCTCCCTCCTTAGTGAGGCTGTATTTCTTGAGGAGACTTAGAAATGCACCCAGCGTTTCTTCGTCCTGCTTTAGGCTATACTTCGTGCCCTTCTTAACGAGGCTAAAGCCCTGGTTGCGGAATTTTTCAATGTCCCGCTGCAGAGTGCGAATCACGGGTGGCTTGAGATCAGCCTCAACGAGCTGCGAATGCATTCGATCCGTAGTCACTCCCTGTTTGCTGCGCTCGAGCTGTGCCAGGCAAAAAATTTCACGCCATAGGTTACGCATGGCGCCCGATAGGGAAGATGCGCAGAAGCGGCAAGAATTCTTTGATCTGGCAAGCAGCAACAGTCGGCAATTGCGACAAAACAATGTCGCGAATTTTGAGCCCGCTGTGTTAAGGTATTGGCAGGATGTTGAAAAAATCCCGTGCTCGCTGCAGACGCCGCGATTCGCGATGCGAACCGCTTGCGAAACGCCCCTCACCATAGCATGGTGAGGGGCTGTCTGCAGCTTAAGCTCGGTTTCAACATCCTGCTTCATTGCTGTTTTTCAACAGTCTGTTAGCAGTTGAAGAGCTCCCTCATCAGGGCTCAAAACAAGAGGCGAAACAAGTTATGAAAAAAAATAAAAAACTCTATGATGTCTATGCGCTCCTCGATGATGGTACGGAACGCCTGATTTACCGAAGGTGCAAAGAACCATATACCCGGGTGCGCGTCTGGGTGCGACGTGAAAAGGATGGCAGCGAAGTTCACCTGACTTTCGGGGCCAGCACAAGGCCCATGCCGCTCATCTTGCAGGAATTTTTCTTCAAACGAGAAATTGCCCGTGAGTACATCGGGCGCACCAGGCTCGTCGAGCTGAATTAGTCACAGGGAACGAATGACAGCTTTGACTCAGGCGACGAGCCTACATACGCTTATCCCCGAATGGTCGCATCTGAACCGGCACCGCATGG
>CAYOZO010000056.1:0-20886 GCA_964408405.1 uncultured Turneriella sp.
ACCAGACGCAAAATCCTGCGCATGTGCCGTTTTTTGACGATCTCGCAAAGTCGCTGAACCCCTTCGACCCTAACCGCGGTAACCGTATTCTCAACATGGAGAGTTTTTATGCCAGTGTCGAACACGACCTGCATCGATGGCTTTTGCGCGTGACTTTCGCATCCAACCGGCGTACTATTTATACAGGTAGTTATATGCGCGACCGCACCAGCTTTCTCGAGCAGACGGTTTACCTCAGCTTTACGCTCAAGGATCTCGATGGGTTTGGTCTGCCGTACACCGAGGTCTATCGCTACAATCCGACCGATGCGGGAATTCGCTGACAGGGGCCTGCCTGGTATTACAATATTTCCAGGCTGAAATCCGGAGGTTCGATGGTATTGGTGATCGAGCCAAGGCTCACGAAATCCACGCCCGTACCTGCAAGCCGGTCGAGATTGCCAGCAGCAAAGCCACCCGAAGCTTCGGCCGTGATCCTTGTACCCATGGCAGCATTTGCCTCGCGGATCAGCTGCATTGCCTGCTTAATTGTGGCATTGTCCATGTTGTCGAGCAATATCATGTCGGGTTTGAGCGGCAATGCCTCCCGAAGCTGCTCAAGCGTATCTACTTCGACCTCGAGAGGCGTAAATGGCGCGTGGCGTCTGAAAGCGAGTATTGCCGCTGTTACCGAACCTGCCTGTGCAATGTGGTTATCTTTGATGAGACCCATTTCTGCAAGGTCATGCCTGTGGTTGTAACCACCGCCGCGTACGACAGCGTATTTTGAAATTGCGCGCAGCATCGGAATTGTCTTACGGGTATCGAGCACTTTGACGCCGTAAACTGCCGCAGCGTGCGCGACACGCTGTGTCCGGGTGGAAATGCTGCTCATAAAGGCGAGAAAGTTCAGCGCCACGCGCTCTGCGCGCAGTATCGCGCGAATATCGCCTTCAAATTCCAGGACAGTGCTGCCCGCTTTGAGCGCATCTCCGTCTGCAGCGGCGGGACGAATCTGCATGCCGGCGTCAAAGTAGCGAAAGGTCTGCTCCGCTACGCGAACACCGCACAAGACGCAATCTGTCTTGACGAAGATTCTTCCGGTTGCCCTCGCACTTTCCGTGAAGATTGCCTGCGTGGTTATGTCGGCGGAAGCCTTGTCTTCCGCCAGGGCATGGCGCACGACCCGGCCAATCTCCACGTCACTGAGTACGGGAATGTTGGAGGCATATACCGGGCGCTCACGGTCACGCTGTGGCGGCGTTGCGAGCTCAAAACCGCGCTGTGACACCTGGCTCGTGTAATATTGCAGAATTGCCAGATCATTCTGCGTAAAAAACTGCAGCAATTCACCTTCGGCCTCGGCAGGCTTTGATTCGCGAATCAGCTTCACCACCGTGCGATAGACCGACACAGCGCTTTCCATGTTCCAAAAATTCCTGTTGTACGCAAGCACTGAGTCGAGATAGTCGCGGCGGATGCGATTCAGGACAAATTTCGCGGTGGTGAACCGCGACAGGTTCGCGATTTGCAGAAAGAATTCGAATTCGGTTTCGTGAAAACTCACCCAGTCCCACGACTGGTTTTCACTCAAAAACTGCAGCTCTTCGAGCAGTTCATCGAGCTGCCGCGCCCGTTTGTTCTCTGCGCGCTGCTGCTTCCAGTTTTCGGCGGCTTTATAAACAATCGCCGCAGTGAAATACCGGCGCAATTCAAGGAACTCTCCCAACAAGTCGGGGTGTACCGGGCGCTCTGCTGAAAGCCCTTCTTCAAATGCGGCGCGAATTGCTCTCAGGTTTTCTGCCGCGACAATGCGCAATGTCACCAGCGCCGGAATGAGACTCCAGCCGATATGGCGCTCTTTCGCCCGGTCGCGCACGTAGGTTACAACCTGCCGAAAGAGTTGCGTGCCGCTCTGCTGCATCGCAGCCTGCGGTTTTGCGCGTTTGCGACGCAAACCCGCAAAGAGCGGAACAATCTTGCCCGGTTTGTCTTTTGCGGCGGCCATGCGACTTATGCGCCATCTCCTGCCCTGGTGAGCGAGAGATCCCACAGGTGCGAAGGCTTTACATTGGCCAAAGCTCCCCGGGCCGAGTATAAAAGGTTCGGATTGCGTTTCTGCTCTTCGGCAATCAGCTGCTTAATCCGCGCGCGCTCAAGACCTTCCTGGTTGTTGCAGAGATTGCACGGCAAAATGGGGAACTTGAGCTGCTCCGCCAATGCAGCAAGCGCATCTTCGCTGACGCGCAAAAGTGGCCGTATCACCACGTTGCGCCCATCGTCGCTCTTAAGCCGCGGCGGCATCGCCGCAAGTTTTCCGCTGTAAAAGAGATTCATGAGCAGAGTTTCGAGCGCATCGTTTGCGTGGTGACCCAGCGCTATCTTGTTTGCCTTAAGCCGCCGCGCTTCATCGTAGAGAATGCCACGACGCAGGCGCGAGCAGAGCGAGCAAAAGGTCTGTCCCGCAGGGATTTTTTCGGTGACTATCGAGTACGTATCGCGCTCACCGAGTACGTACTCGACGCCAATTTCTTCGTAGTAGGCGGTGAGCGCCGAGGCGTCGAAACCCGGTTGTTTCTGGTCCAACGTGTAGGCAACTACCGAGAAGTCGATGGGAGCCTTTGCCATGAGATCGAGCAAAACATGCAATAGGGCGTGCGAATCCTTGCCGCCGGATACGGCGACCATCACGCGGTCGCCCTGTTCGATGAGAGAATATTCGGCGATCAGGCTTCCGACTTCATGTAGGATATCTTTGTATTCTTTTCGAAACTCTGCCGGGACCTTGCGCAGGCGATGCCTCGCGCTCATCCGCTCAAGCGTATCAGGCAGCATCGCCGGTCAGAGGATGCAGGCGTTCCCGGATTCGTCCGACCAGGGGCAAAATCTGCGGATTACCTTTGCGCCACTGCAGGAATTGACGGATCGTAATGGCGAGATACGCTGTCGCCAGAAGCGAGCGAGCAAAGGCGAGCACGAGCGGCCAGCTGCTGAAAAACAGGCTGTCGGCCGCCTGTGCGACTGTCAGCGCGAGCAGGTAAATGAGAAAAATCACCAGCGACTGGAAAGCAGTCTCGAAGTACACAGTGCCCGGGGCATACCTGACGATGCCCAGGATAAAACCGACAAGCGTAGGTCCGCCGATGACAAATTTTTTCAGCTCAGGCAATATACGCTCAGCCCAGGCAACGAGGCGCGGCTGCGACCGCACCCATTGCATAAGCATTTGAGCCTGCCGCTTAATAAAGCCGGTCATCACTTTTCCAGATAGACCGCGTCGCCCTTGCTCGCGCCTGCCTTTGCTGCATTCGCCTTAATTTTCGAGTGCAGCGTCTCGGATACTGTGGCTGCGATCTCGCCGCTGTCAGTCTTGATCTTGAGCTTACTGCCACGGCGGGCAGCGGATATTCCCTCGCCGGTAATTTCAACCTTCTTGCCGTCTGCCCTAAATACTTTACCAATTAGTTTTCCGAGGCTCTTCTTTTCCGAGCTCAAGAGCGCAATGGTGCGCTTATATTCGTCTGCGCGATAGTTGCCCATTGCCGCCTGAGCCTCGCGCGCCAGAATAAGCGCCGTTTTTTGTGCTGAATTGACCGCCGTACGGTCTGCGCCGGCATCGAGCAGTACTTTCACCGTTTTGTCGTGCCCCTGCTGTGCCGCGAGCATGAGTGCCGTAACTCCGTTCATGTCAACGTCAGCTACCTTATTGCCCTTGGTCAGCAGATATTTCACGACTGCAGTCTGCCCGTGGTAAGAGGCACGCATGAGCAGCGTACGTCCCATGCGGGTGCGCGCACCCAAATCCGCCTTTTTGAGCGCGAGATAGCGCAGAACTTCCAGGTGGCCGTTATCTGCAGCTGCCATAGCCGCCGTCCAGCCGCCCGAGGTTGCGTAGTTAACATCAGCTCCCGATTCGACGAGCGCTTTAACGGCATTCAGGCGTCCGTTGGTGGCCGCAATACCGAGGTAATGCCCCGAGTAATTTCCACCATTGGGGTTTGCGCCGGCCTTTATTGCCGCTTTAATTTCCGCCGGATTGTCTGCGTACACGGCGGCCTCAAGCCGCTCCTGAGGGCTTGCAGCAGATGGGCTGCCAGTCTGCGCAATGACGAGCGTAGTTGCGATGAGAGGAGTAATCAAAAGGGAGCGAATTTTCATGGAGCCTCCTTAGAAAAGGATAAGTGCGGATTGATGAACGCGGACAGGCGTTCAACCCGATTTCAGAAAAGCTTTTCGGTTTCGGGATGCACCGGCACCTCTTCGGCGAGAAACGCCTTCTGGAGCAAAGCGGCGGTATCGAGACTACCCTGCCCGGGCGACGCTGGATCTGACGGGGTGAGGGCTTCGGGCTTCTGCTCTAATGCCTTCTGCGGTACTGAGAAAGCAGCAGCAGCGGTCTGCGGCACGGAGTCATCAAAGGGTTTTCCGGTCTCGATCGCCGTTTTGAGGCGTTCAATTTTTTGCACCAGCGCGCTGACCGAAGGCTCTTTCAGCTTCTGCACCAGATCCACAAGTGCGATCTCGAGCGACATGCGCAGCTCGCTGCTCTTGGCAGAAAGCATCTGCGAAAAATCGTGGTTAAGCCGGAACAGCTGCTGAAAAACACGAATCAGTTGCGCACGGTCCCAGGCGTGAGCCGCTTTGCGCATCTGCTCCATTTCTTCTTTCGACAGAGAATGCACTTCGACCTGTTCGCTGACCAGAACTATGGCGCGCAGGTATGCAAGCAGGTCGCGCAGGAACATCCGCAGGTTAGCTCCCCCCTGTGAAAGTTCGTGCACTGTATTGAGCAGCGCATGGAGATCGCCGGTGCGCAGGCCATGCACGAAGGTTGCGTAGACTTCTGAAGGCAATAGGTCGAGCGACTCGCGTACCGCCGCCAGGGTCAGAGTGTTGCTGCCCGAAAAGGCGAGCGTCTGGTCGAGCAGGGAAATTGCATCGCGCAGCGAACCTTCGCCCCGCTCGGCAATGGGTAGCAGCGCTTCCCGTTCAAAAGCAATTTGTTCTTTGTCCAGAATGTATGCCAGGCGATCGGCTATTTCGCGCGCGTTGAATTTTTTGAAGGTATATACCTGGCAGCGCGATGCGATGGTCTCCGGAATCTTGTGGAGCTCCGTCGTGGCCATAATGAAGACCACGTGGTGCGGCGGTTCTTCCAGGGTTTTCAGCAAGGCATTAAACGATTCGGTGCTGAGCATATGCACTTCGTCGAGTATGTACACCTTGTAGCGGGCATGCATGGGCGCAAAGACTGCCTGCGCGCGCAATTCGCGTATGTTGTCGATTCCACGATTCGAAGCCGCGTCGATTTCAATCACGTCAGGCGAGCGGCCTTCGGATATCTCTGTGCAATGCTGGCACTGGTTACATATTGCAGAAGTGGGCCCGTTCACACAGTTGAGCGCCTTGGCCAGAATGCGCGCCATCGTGGTCTTACCGACGCCGCGCGCGCCGTGAAAGAGATAGGCATGGCCGATTTTCCTGAAATCGAGAGCATTCTTCAGGCTCTGCGCTGCCGCAAGCTGACCGACAAGGTCCTCAAAATTCTGCGGCCGGTAGCGGGTAGCAAGACTCATGTGTTACTCGTCCTCTCCTTCAAAGAAGTCTTTCGTCCTGACCTCTGGCTTTTTCTCTGCGCTCGCCGGCAACTGCACTTCCGCTTCAGTCACCTCACCGAGATCGATATTGTTACCTGTCTCAGGGCCCGTGCCTTCGAGAAAGAGTTCCTTGTAAGGTTCGTCACAGCTAAAGCGAACGGGCAGCCCGTTACTGCTACAATAGAGTATTTCAGTGAGTTCGACGCTCTTGAGGTGAGGCTCATCCCGGGCTATCGCGGCGGATACGCGATTCTGGAAATTCGCCCAGATCGGCGCCGCAACGCCGGCGCCTGCCTGTCCTGGCCCCAGGGAAAGACTTGGTCGATCGTAGCCAACCCATACTGCCGCAGTATAACGCTTATTGAAACCAACAAACCAGGCATCACGGTAGCCATTGGTAGTACCAGTCTTACCCGCTGCGTAGCCGGTATAGCCTGTCTTGCGGACGGTGTTCCCCGTGCCCTTGTTGACTGCGGTCTCGAGCAGCGACCGCACGATGGTCGCGGTGCCAGCGCTGATAATCTGGATGTTCTTCTGCTGCGGCGTGAAATCTTTGAGTAATTTCCTGTTTCGATCGTACACCTGCTTGAGCAGGACAGGTTCAATGCTGAGGCCTGCGCGGGCAAAGTGCGAAAACGCACGGGCCATGCCCAGCGGAGATACCTCGTGCGTACCAAGAGCAATCGAGAGGTTGTAGGGAATCTGGTTAGGAGTGACGTAGAGTTCTTTCGCGATAACCGGAATCAGATTGCCCAAACCGACCTCGCGAGCCACGACGATACTCACCGTATTTACCGAATACCGCAGAGCCTCGCGCAGCGTAATAAACCCGCGGAAGCCCGCATGGTAATTTTCCGGCATCCACAGGTCGCCCTGCTCGTCAATGGAAACTATCGGCGAATCAGGAAACTGCGTTGCCGCAGTGATTTTCTTGGTTTCCAGGGCGGCGGCGTACAGGAGCGGCTTGAATGCAGAGCCCGGCTGGCGCTCCATCTGCAGCGCGCGATTCACCTGGTTCTGGGTGCTAAAGGGAAGTCCACCGACGACTGCAGTGACTTCGCCGGTCGCGTTGTCGATTTCAGCCAGCGCGCCCTGGACGGCGAGGTAACGGTTGGCAAACGGGTTATCGGCGCGCAGCGAGACAAGCATCTGGTCGAGCTCGTTGTTGCCACCGAAACCGAGATTCACCAGCTCGAGCGGGTCGAGGTACTCTTCAAAAAAGTGCATGTGCAGCTCGTACTGGTCAAAGCGCTTGGCAGGATTGAGCTCCGGCAGGTTGAGCGCGATCTGCGCGAGACTCAAAAGCGGCGCATATTCGCGCGACAGCTCAAGCTGGCGCGAGAAGAAGTAGTTACGCGAAATTGCGTTCTGCGCGCGGATACCCCGCCAAAGCGCTTCCTGTGCCGCGCGCTGGTGATCGAGGTCAAGACCCGTATGGATTTTTAATCCCTCGTTATAGAGAACCTGCTTGCCGAACTCTTTCTCGAGAATCGGACGAACGTACTCGGAGAAATAGGGCGCGTTGTCAACACGACGGCCAAAAGCCGTTTCGGTTGGAGCGATATTGAGCGAGCCGTAATAGGCCACAGCCTCGGCTTCTGCCCTCTGCGCGTCGGCAATCGTCAGGAAACCGAGATCCACCATTTTCATCAGCGCATGCTGCAGGCGCGCGCGAGACAGGTGCGGGTTCTTCAGCGGCGAGTAGCGGTTGGGCGAGCTGGGCAGTGTAGCGAGAATCGCCGCCTGCGCGGGAGTTATTTCTCTGACGGGCCTTTCAAAGTAGAACTGCGCTGCAGCCTCGACACCGTAGTTGCCGTGACCGAAATAGATCTGGTTACAATAGAGATGGAGAATCTTGTCTTTGGCATAGATTGCGTCAATAATGAGTGCCAGCGCAGCTTCTTTTATCTTGCGGGTGAAGGTACGCTTCTGGTCGGTAAGAACGACCTTTGCCAGCTGCTGCGTAATCGTCGATCCCCCTTGCTTCACCTGGCCTGCCTGGAGGTTGATGAGGAAGGCGCGGAAAATCCCCTGCGGCGAAATACCGAAGTGGTCGTAGAAATGGTTGTCTTCCATCGCAATGAAAGCCTGCTTCAGGTGCTGAGGGATGTCTTTCTCGCTCACCAGTATCCTTTGGTCCTGAAAAAAAGTCGTGATCAGCCTGCCCTTGCGATCGTAGAGTTCGCTCGGTACCGACGGCTTATACTCTTCCAGATGGAACGCGCGCCAGGCCTGGCTGATCAGCGCCAGCGACAGCACAAAGACGCTGACAATGCCCAGCACGGAGAAGGCAAGCCTGGCCCAGCGCTGGCGCACATCGCGGCCAAGGAGAAGCTGGGAGAGCGCCAGGGCAGTCCGGGCAAATACTGAGATGATCCGCCGCACGGTAGGCAGGGGGCGTGTGTCGGACGGAGCGTAAACTGATATTGCAGGGCAATAGCCGTTGACAATGCAGCGCGAAAAAACTCGTCTGCAGAATGTCGGCGAGCATCGCGCCCGAAAGATTAGCCGAGCTGCGCTCCCTCGGCGGGGACGAACTTATAAGCCAGCTGCTGACAAAGTTTCTCGAAAGCTCTCCCCCGCTCATTGAAGAGGCAAAGGCCGCGCTTCAGTCAGGCGATGCGGCCAAGGTAGATTTCTGCGTGCACACATTGAAGGGTAGCGCCATGAGTCTCGGGCTGACTGAGCTGAGCGATCTGCTCATCGCGCTCAACGTTCGAACCAAGGCCCGACAGCTCGAAGGTGTCGCCGCTGATTTGGCGCAATTATCTCTCCTTCTCGAAGCGGTGCGCCATTATAAGGCGCAGAACTTTCCGTAAGCGCTCGTTAGATTCCTGCAAGGCCGGAGATCAAGTCAGTGACCCCGAGCACAGGGGCGGGCGGAGTTTCATCGTTCACGAACACGGCGCGCACAGCCTGCAGGTACTCCCCAAGAATTCTTGAAACAAATATCTCTCCGCTCTGTTCATTTGCCAGGCGCGGCATACCGGTGTAACCGGGAAACGGCTTGAGATTCAACCAGGCAAGCGCCTCTGCGGCAAAAAGCAGTTCAGCAGCCGCATCGCCCTGCCCGATCGAGCGCATGCCATGAATGGCAGCCTTCTGCCATGCAGGTATGATGAGCGGCGGACAATCCGGTAGTGCGCGGTAGCCGGAATCGACGCTATCGGGGGCAAGCACCAGCGTGAGCGAAGTCTCGAAAAAACCTGCGTGGTAGTCGCGGCCTAGAGAACGATCGAGCTCCGAACGAAGCGAAGGATCTTTAATTGGCTGCAAAGCATCAGCAAAATCGCCCGGTTCATAGCGCATCATATGCGCGAGCAACAGGTTGAGTGGATTGAGCGCCTTTACGCCCCGCGACGCGAGCCTGTCGATAAAACGCTGCAGAGCATGGTTGTGCCGCGGCGCGCCGTGAAAAGTCATGACAATCACGCGCTTTGCCCCAATCAAAGGAAGTTTTTCTGCCCAGGTGTCGAGCAGCGCGGCGAAACGCTGCGGTGAGGTGTTGATAGTTCCCGCGCCCGGTGTGGGATCGAGCCCCAGGTTGATGAGTGGCCCCGCAACGTAGCTCTCAGTCAGCCCCTCGTCCATCAGCAGACGGGCAAGCCGGTCGGCAATACCCCGGCTAATCAGGTAGTCGTTGGCCAGCGGCAGGTGCGGGCCGTGGTATTCGGTGGGATTAATGAAGAGGAAGAGTATGTTGTCGCTTAAGAGTGGCATCACCTGCTTTTCCGGTAGCTCGTCATACCAGACTGGCCTAATCTTCTTCATGCGCGAACAAACTCCTGCGCGCTTTGCCCGGTCAACGCAAAGAACGTTACCCCACCCCGAATCTCTTTACACCCGGTTTTGCCGGTAGGTAATTACCGAGCCATGCAAGAGAATTCTGCCCCGCCGAAGATGCTTTTCCTCAAACATATCTCCCGCATCTTGCTTTTCTATTTTGTCGGGCTATCGGTCTTTTTCATTTCCGGATTTATCGTCTTTAAGGTTCTCTTCGCCGATACCGAAAAAGCGATCGTGCCCGACGTTGTGGGGCGGCTGTATCTGAACGACCACAATATGCTGCGCGACGATTTTAAGGTGGAGCTCAAGTCCGCCTACCTTGTACAGTATCCATACGGTTACATTCTTGCGCAGAATCTGACGCCTGGTCGGAAAGTGGACAAGAACACCAAGCTCGAGCTTCTGGTGAATCTTTCGGACGCCATTGTACAGGTGCCGAAGCTCACAGGATTTTCTGAAGACCTCGTCGATGGCTCGATTGCGAGCCTGCCCGTCGGGGGCCGTATCTTCTCTCTGCGCAAGGGAGTGATCACTCGGGTGCCTTCTGCGCAGCCTAAGCGCGAAGTCCTGGCGCAGTTTCCGCCCGCAGGTACTCCGGTTTTGCCCAATACGCCGGTATCGCTTTTGGTCTCAGACGGCCCGGCACAGCCGGGAACGCCACAGGCAAACCTTATACCCAAACTCGAAAAGGGTATCCCGGTCTCGATTGCGCTCAATGCAGCCTATCATCTGAAGAAACCTGCCGCGATCACTCTGCGCAATACGGACAAGGCAGACGAAAATGCCACGCTCTTAAGCGAGGCTAAAATTTCGGGCGACAGCATCGCGCTCGAGGTCGGTCAGTTCGTCGAAACTCTGGCAAACGGCAAATCGGTTATCGACCTCGAAGATTTGCCCTTCACGCAGCTCTTTGTGCCCGCAAAAAAACTCGGCGAGGTAAATCAGGTGCTGACAGTCGCGCGGCGCGAAGCCGTGCCCAACGAAGATGGCTCGCCCTACAGCGAATTTTGGCTGGTAATGAATAGCTCCCCGCTGCCAGTCTTTCGCCGCCGCGACGACAGCTTTGATGTCTTCCGCGATTATTATGCGGCAGAAAGCAATGTGAAGCCTGTGGAACAAAAAACTGACAGCAGCCAGACTACGACCATTGTCGGCGAAACGCCGGCCGCTGTGGCGGCTGTGCCGACAGTCCGGAAACCGGAAAAGACGCTGCGGCTTAAGGCAGAAACCCTTTGAGTATTCATGGCTGTTAAAATTTCACCGAGTATTCTCGCTGCCCCGCTCGCCTACCTCGGCAAAGCCGCCAAAGAGGTTGAAGCTGCAGGTTGCGAGTACATCCACATCGACGTGATGGACGGGCATTTTGTACCTGCGCTGACATTCGGCGAGCAAATCACGGCCGCGATTGCCGCAGAATCGCAGGTACCCCTCGACGTGCACCTGATGGTGATGAGGCCAGAAGCGGAAGCGAAAAAATATTATGAACTCAAACCGGCTATCATTACTTTTCACTACGAGGCCACCACGGCGCCGATCCGTCTGGCAGGCGAAATCCGCGCAGCGGGAGCTAAACCTGGTATCGCGCTGAATCCCAGGACGCCGGTTTCGGCGCTCAATGACATTATCGCCGCCTTTGATGTTGTGCTCCTTATGTCAGTTGAACCCGGCTACTACGGACAGAAGTTCATAGAAACATCATGGCAGAGACTCAACCAGCTCAGGCAGTTACAAGCCAGCGAAGCCCGGAGAGGCCACCACTTCGAGATTGAAGTGGACGGCGGCGTGGCAGACAGCAACGCGCAGAAGCTCACGCAAGAGGGCGCGGGCATACTGGTCTCGGGCGGTTTTGTCTTCAAGGGCAACGTCACTGAACAGGTAAGGAAACTCAAGGCTGGAACCTGAATCATGAAAAGGCACATACTCGCGTTAATCTCTATTTCTCTCATCGCGGTGGAATGCAAGCGCTCTTCCATTTTCACGGAAATCGATGCCAGTTTCAAATCACTGGAAGATGTCTTTATTGCAGAATTTCGCAATGAAACCCGGCAGGTAGAAAAGAATACTGAGCTTGCGCTCGAGGCAACCGAGGCGCTGACGGGCCGTTACGGTACGACGCTTACGCTAGACGTGTGGGAGTTCAGCAGCGAAGCGGACTGCGGCAGAGCCTACGAGGCTCTCACCGCAATCGAAAAGCAAAACCAGCCCCGCGAATACAACCAGACACGCGCCACAGAAAGCCGTTACCAGTTCACCCGGCAGACTGGTATAGCGGGTGAAATCTTCACGATTAAGAAAGTCCTTTTTCGTCTTCTCGCCACGGACAAGAATACGATAGCAGAATACCTGGTCGCAAGCAAGCTCGCCCGGGCGCGCTGATGCAAAAACCGGGAATTCCCATCGACGTCGCGATCTCGCCCTGCCCCAACGATACTTTTGCTTTTTTTGGCTTGCGCCACGACCCTGCATACCGCCTGCATTACCTCGACATTGAAGAGCTGAACCTCGGCCTGCTCGAGGCAAAGTACCCGATCTCTAAGGGATCGTTTTCGCTCCTGGATCGTATCGCGGACCAATACGCACTGCTGCCTGTGGGCGCGGCCATCGGCCATGGCGTCGGCCCCGTGATGGTTGGTCGCTTTTTCGACGGTTGCAGGCTCGCGCTTCCCGGCGAGAACACTACCGCACACCAACTCTTCCGCTTTTACCAGAAGACTGTCCACCCGACAATGACGTTCAGTCTGCGGCACATGCCCTTCTTCGAAATTCTGCCGGCCCTGCGGCAGGGCGAAATCGATGCGGCGGTCCTCATCCACGAAGGACGGTTTGTTTATGCGCGCGAAGGGTTTAACCTCATCGAGGATCTGGGCGAATGGTACGAAAGGCAGACTGGGGCGATGATTCCCTTAGGCGCCATTTACGCGCGAAAGGACTTGCCGGTCTCTGTCGTCGCAGATTTCACGGCAACCCTGCGTCAGGCAATCCATGAAAGCAGACTGGCGTATAACGCCAAAAGCTCCCACTATCTGCAGAAAATTCTGCCCTTCATGCTGGAAATGGCGCAGGAACATGAGAACTCGGTGGTCGAGGCGCACGTCGTAACGTACGTTACTGCCGATACGGAAAATCTGTCGGACGAAGCCATGAAATCGATTGACATCTTCAGACACAGCTGCCTGAGTCAGATTACCGGATAACCCCATGTACCGACAGAATGTACCCAACGCTTTTTTGCAACCCTGCGGCGATTTGTGCCGTCTAAGAGAAGGTCAGATATGGAAACTCATCTGAAAAACCTGGAAAGCATGGTTGAGCGATGCATGAATGCCTCGCACACCGCAGATATTATTCTGGCAATAGTGCCCATGGTCGCTGTCGTCTTTGGCTCGGTGCTGGTCTTTTTCCTGATGCTGTACAACTACCGTTTGCGCAAAGAGAAAATACGCCAGCAGATACCCACGGAAAGCTGGGTAGAACACCTGCGTTTCATCAGCCTGCTGGCAGGTTGCCTGAGTTTTTCAGCCGGAGTTCCGCTGACACTGTTTTTCGTGTTCACGAATCCGGCAAATCCAGGTATCCTCGGCGGGTTGATTCCACTGTGTGCGGGCATCGGCCTTGTTGCATTCTACTATCTCTCAGAACGGAAAAACCGGATTCATGCTGAACGATGAGCGGGGGCTGGCCAAAGAGGATTTCGACCGTGAATTTGAGAAGGCGCTTGACATGATATACTCGATTGGCCTGAAACTCTACCGGAGCAATGAAGACGATGCCGCAGATTTTGTGCAGTCGCTTTACCCCTTTGCTCTCAAACAGAGCCACAAATTCGCAGGTCGCTCAGCCTTCTCCACCTGGCTTTACCGCGTGGCGTGGAACTTCGGACTCGAAGATCTTCGGCGCAAAAGGCGGCTTGCCACAGAGGCGCTTGAGAATTATGAAATTGCCGCAGACGAGCCGGAAACAGAATTTGACGAGCAGGAAATCACAGACCTGCGCCGTCACATCAGCGCGCTGCCTGATGGCTATCGCCTGCCGCTGATTATGCTGTTCTACGAGAATATGAGTTACGCTGAAATTTCATCGCTCACGGGCGTGAAAGAAGGCACGCTCAAGGCAAACGTTCACAGGGCAAAAGCCATATTGCGCCAGAAACTGGGCAAGGAGACGGCATGAGAGGACATCCTGTCCGCCGTCTCCAGGTTACATCCTATAACACCGGAGCCGGCATGAGAGGACATCCTGTCCGCCGTCTCCAGGTTACTTCGTGCAACAAGGAGACGGCATGAGAAAACTAAAGTATCCCGAAGCGATTCGCGAAGCTGTGCACCTCGAGTACGAACGCAAGGCGCCGGAGGCGGTGCGCCTGCGGGTGAAACACCTGATGCAATTGCCCCTCGTCAAGCCCTGGCATTTCATCGGCAGCGTCGCATTGCTGCTCGCCAGCCCCTTGAGCTTCTATCTTTTTGGCAACAGGCTCGTCTATTCGCCGACTGTACTGCTGATACTCAATGTCGCCTCGGGCGCTGCCGCATTTCTCATCATATTCGCAGGCGTGGCGCACCGTTACGCGGATCCCAGAAACAAGGCAGAACTGCTCGACAAGCTTCACGCGCTGCGCGCCCGCATCTAGCTGGCTCCTGAAAAAGGAGCCATGAGCAGGTACTTACCCTGCTTCTGTGCACAGCGGCGCTGTATTACCTGATTATTTTCCCTGGATTGCCTTAACGGCCGCAGCTACGTTGGCGAACACCGAGAAGTGCTGGTCAGACTTGGTCAGCTTGAATACCATTTCGATCGTGGCATTGATGCCCACAAGGTAAAGCGACCCGCCATAGGCCTGCATCTTTTTCTGCACCTGGAAGAGCACCCCCATCGCAGAAGAGTCAAGGTACTCTACCTGCGAGAGATCAATGATCAGATTATCCGGCTCACCGGCAACTGTCGCGAGCAGCTTTTCCTTGAGATCTGGAATAAAATACATGTGCAGCTGCGCAGCAGTTATCACGGCACAGGGCACTCCCTCGACTTCGGTCATTCGGACCACAGTGGACGACCTTCACAGCCGCGCGCGGTGTCAATACTTTGTTTTATACCGACTTCCGTGCCCGGGCACGCAATAGCAAAATGTTGAAAAAACCCCGCGCTCGCTGCCGACGGATACCAGTTCCAAAGTCTGTCAGGCAATCGTAAATTTGAGCGCCATCTCGAGCGGATCTGCTTTAATCAGTTTCACTTTGAAACGATCTCCCAAAGAAAATGTCTTCTGCAGTTTGCCGGCAAAAATCGAGAAATCGTCTATCATCCGCAACTCGCCGCGGCGATCGACTTCGATCGCATCGATCTCCCCTTCGACCGGATAATCAACGAGGGTGATAAAGAGTTTGTCCTGGCTGAAGCTGCTGAGCCATGCGCTGAATGATTCGCCTACCCTGTCACCCAGTGCGCGCACCGCCAGCAGCTTCTTGTCTGCGCGCTCAGCCTCGAAAGCAATGCGCTCAAGCCTTGAGGCCTCACGACCATAGAACTCGAGGTCCGCCAGAGTCAGGCGCGGCTTTTCTCCCGCGAGGTGAGATGCGAGCTGCAGATGCGTCACCAGATCGGCGAACCTGCGAATCGGCGAGGTGAAATGTGCATACTCACTAAAAGCAAGGCCCCAGTGTCCTTTCGACTCGGGCATGTAGTTCGCCTGCATGAACGAACGCAGCAGCAAAAACTGGAATACTTCGCGTACCGGGTCAAGACGCTCGTGACCGAGAATACGCGCGATTTCTTTCTGGTCAGTGCCCATGATCCTGAGGCGCGCTACATACTTTTCGAGGTAGCGGTTGAGCCGCTCGAGTTTATCTATCGGCATGCTCTCATGGTTGCGGTGCAGAATGGGCAGATGGTGCTTCAGCGCGTAGTTGGCAACCGCCTGGTTAGCGCTCAGCATGCACTCCTCGACAAGACGATGTGACTTCAGGCGCTCCTGGCTTTGTAGCCCGAGAAACCTGCCTTCCTTATTGTAGATCGCCTTCTGTTCGGCAATGTTTAGGTCTATACGCCCCTGCTCGTCGCGATGCGCAATCAGTATCTCAGCCAGTGCCATTGCATCGGCAAGCGGGTTATTCTTCTTTGCGAGCGTCCTGTGTGCCTGCTCGTAAGTGTAACGCTTGTTGATATAGATCACCGAACGGAAGAGTTCATAGCCGGTCATCCGACCCTTTTCATCAAAACGCATGCGCACGCTGAAGGCGAGGCGCTCAGTCTTAGGTTTAAGACTGCAAAACTCATTGGAGAGAATTTCCGGAAGCATCGGTATGACGCTGCCCGCGAGATAGTAGCTGTTCCCCCGGCGCAGCGCCTCTTCAAAGAGTGGAGTTCCCGGCTTTACGAAAAAACCGACGTCAGCGATATGCACGTCAAGTTCGAAGCCACCGGGAATCCTGCGGCAGGAGATCGCATCGTCGAAATCTTTCGCGTCCTCGCCGTCGATGGTAAAAATATAGGTGCCTTTGACCTTAACGCGGTTCGGACTTTTCATTTCGCGTTTGACCAGCGCATTGAGGTCCTTTTTGCCGGGTACGAGCTTCTTGTCGAAGTCTTCAGGCAGCATATAACGCAGCCGCAGACGCTCCAGGTCACCCTTGCGGTCTTCGCGCACCTTGCGGTTTGAGGGCTCGAAAACTAAGGCCAGCGTCCGGCTGTATCCCGAAGAGTAACTGCCGCGACCGGGACGCGGGACGCCGTTCAACTCTTTGAGATACTGCGCGCGCTTTTCACTACGGCGCAAATAGAGAGTGGTTCCCGCCTTGTACTTGCCGGCAACGAGCACCTGCGGACGGTCCGGCAGATCAATGAGCTCAGCCAACAGATACTGCGACGCGCTGCCGCCTGCTCGCGCGGGCCCAAGAATGCGCGCGAAATATTCGCCGGAGAAAGGTTCAATAATCTTATGCACGCGCGCGGTAAAGCGGCCGCGGTTAAAACCGGTCAAAGTCACGCTTACCGTGTCGCGGTGCAGAGCACCCCCACGTTCCGCGAATGGGACGACTGCTTCAATGCCGCGGCCAACCGGAACGAATGCTACTCCTGACTTCGCCGAACTCAGCGCTCCGGTATATTCTATAGTGAGCCTATACCCGTGTTTTTCCCCCGATGCTATGCCGGTCGAAAGCAAATAGCGTAATGCCTCGCTGCCTTCAGCGCTCATGGGAGCTTTAGTCTTTCTGCTGCTACTACCGTGGTGGGCAGCTTTTTTCCTGCGACTGCTTTTGCTCTGTTTTTTTTGCTTTTGAGCTTCTTCATTTTTTTTCGGAATCGCTTCGGGCACAAGCAAGTCGCCTGATTTATATGCGTGAAAGATCCATTTGTCGATGAGCTTTTCAGTGTGTTTGTCCATTGTATCCTTTTGCGAGCTTGAAATTCAGCTCATGCCCGTAGATGGGCGTCAGAGAGTCTGCCGGCTTTATGTCTGAGAGCCGCAGCAGCGCAGGATCGACCTTAAAACCACGAATCAATTCAGATACGAAGTCAGTCCTCTGCCAGTGCGCCGGTATCTCGTTGCTTTCCGCCTGCGGGTTTTTCGCTAGCCAACTGCCCGCGTAATAGTGGATCGTACCTGCCAGCTTGCCTGATTCTGCAATATCGACAGCGGCTGCTTCGCGCTCCGGCGTAAAGCGCTCGGCATAGTACAACCGGGCATTGGTGCGCATGAGCAGCCACTCATGCTGCGGCACCCCAAGCAGCAGATGCCAGAGACGCGATGAGTGGAAAGTCCGGCAGGATATCTGCCGCAGCATGGCGAGCATGCGCGTATAGGCAAATGCCGAGCGCAGACCCACGAAAGATCCCGGCCCCTCGCCGAGGTAGATTTCCTCTATATCACCGAGCTCGGGGAACAGGGCTGCCACTGCAAGGTCGATGGCGTTTTCACCCGCGGCAGATGTTTCCGCACAGCGCAGTATGCTGCCATCTTCGCTTACGCGGCCTACCAGCAGATGCCGCGTCGAGCTATCGACCAGGAGCGCTGTGTTTTTCATAGCTGCCGCCAGGTCAGATGCCTTGACTCATCGCTGCCCACTGCGAGCCGAAGCTCCGCCTGCCGGGCAAAGGGGGCAAACAGGTGCGCGGGCGCTCTTTCCGGCCATTCGACAAACACAATCGCATCCGAGTAGTCTTCATCGGGCGGCAAGAGGTCTAGCGCATCGTCAGAGGACTTAAGCCGGTACAGGTCAAGATGGATTGCTCTGCCCTCGGAGAGCGCGTAGTCGTTGCGCAGGTTGAATGTCGGCGAATTAGCGCCCGGACATTGCCAGTGGGCGAGCAACGCTGATACCAAAGTTGTTTTACCAGCTCCCAGGTTGCCCACAACACGCACGAGCAGCGGGGCTTTCAGGTAAGGTGTCAGGCGTTCTGCTGCCATCTTAAGACTTTCGCTGTCGTGCGCTGCCAGGAAAAGTTCGAGGGAGAATTCTTGCACGAGAAAGATCAACGCAGCGTTCTGCGATTAAGACAGAGCGCCAACCAGTTTTGCTCGGCGCGCAGGCCGCGGCCTTTGTTCCGGATAATTTCCAATTGCAGCCCTGTGTCGGCTTTGCGTAATCTGCAACCAAGCCCAATGGTCAAGATCGGACAAAGACATACACGACAGCGCGCCATCATTCACGACATCATTATGGAGTCTGACCGCCCGCTGAGTATAGCGAACCTGGTTGCGCTGGCGCAGGAGCGAAAGGCAAAAATCGGCCAGGCGACGGTCTACCGCACAGTGAACGCCCTGCTCGAAGCCAGCGAAATACAGACGGTTAAAATGCCGGGCGGCGAAGCGCTTTACGAAAAGGCACACTTGAAGCACCATCACCATTTCAAGTGCAATAGCTGCGGCAAAGTATTCGACTTGCCAGGCTGCCCCCAAAAAGATCTGCAAAAGTTTCTGCCGCGCGGCTTTAAGATGAGTCACCACGAATTCACTTTCTACGGCGTCTGTGCGGACTGTGCATGAGCCGCCGGATGTCTGTGCCGGTGGCCTGCATGCATCAGCAGGTTGCGCAGATGCGCGGCGATCAGCAATGCTGAGCCCAAAAGCGTCACCCAGTTGAAAAGGAAATAGCGCAGTCTGCTTTCAAAGACCTCGCCCAGAACGAGCAAGATATAGCCAGCAGCGCCCATACAGACTATACCGTATGAACGGTGCGCCTTGTAACTGTGGTTAAAGGCCATGAAAGCGGTAACTCCAATGACCGGCAGCAGATATAGATGCAGACTGGCAAACCAGCTCACCGAAGCTTGCAGGCTAACGAGGAGCGCCGAGAGGAGCGGGAGCACGAGACAGTCAACAAGACAGAGCCCCGATACAACAATCCCCAGCTTATCCCAAATCAGCGCGAAGAATGCGCGGCGACGCGTTCGCACCTTCACATTCTCTGCGGATCCCACCATAACGATAACGAAATATCATTATATATGGTGTAAAGGATTAATGCGTTTGCGGCGATTCCTGCCAGAATGACCACATAGCCTCATTGACAGAAAATTTTCCGCGAGGCTTTTCAGCGCCAATAAGGCCTTCCTGAGCCCCCGGCCAGGTGTGGCCTTCGTCGAGAAGGCTGATTAGCCGCAGTGCAGCCCGAAAACAAGGGTAATCGGTAAATTCAATCCTGCCGGACAAATGGCCGCCTGCCGGGTGGCAGTGGTTCACCTTGCGCCAAAAGTGCGTCGCGTAGGCGACAGGTCGGTCTTCAGTGTCGCGCAACGGCGGCAGGTTGCCCTTAAGTTCGCCGCCGTAAGGAATTGCAGTGTCCGCCCGACCATGCACAATCAGCACATCGAGCGGGCGCACGGGATTGCATTCGCTTAAGTTAAAAGCCCCGGCTACGACGGCAATCCCGGCTAAGAGGTCTGCGTGCTGGCAGGCAAAATAGTATGCCATCATACCACCTTTGGAAAAGCCGGCCATATAAACCCTTTCGGGGTCAACCGGATACTCGCGAATGAACTTTTCTATCAGCCGGCGCAAGAAGCCCAAATCGTCGATATTGTTGTCTCGCGCATAGCCACAGCAGGTTCCAGTGTTCCAGTTGAGAAAGACGGGATCCCGCGCGCTGGTACCGTCCGGAAAGACGGCGATAAAGTTCCGAATGCTCGCTTGTTCCCGCAAACCGGAAAACTCCGCCATATTTGCGCCATGCCCTGGCGCCCCGTGCAGTGCAAGTAACAGAGGGAGCTTGGTTTCCGGCGATACGGCTTCCGGTATGACAGCATAGTACCGCCGGGTGCGGCGTGCGTGTTCCATGCTGAGCGGTCCGAGCTGCCGGACAGCAACGGGCTTTGCGATCTGCTCTGTTTTGGGTGCGCAAAAATAATGAGGTAGCATCAGCATCCACAGACATATGCGTACTGCACGGCGCACGGCACTCGCAAAAAAATAGCGGACTGCTTTTGCCAAGCAGAAATGCCTGGCGAGATATGACTTGACGATCTTCTGCAAAAAAAGACGGTCAGCGAAAGATGCTCCTGATAGGGAGCCAAGTTGTCCTGAAGACGGAGCAATAAAACCCGGAGCAACAGACGATTATGACCATGAGTGCAACTGCAGATCTCGCCGCGCAGATTCTGGAAAAACAGGAAATCAAAGGCGCGTGGGCAAATTTTTACGCCCGGTGCGGTGTCTGCCTCTTAACGCTGGTTGCAAGCCTGATAGCGGGCACGGGCCTCAGCGACCGGCTGAGCAATGCTTTTTTCACGCTGCTCTACGCCTCAGTTGTCCTCGTGCAATACATACTTCTGCGAGGCGGCTCAAGAAAGGCCATCTCTTTATTTAGCTATGGCGCACAGCTCGCAGATCATGCCCTGTTCCTTTTCTGGCTACTGCACTACTATCGCCAATGGGGCCAGGGGAATTTTAACTTTATGCTGAAAAGCCAGTATCTGATCACTCTGTTTTTCCCAATGCTCACGACACTGCTCTATTTTCGCGTTTCGCTGCTGATTTTTTCTTCTGTAATCTCTCTGTTGATTCTCACCTGTTGCACCGCCTACGCTCTGGCAAGTCCTGTGCCCTTGACCGCAAGCTGGTACAACTTTGTACTTGGCGATGCAGTAATTTTGCCCGCGTGGGCAGGCTTCTGGTTCATGTTCGTACCTGCGCTTGCGCTCATTGTGTACTATGGTATCGTCCGATCACGCGCGATGCTTAGCGAATTGAGGCAGGCGGCGGAGCAAAAACTGCAGTTGATGCGCTATTTTTCTCCGGCAGTGGCAGAAGAAATTGCCGCCGGTAACAGCGCGCTGGTGCGCGGCGAGCGGAAACAGGTAGCCGTCCTCTTCGCCGACATCCGGTCTTTTACGAGCATTTCAGAGCGCCTGCCACCGGATGACATTGCGGCAATGCTTTCACAACTCCGGGCAATACAGACACAGGCTGTTTTTCGCTGCGCGGGTACCATTGATAAGTTTATCGGCGATGCGGTCATGGCAGTATTCGGAGATCCCAAGAGCGCAGGCAGCTTTGCCGAGGACGTCCGGAATTCCGTGCGCTGCGGCCTGG
>CAYOZO010000057.1:0-720 GCA_964408405.1 uncultured Turneriella sp.
TCGATTGGGTATCAAATTTTTTCGTAGGAGAACCCTTTCTAATTGACGGCATGCGTGGCCGACAAAGGCGTCTGTATGCCTGAATCTTTCGCCTGCACGCGGGTAAGTCAACGCTTCCGCCTGGTAGCCGCGCTCATTCTGACTCTAACACTACAGACAATTTCACCGCTCGGCGCGCTGGAAGTTTTCCTCAACCGGTCATTCACCTCAGCGGAAAAACCGCAGGCGACGCTCTATGCTTCCGGCGAAGGCACGCTATTCTTACGTCTCTATCGTATCGACGACGTGCATGGCTACCTCAGCGGGCAGGGCAACGCGCACACAGTGACCGAAAAGAACGAGCGCCTGATGCAACCGGGCTATTTTCTCTGGCGCAGCGTGGTCGAGAACCTGGAGTATTCCTTTTACCAGCTGGCGCGACGTTATATGCGCTCCGACTACCGCGAGCGCCTCCGCGCAGACCTGGGGCTCGAGAAATATGCGTTCCCCTTCCGCGACCGTTTTCCTGAAACCAACCTTTTTTCTGCGCTCCCATACCCGATTGTCGCCGAGCAGGCAATTCATGTGCGAGCGCGCCACTGGCAGGCAATCCGACACGAGTTTAAAGAGCTTCCACCCGGCTATTACCTCGTTGAGGCGTCGCAGGGCCGGCATATTGCGCACTCGCCGCTCGTGGTTTCGGATATTGCCATGGTAACAAAAACTTCGCCGCAAAATATC
>CAYOZO010000057.1:730-20564 GCA_964408405.1 uncultured Turneriella sp.
TTCTGGTCCATGCAATAAATCTCAAGACTGGCGAGCCTTTAAGCGATGGTGTGGTTACGGCTTATGTGCGCGCGAAGCAGGCGCACCAGCAAAAGCTTTCGTTTCCGCTAAAAGACGGTATCGCCTATACGGAAAAGACCAGCTTTTTGCATGGCGCAGAAAGTACAGTCTATGTGCTCGAGCATGGCAAGCATTTTGCGTTTACCGATCTGTATTCCATTGATGCCACCCGAAATCTATATGAAGCTGCGATCTACACCGATCGCCCGGTGTACCGCATGGGCGACACCGTAGAGGTGCGGGGAGTTTTTGTGCGCAAACAGGCAGCGGCAGCGCACGGTAAAGTGAAGTATCGTATCAAGAACAACGACAACGAAATCCTGTATTCGGGAGAGGGGGAGCTTTCGAATGCCGGCAGCGTCTCGTTCACATACAAGACAGGCTCGCTCAAACCGGCGCGTTATACCATTGAGATGGAGCTTGAGGGCGAGATACACAGGGGCAGCTTCTTGATCGAACAATACAAGAAGCCAGAGACGCGCGCCAATCTGGCTTCTGACAAAACAGTTCTGCTGAGCGGCGATGTCGCAGAAGCAATCCTCTCTGCGGCCTACTATTCAGGTGAAGCGCTCTCCAATGTGCCCGCAGAAATTACTGTCGAGCGCTCGCGCATCAGCTATCCGTGGTGGTACGGTTTTGGTTTCGACGAATACTACGGGGACAGCTATGACTATGCAAGCTGGGAGTTCGTGAAGGACTACACGGCGACGCTCGATGCTGCCGGCAAACTGAAGATCGCCGTACCCACCGATGCCAAGGCCGAGGCAGATTATCACTACCGTGTCAGGGCAATCGTCAAAGCGCAAAACCGGGAGGAAACATCCGCCGCAGTGCGCTTCAAGGTGTACCGCGCACCGGTAAGCCTGCGTTTAAGCCAGGATCGCTGGTACTTCAGCAGCAAGATGCCGATTAGTTTCCGCGTCAGCGCATCGCAGGTACTCGACCAAAAACCGGCCCAGGTTAACGTTACGGCAGAACTCATCCGCCGCGACTACGACAGCAAGACGCAGAAATGGAGTGATACCCAAGTGGCATCGCTCGAACTCAAAACCAACGACTTAGGCGAAGCGCTCGGCGAGTTTGCCCCGGTGGAACGCGGGGGAGTTTACCTGGTACGCGTGAAAAGTAGCGCTCAAGGCCGGGTAACCCACGAATACCTCGAAACTTATGTTTACAGCGCGGGGGATTTCTACGGCGATTATGGTGAGCAGACTGAGCGCCCGATTGCAGTAAGTCCCGGCAAGAAGAAATACGAGCTCTATGAAACTGCGGAGTTCGCGGTGCGCATGCCGGTGAAGAAAAAGCTGCCCGTACTCATCACCCTGGAAAACGACCGAATCCGCAAGTATCGCCTGCTGCCGGCGGCCGAGGCGCAGTTTATCTACGCGGAAGAACTCAAATCAGCCTTAAGTCCAAATTTTGAACTTACGGTCACGGCGCTCGATTTTGACAAATATCCCCGCTATTATTCCGGCACGACGCAGTTGGTTTTGCCGCCGGAGCATCGCATGTTGAAAGTCGAAATTATCACTGACCGGGAGCGGTATCGGCCGGGCGAGGAGGCCAATCTGCTGGTAAAAACCTTCGACCATAAGGGCAGGCCAGTGAGCGCCGAGTTTTCGTTAGGACTTGTGGACGAAGCGATTTACGCAATCCGCGAGGACTTTTTAAAATCGCTGTCGCTCGCCCTGAATCCGCGCCTGCCTTACTCGGTCGTGACAGGCAATTCGCTGCAGTTCAGTTTTTACGGCTATGGCGCCGAAAAGAGCCTCTATGCGCTCTACCGCGAGCAGATGGCCGAGGCTGCGGCCATGCGTAAGGGCGACGGCCGCGAAGTGCGCGTCCGCAAGGACTTTCGCGACACTGCATTTTTCACCGCGCACGGCAAAACGGGTAGCGATGGCATCGGGCATTTGGCCGTTAAGCTTCCGGATAATCTGACCGAGTGGCGTATCACGGCACACGCGCACACGAGCGCAGGCCTTGCCGGTTCAGAGCGCAGCCGGCTCACGGTCGCAAAGGATTTTGCGCTCCGCCTCGCACAACCGCGATTCTTACGCGAGCGCGACGAGGCTCGGTTAAGATTGCTTATTTCCAACCAGCTCAGAGAGCCTCAGACCGCGAGTTTCGAGACTCATTTCAGCGCGCTCCGCCTGGCAGAGCCTTTTCCGGCAAAACTCACAATACCTGCGCAGAGCGAACGTTACGTTGACTTTACTGTCGTAGCCCCGCTCTTTCCCGATAACGGGCAGGCGACACTGAAATTCCTCGCGCGCAGTGAAAAAGAAACGGACGGGCTCGAAGTGAAGCTGCCCCTTTTGCCATACGGAGTGGAGAATTACATAGCGGCGCAGAAAATTTTCGGCGACAATGAACGTAGCTGGACTACCGCGCTGAAACTTAAGGACGATGCGCGCACGGATCTCGCAGAACTGCAGCTGAGCTTTACCCCCGGTGTCATACCTGCAATACTGGAAACGCTCCCTTACCTGATTAGCTACCCTTACGGTTGCGTGGAGCAGACCCTGTCCACATTCCTGCCGGCTATCTGGGCTGGTCAGGCAGCAAAAAAACTCAAGCTCCCATTGCCAGTGAAGCAGTCGCAGCTCGCGGAGATTACGGAGCAGGGCTTAAACAAGCTCTACGGCTACCAGCACAGCGATGGCGGCTGGGGATGGTGGAGCGACGATCCGACAGACATCTATATGTCTGCTTACACCCTCTGGGGAATAAACGAAGCCAGGCTCGCCGGGATTGCCATAGACGAAGGCGTCGTCAAACGGGGATTAAAGTACCTTGCGGAGCAGCTTGCAACTGCGAGCACGCGCGATCTGCAAGATGGTTATGCGCTCAACCGTTTGCTCTTTGCGCAGATGGTACACGTTAAGCTTAGCCAAAAATCGCCGCTCAACGAAAAGATTCGTGCTGAATGGGCGGCGCTGCTCAAATCCGGGACCAAAGACCCATACGCGCTGGCGCTGTTATTGCAAGGCGCGAGCGCTGCTCAGTGGAGGGATATTGGGTCCGGGGCAGTCAACCTGCTTGCGGGCTTAAAGAAAGTAAATGAGCAAGGCAGCTATTTCGAGCAGGAAAGAGCGCGCTCGTGGTACTGGTACAGCGACCGCGAGGAGATCACGGCGCAGGTGCTCAACGCGCTTGAGCTCGCGGGGGAAAACAGCAGAATAGAGCAGCGCGAGCTCATCAGTTTTCTCATCGCGCAGAAAAAGCAGCGGCGCTGGCGCAGCACGAAACTTTCAGCGTATGTGACGCGCGCCTTTGCCGCCTGGGCCTCGACGAGTGGAGAGACTGCGGGCAAGGTGCGCGTGTCTGCAGAAGTTGACGGCGAACGCCGCGATGTGGAGTACGACCCGCGGAAGGGTAGCGCCGCTGATCTTCTAGTGACGTTTAAAACAAAATCACGCGATGCTCGCATCAGCTTAAGCCGCAACAGTTCTGGCTTTTTCCTGGCGCGGGCCGAGTGGAAACACTACCTCAATAAGCCACTGATTGCGCCGCGCGAAGGGAATTTTGCGCTTGCGCGCAAATTCTTCGCCGTGGAGCGCAACGGCAACAACTACAGCAAAGGTCCTCAACGGTTGAGCTTCAGGACGGGAGAGCTCGTCATGACCGAACTCAACCTCAAGGCAGAAAAGGGGGCGGAGTATTTGCTGCTCGAAGACATGATTCCTGCGGGATTTGAACCTCTTACCGATGCGGAGTTCACGCAACTCGGCAACCTGCGCTATGAGGGTTACGAGAATGCACCTGCATCCGTAACGCGCCTCGATGACCGGGTAGCCCTTGGTAAGACCTGGATGGCCAAGGAGAACTTTGTACCGCGCGCTTTCTATCGGGCAGTTTTTCCGGGTAAGTACCAAACCATGCCCGCGCAGGGGGGGCTCATGTACTATCCGGAAAGTTTTGCATACTCCGCAGCGGATGTCATTTCGATCAGCGAATGAGGGCTCTAAACGGCAAAAACGTTTTCTTTGCGCTGGGGTTAGTTCTTCTGCTGCGGCCGGCCTGGTCTGCTCCCGCCTCATACGAGCTCTTGATCGAGGCGCCCCATGCGCTCATTTCCGAACGCCTCTCGGGATTTCTCGAGCGCAATCTGCCTGAAGTCGCCGTGGTATCCGTTTTACCAGGCGAGCGTTATCGCAAATTCGCTCAATTTCCGGTCAGTGCCTGTACCGGCAGCGAATATTTTCTCATCGCGCACGGCAAGCGCTTAATCGCATTTGGCTGCATGGACGATGCGTCAGTTGCAACCGAGTTTATGAAAATCCGCCGCGCTCTTCAAAGCGACCGTGAGATAATCCGCGAGCCCACTGCAGATGCGCTCTATGACGGCGCTCTCTACTGCGCGGCAGCAGGCGAATGGGCAGCGGCGAGACGCTACGCTGAATTGGTGCGTACCCGGCGATCTGGCGATGCCGTTCTTCACAATCGACTGCTGCGGCTATTGGCCCCAACGCGATAGTTTATCTGTCCGTGCGATCTTGGCATGAGATTTGCATGAGGATTGATGCGTGATCCGGGTTAAACTCACCCATTTAACAGATTATACGTACGATCGCCCTGTCAGGCTGTCGCCGCACGTTATTCGCTTAAGACCCGCGCCGCATACGCGCACCGTCATTGAATCCTATTCTTTGACTGTAGATCCCGCGAAGCAATTTCTTAACTGGCAACAGGACCCGTTTGCCAATTGGCAGGCGCGGCTGGTTTTTCCGGAGCCGACGCGACAGCTGAGTGTGAGGGTCGATCTGGTAGCGCAGATCAGAGTTTTTGACCCGTTTGATTTTTTCACCGAGGAATATGCGACCAAGTTTCCGTTTGAATACGCCCCACGCCTCAGGCATGAACTTTTACCCTATCTGACCGTCACTGCTGACAGTCCTGATCTTCGGGAATTTGCGGCAGGCTTCAAAGCGCGCGATCTTACGACGGTGGACTTTATCGTTGCCCTTAACCAGTATGTGCGCAATCATGTGAACTACGTGATTCGCCTCGAACCTGGCGTACAGACACCGCAGGAGACTCTGGCGAAGAAATCAGGATCGTGCCGGGATAGTGCATACCTCCTGGTACAACTTGCCCGTAGTCTGGGCCTTGCCGCACGCTTCGTTTCCGGCTACCTCATACAGTTAAAGCCCGATAAGCCAGGTGAGGGCGAGTTTACAGGTGTTGCGACCGATTTCACCGACCTGCATGCATGGACCGAAATATATGTCCCCGGCGCAGGCTGGATCGGCCTCGATGCCACTTCGGGGCTTCTCGCTGCAGAAGGACATATTCCACTCGCGGCCACGCCTGGGCCGTGGAACGTGCTGGGCGAAGAAGTGATTTCGGGTTCTGTCTCGCGCGCTGTGGATAGCGCGACGGAGCGCGTGCAGGTGCTCGTGCGCGGTAATCTGGATGAAACAGTCATTACCTGTAACGGTTATGCCCTGCCTCTCAGATATGACCGGGATCAGGATTGCCACGTAGGCGGCGTGGTCTTCAAAGCGTGGTCCCCGCCTTTTACGCTGCACCCCACAGTACCCGTGCACTCCCCGCTGCAATTCTGCATTTATGACCGCCGCAGTCGCGAGTACGTTGGCGGCTTAAGCTACCACACGTCCCATCCGGGTGGCCGGGCATACGAGAAATTCCCGGTGAACTCATACGAAGCCGAAAGCCGTCGCCTTTTGCGGTTTCTGCCGCAGGCAAGATATCCACAGGTTCCGCCGGTAAAGCCCTTAACGGGGGATTTTCCGCATACGCTTGACCTGAGGCGCGAAGGTTAGACATGCAACATAACGGGATCGCGATGACTGAAGTACCTCAACCGCTGTTGCAGTCATATTCTGCGCTTACCGATACGTACGACGAACTGCTCGATTCCTCCGGCAATCCACGGGAAAAGTACAAGTTTCTTCTGAACTCCTACCAGGAGATTGGCGAAAGCGAGCTCGAGCTGCGCCAGCGCGAACTGACACGATTGCTGAAGGAAAACGGCGTTACTTACAACGTGTACGGCAAAGAGAACCAAAAGGCAAGGCTCTGGTCGCTCGACATGATGCCCTACCTCATGGAAAGCGCAGAGTTCAGTGCGCTCGAACGGGGCCTGCTGCAGCGTGGCGAACTGCTGAACGCGCTCTTCAAAGACCTGTATGGACCGCGTCGCTTGTTGTTCGACCGTGTCGTGCCACCGGAGGTGGTCTTCGCAGCACAGGGCTTTCTACGGCAATGCCACAACCTCTACCAGAACCGTGACCGCGAGCTGTTGTTTTTTTCCTGCGACCTGGCCCGCCGTACCGACGGAACCTTTGTCGTGATTGGCGATCGTTCGCAGGCCCCCTCAGGGACGGGATACGCGCTCGAAAACCGCATTGTGCTCTCGAGGGTATTCCCAAGTCTCTACCGCGACAGCGAGGTGCACCGGGTAGCCATGTTTTTTCGCAGCATGCGCAAAACCCTCGCAGTGCTGCCCCGTGCACGCGAGAATCGCGAACCTGTAGTCGTGCTTTTAACGCCCGGGCCTGAAAATGAAACCTATTTCGAACATGTCTTTCTTGCCGGCTATCTCGGTTATACGCTGGCCCAGGCAACTGATCTGACAGTGCGCTCAAACCGCGTGTACCTGAAAACAGTCGAGGGCCACCAGCAGGTTGATGTCGTTCTGCGGCGGACAGATGACCAGTTCATGGACCCTCTGGAATTGCGCGGAGATTCGCTTTTGGGAGTGCCGGGAATTCTTGAAGCGGTTCGTTCCGGAAACGTATCGGTGGTCAATCCGCTCGGTGCAGCGGTGCTCGAGAACCGCTCGCTCATGGCGTACTTTCCCGTGCTCTGCAGGTACTATTTTGGCGAAGAATTGATTCTGCCTAACTGTGAGACCCTCTATCTCGGTGATGCTGAGCACCGCGAGCAGTTCATGCGCTCTGAAGAGCGCTTTGTGGTAAAGCCCGTTTCGCGTGAGGTTACGCGGCGTCATATTTATCCGGCCAGGCTTTCCCGGGAGGAGCTTACCCGGTTACGCGAGACCATTCTTGCGCGCCCGCACGATTTCATTGCTCAGGAAATTGTACCGGGTTCGTCAGTACCGATCATCGAGCAGGGCAGGCGGATCGCTGCTGCACGGTGCGTGATCCGCACCTACCAGGTGGCCACTGAATCCGGTTATCAGGTCATGCCGGGTGGCTTAGCCCGCATATCGGCTAATCCGGAAGATCTGGTAATAACCAACCAGAGCGGCGCCGGCAGCAAGGATATCTGGATACTCGCATCGGAACCGCAGAAAGAGGTATCGCTGCTTAAGGCAGAGACTGTCGAGTCGCGGATTGCGCGCAAATCGAGCGGCGGTGTACCGAGCCGCATTGCGGACAATATCTTCTGGATGGCGCGGTATGCCGAACGCGCCGAAAATATGTCGCGCCTGCTGCGGAACGTGATTGCGCGCATTACGCAGATTGAGGATACTGCGGGGACCGACGAAATTGGCCGCCTGCTGCGCATGGTGACGCACATTTCGGGTGAGTATCCCGGTTTTGTGGGTGACGACAGCGTTGAACTGATCCGGCGTCCGGAAACAGAATTAGCGCGGCTCATTTATGACCACGAGGCCGCAGGCAGCGTCCGTTACAATGTGTTGTGTCTGGTGCGTGCGTCGCGCAGCCTGCGGGATAATCTTTCAGACGATATGCGCCGTGTGATTGCGCAGCTGGAAAATGAACCTTATGCATCGACTGTCCTGTCTGTTCAGCATGCGCACCTGTTTGATGTAATAATATACCTTTCTTCGATTTCTGGTCTAAGCCAGGAAAATATGAGCCGCGAGGTAGGCTGGCATTTTCTCGAACTGGGACGGCGGATTGAGCGCGCGTTTTTCTCGCTGCGCGTGCTGCGCGCGTTTCTCTTTCTGGGCGATATTTACGATAAATTTATTGTCGAAAATCTTCTGAACATCAATGACATTCGCATAACCTACCAGAGACGCTACCGCCACCGCATCGAGACGGATTCGGTACTGGACATCCTTCTCTATGATGAAACGAATCCGCGCTCGCTGGGGTACCAGCTGGTACGCATCCGCGATTTTGTACCGGCCCTGCCGGCAAAAAATGAGGGCACGAGACCCGCTGCCGAAAAGATTGCGCTGAAGTTATTTACCGAATACAAGGTAACCGATGTCCGGGAGCTCTTAAGTGGCGAAAAGGTCGGGGAACGCCTTGCGCTGTGGATCGACGGTCTTGAGACCGCTCTCACGGACCTCAGCAATAACCTGCGCGAAACCTACTTTACCTACGTCGAAGAGCAGTACAGTATCGGCGACCATACGCGTGCGGGTATAGTGCGCAGGGCACAGGAAATGACAGAGCGTGAAAACGGGGTGCTCCATGGCTGAATACGAGGTCACACACACGACCGTCTATACCTATAGCGAGCAGGTCAGCCATTGCCACAACATTGCTTATCTCTTGCCGCAGAGCGATCAACGCCAGCACTGCGAAAAGACCGAAATAACTATTTCGCCGCAGCCGGCGTTCAGCGCGGATCACAGGGATTACTTTGGTAATCGATTCCGCTATTTCGCAGTCGAACAGCCACACACGCAGCTTGCCGTATCTGCGAAAATCCGCATTCGTACGCAGAATCATCTTAACGAAGCAGGGGAGCATTCTTTGCCGTGGGATGTTCTCCGAGAGACGCTCCGAAATCCCACTGCAGCTGCGGACATTGCGGCCGCAGAGTATCTGCTGCCGTCGCCATTTGTGGCCTTGTCTGCTGCGTTCGGCGAATACGCGGCACAATCTTTCACGCCCGGACGCCCGGTGCTCGCCGCTGCGCTCGATTTTACGAAAAGAATTCGCGCTGACTTCAAATACGACCAGAAATCCACTACGATTCTGACTCCGCTTGCAGATGTGTTCCGGCTGCGGCGCGGCGTATGCCAGGATTTTGCGCATCTGGCGATTTCTGCGCTGCGTACTATTGGAATTCCGGCGCGTTATGTGAGCGGCTACATAGAGACCTACCCGCCAGCCGGAAAGCCCAAACTGCGCGGCAGCGACGCAAGCCATGCCTGGATTTCGGTCTATGCAGGTACTGGCAGCTGGTTTGATTTTGATCCGACAAACGGCAAAGCCATTACAGAGGAATTTATTGTAACTGCCCGCGGCCGCGATTTCGGCGATGTCTCGCCACTGAAAGGCATTTTGTTCGGCGGCGGAAAGCATACTCTCAGGGTTGCAGTGGACGTGCATCGTCTGGCCTGAAAAACTGGCACGATACTTGCTGTTTTTAGCTGGTGGCAGAGATATGCGCTGCCCTAAGGAACAATGAGATATGCTATTGGAAAAATACAGCCCGGTGCAGGCATTCGATGAAATGGTTACGAAAGATGGCGGTGTCAGGCCGCAGTACGAGAGCCTGGGCAATCGGCTGAAGCACATGGGGCTTAACGAACTCGTGCGGCGCAAAGGTAAGGCAGAGAAGGCCCTGTTTTCTTCGGGTATTACCTTCACTCTCTACGGTGAACAGGGATCAGAGGACCGCATTCTGCCTTTCGATATTATCCCGCGCATTATTCGTGCCGACGAATGGTCGGCCCTCGAGGCAGGTCTCGTGCAACGGACGCTGGCGCTGAATGCGTTCCTGAACGACATCTACGGCAAGCAGCACATAGTGAAAGACGGAGTTATAAGTCGTGAAGTTATTGAGTCCAGTCCAGGCTATCTGCCGCAGTGCGCCGATGCCCGGCCGGCCAGGGGTATCTATACCAACATTTCAGGTACAGATCTTGTACGGGCTGAGGACGGCTCTTATGTGGTCCTCGAAGACAATCTGCGGTGTCCGTCGGGGGTGAGTTATGTTCTCGAAAACCGCGAAGTCATGAAGCAGATTTTCCCCGAGCTCTTTGCCAATCTGCGCATCCGCCCGGTTTCCAATTACCCGTTCCGCCTGCGCCAGGCTCTTGCTTATCTCAGCGATAAGGCGAACCCCACCATTGCACTGCTGACACCAGGTATTTACAACTCGGCATATTTCGAACACTCGTTCCTGGCACAGCAGATGGGAATTCCCCTTGTGGAGAACAAAGACCTCGTCGTGGAATCTGACAAGGTTTACATGAAAACGATTCGCGGGCTCAAGCAGGTGGACGTTATTTACCGGCGCACCGACGATACTTTTATTGATCCTACTGTTTTCAGGAAAGATTCGCTGCTTGGAGTGCCCGGTATCTTTAAGGCTTACCGCAAAGGTAACGTGGCGCTCGCCAACGCGCCTGGCACCGGCGTGGCGGATGACAAGGTGGTTTACGCCTTTGTTCCTGATATGATACGCTATTATCTGAAAGAGGAGCCTCAAATCGACAATGTTCCAACTTATCTCTGCTTCAGAGAGAAGGATCGCAAGCATGTGCTCGCCAACCTCGATAAGATGGTTGTGAAGGCCGCCAATGGCGCCGGCGGCTATGGCATGCTGATTGGGCCACACGCCAGCGCAGAAGAACGCGAAAAATTTAGGGAAAAAATTATGACTGACCCGCGCGGATACATCGCGCAGCCGATGATCTCGCTTTCCACTGCGCCAACGATTGTGAATAATCCCGTCCTCAACGCCGGCGAAGAAACGATAGAACCACGTCACATAGATCTGCGACCGTATATCGTCTTTGGAAAAGATTGTTATGTTCTGCCCAGCGGACTTACGCGCGTGGCGCTCAAAAAAGGATCCCTGGTTGTAAACTCTTCACAGGGCGGTGGTACGAAAGATACCTGGGTTCTCGACGCCTGAGGTAGTGTATGCACATACTCAGCCGTGTCGCAGATTCGATCTATTGGCTGAACCGTTATGTTGAACGCGTCGAAAATTATGCACGCCTCATCGAAACCTACATGCAATTTTCGCTCGAAAATCCCGAGATTACTGCGCCTTTGTGGCTTGCGCTCGTCGAATCTACTGCAGATACCAGCGGCTTTAACGAAACGTATGAAGAGCTAAAGCCCGAACATGTCATCGAATACCTGACTTTCAACCGGCGCAATCCGAACTCGATCGTTTCATGTCTTTATGCCGCGCGCGAAAATGCCCGTTCCATTCGAGAGAAGATCTCCAAAGATATGTGGGAATCGATCAACGAACTCTATAATGACGTAGTGACTGCCGATGCAGAGCGCGTGAAGGCCAAAGCCCAGGCGGGCAGCCACAATTTCTACAGGGATATCCGGCGCAGTTGCCATGCCTTCTACGGCATATCGGATGGTACGCTCAACCACGACGAAACATACTTTTTCACGCTGCTCGGACGGGCTATCGAGCGAGCCGACAAGACGACGCGCATTCTCGATCTGCAGTCCTACATGCTGACCAGCGAAACCCAGCAGCAGTTCGGCGAGGGCCAGATTGTCCTGGGGCTTGCCTTGCTCAGGGCAACCAGCGCGCATGAGATGTTTAACCAGGCGCACGCTCGTATTACCTCAGAAAATATTCTAGATTTCCTGCTGCTCAGCCGCACTTTTCCCCGTGCCATTATCGCCTGCCTGCTGCAGATGGAATATGCGCTGCGTTGCCTCGCAGGAGAGCAAAAGGGTTTCTTTATAAATTCAGCGCAGAAAAAAGTGCAGCGTCTTCTGCTGGAGACCCGTCACATCGACGTGGCCTCGCTTGTGGGCCAGGCTCTCAACGCCTATCTCGATAATCTGCAGGTGCGCCTCAATGAGATCGGCACTGAAATCACCAATACCTATTTCACTGCCGCCTGAGTGCCTCGGCAGCCAGGTGTTGTGGGCAGCAGCCGTAGCAAAACATAATCAGTCTGATTTATGTCAACATTTTTGCGTCCGTGGAGTCAGATCGGCGGTAGTCCCGGAAAAAAGGGGGAGATTTCACTTTGTTTGTTGTTTACGCCCATAGGACAATTTCCAGTTTCCTTTGTGACCGTTACAACGGGGGATAACATCGATCTTTCCAAGCTGGACCATAACCTTACCGGCGCCCCGTTCCCGTATTTTCAGCCTATCATTTCCATTGAGGACAAGCGTGTGGTGGGATACGAAGTGCTCGCGAGAGGAAGGGATATTCAGGGTAATATTACGTCGCTCGGTTATCTGTTCGAGAAATACGCCGACAGCCGGGTAGTGATAGAATTGGACCTCAGTATTCGCGATGCGGCTTTCAGGCAATATGCTCAGTCACCCATTGCGCAGGGCAAAAAGCTCTTTATCAATGTTTTGCCGCGCTGGCTTAACTACACGATTCGCGATGACCTGAGCGATGTCATCGACCCCCTGATCGAACAGACTACGCGCTATGGCATCAAACCGGAAAACGTGGTGGTCGAGATTACCGAAGGAGAATACCTGCAGCATCCGGATACGATGACGAGGGCAATCCACGAGCTCAAGAACCACGGGTTCGAAATAGCGGTCGATGACTTTGGCGCGGGCTACTCCAACATGAGCCGGATCGGCCAGATGCGGCCCAAATTTATTAAGCTCGATCTGCACCTTATACGCAAAGGCTTCTCGGACCTTGTGTACAAGGAAATTCTCAATTCGCTCGCATTCCTGTCTGAGAAGATCGGCGCTATTCTGCTCGTGGAAGGTATCGAACACGAAGAAGAAGTTTACGGTGCGCTGGACATCGGGGCGCGCTATATGCAGGGTTATTTTCTGGGGTTTCCCGAATCTTCTTTTTCCAACCTCGATGAATTGCAGCAGATTCTGCACGAATACATGCGCGATTTTACTGCGCGCAAGCTCACGCACATGCAGAGTCTCATGTATTTCAAATCGATAACTTCCGAATATTTTGACATTCATTTAAAAGAATTGTTTCTTCCGGAAATTAAGGACGGCGAAACACACTTTCGACCGATTGAGCCGCACAGTTTTCCGGCATTCCTGCGCGACCATCTTCGCCTCGTTTACTTTCTGAATGCACAAGGGATACAAATTAGTCCGAACTACCGTCTGGTTAAGGACGACGATGGTTTTCGCTGGCAGATGGACCACAACTATGCGCAGAAAGACTGGTCGTGGCGGCCTTACTTTCTCGAATTCATGGCCCGCCGTGAATCAGAGGGAATGCAGCGTAACTATTCAGAGGTGTACCGCGACATCAAATCGAGCGAACCCATCGTTACGCTGGTGCATTCCTATGCAGATGATTGCCTGCTCTGTCTGGACTTCTCGGTTGCACATATCCACAACCCGCTCTGGCACCGAAAGATTTAGCCCCCGCTATTCACCTTCATAATCTGGTTCAGAATATAAAATGAGCTCCGACGTCGGTGACATACAGGCGGTCCAAACCGATACCTCGTGCCTGTGCTGCGGCAATTGCTTCTTTTCTTGGCTGATCGAGATCTTCGTCTGCGAGATCGTATGTCCCCCAGTGGATGCCCAGCATCTTTGCTGCCTTCAGATCAACAAAGGCCTGAATCGCTTCTTCGGGCGACACATGTACTTCGCGCATGAACCAGCGTGGCAGATAGGCGCCAATGGGCATCAGCGTCAGGTCAATCTCACCGAATTCACCGGCAATGTCTGCAAAGTGCGGTGAGTACGCAGTGTCCCCGGCGAAATAGACACGCTTGTTAGCGCGGTGAAATTCCATCATGAACGAAGCCCACAGTGTTTCATTGCGGTCAGTGGCAGAACGACCGGAGAAATGTTTGCACGGCAGGCAGGTAATCGTGTAACTCTTGAGCTCCACCTGTTGCCACCAGTCCAGTTCGTAGATAGTCAGAAAGCCCAACTGCTTCATGAGCGGTAAAACCCGCAGTGGAACGAACACCGGCGGCTGGTCACGGCGGGCGAGCAGACGCAGAGTCTCACTTTCCGCATGGTCGTAATGGTTGTGCGAGAGCACAATTGCGTCAATAGGCGGGAGATCCTTTGCCGGCAGGGCAAGGCCACAGAGACGGCGCGGCCCCGCGAAGCGCACGGGAGAGACGCGATCGGCAAACACCGGGTCGGTAATAATATTCAAACCATCGACCTGAAGCAGGCAGGATGCATGGCCCAGCCAGAAGACCCTCGGCTTGTCATCCGGGCTCATGAGCTCGTCGCGCGTAAGGGGGCGAACCCTTGCCGGCTCGCCAGCTTTCTCTACTCCCAGGCCTTTGCGAAACAGCCAGCCCGCGACATCTAGCGCGCGGTGGCGAATGTCGCCGGTTATCGGATCAAACTTTGCGGCGTCCGAATCGGGGTGAGCTCCCCAGATATTTCGAAACCGTTTGCCGTTATGGTGCAGTGTTTGGTAACGATAAAGTTGCCGGATTTCTGCCGTGCGCAGGACCACGGCACTGAGATTGCGAAGCCAGAGTCGCCGTAAACGAAAAGCCGTGCCGGATCAGCATAACGCATTGAGGTATCTGAGCAGCACGATCTTCGCCGCCTGAGAATCCTGCGAGCGTTGCTTTTTTCGCCTGCCGAGTCCGGTTTGCTGCGCGAGTTCGTCCGCCTCTATGCTGCTGTACGATTCGTCCACCAGTTCGAGCTCAATCGTGGGAAAATGCCTCACCAGGCTTTCGCCGAATTCCCTGATGCGCCGATGGATTTCCCCTTCTGTATCGGAAAAGGGAAAACCCAGGAGGAACTTCGTTACCTTTTCTTCGCTAACAACCTTCCCGATAACCTCAATCGGATCCTGGCGGTCAGAGCGTATGGTCTCGAGCGCACGCGCGGTGATGCCGGGAAAGTCAGCCACGGCGAGGCCGACGTATTTGAGGCCGAAATCGATGCAGAGCAGCCGTTCAGTCACCGTCAAAAAGCTTTAGTTGCTGCATATCGGTCACCTGAGCGATGTAGGGCAGGTTGCGCATATAACCCTTGTAGTCCATGCCGACGCCTACGACAAACTCGTCGGAGACTTCGAAGGCCCGGTATTTGACCGGGTAGATGAGTTTGCGCTGCGCCGCTACATTTCCTGGTTTGATGAGGAGCGTAGCAATCTCCACCGAGGCGACACCCCGACCCTTCAGCAGGTCAATCATGGACTGGAGCGTGAGTCCTGTATCGATGATATCTTCGGCAACGAGCACGTGTTCCCCCATCACGTCGTCGCTCAAGTCCTTTAGGATCTTGATATTGCCCGATGAGGTGGTCGCATTGCCATAGCTGGAAATTTCCATGAAATCCACTTTGACAGGCATTTCAATTGCGCGGATGAGATCTGCCATGAAGACAAAGCAACCGCGCAGCGCCCCAATCACGCGTATGTAACTCTTGCCCGCATAGTCGGCAGTTATCTGCCGGCCCAATTCGGCGATTCGTGCCTCCAGTTTTTCGCGCTCAATGAGTGGCGGAACAGGCTGGTACATGGTTCAGATTCCCGATTCGCCGACGAGCCGGCCGTAAGCGCGTACGAGATCGGTAATGGTGATCACTCCCACAAGCTTTTCGCCTTCAATCACGGGTATCGTGCGCTGGCCATAGACTGTGAAAAGGCGCGCTGCCGAATCGAGCGAGTCACTGGGTTTGAGCGAATGGAGAATGGGCTGATCAATCAGACTTTCGAGGGTCGAGCGCAGATAGTCCATCTTGTCGGAAAAGCTCTCGACGTAGCTTTTGTGCAACAGATCGAATGCGCTCAGTACCGACCACGGTTTGCCGTCCCTCATTACGACCAAACCGTGGATTTTGTTTTCGATCAGCGTGCGCGCAGCGGTTGCTAAGAGGTCCGTCGCATCGAGCGTGATGACGTCACGTTTCATGACATCGCCAACCCGCGTATTGCGTATGCGCAGCAGGCGCTGGTGTAACGAGTTGAGGTTTTTGTCGCTCGTGGTTTCTGCATTATCTGGCATAGTTAATCCTTTATTTCTTCGTGGCTAACGGAAAGCGACGTTCCGTTTTTCGAGCTCCTTGTTGAGTTCATGCTGTATCCGATAGCGAATGTTCTGGTTGATTTCCTTGACGAAACGCGCATCTTTGATATCTTTTTTGTTGTATTTGGCAAAGTCGATCGAGGGCAAGAACTTGATTTTCCATTTCGCGGGAAACGGAATCAGGTTCATCGGCAGCGGAATACTCGCGCCGATCAGGTCCTTAAACCAATCTATCTTGGCGAGGTTGATGTTACTTTCTTCGGCGCCAATAATCGCAGCGGGAACTACCGGCGCCTGCTGCATGATGGCGAGCGGCACAAACCCCGGATTAAATTCCACCATTTTGTACATTGACGAAGACACCTTGAAGTTGCCTTCAGCCCCTTCGGGAAAAATGACGACAATATTGCCATCGCGCAGGTTATTGAGCCCTTCGCGCAGGTCGGCGGGAAAAACACCCCAGCGCCGGCTGAATGCTGCCGAAAAGCTGTTGCTGAACCAGAAGTTGTGGCCCATGACGCGCGGTATGCGACGCGTAAATTTACGCAACGCCATAGCCATCATGAAGGCGTCAAAGCCCAGCGCGTTGGAGTGATTGGGGACCACGAGCATCTTGCCCCGGCCCCCCTCCGGCAGATTTTCCAGACCTTCGACCTCGAGTCGAAAATAGGAAGAGAGCAGGTCGAACAGGGTTTCCGGCAGGAATCTCAGGTTGCGCGCCAGCCACTCGGCGGCTTGCCGGGTCGCCTTGTCTGCTTTGCCAGTCGTTGCCACCATTCTAGGATCAGGCCCTGAAAAGTCACGTCAAGCAGAATGGGATTTGGTGGGCCTGCCTTGCTGTCTTTTGTACTTTGCGCCGCCATGCACTTCTCTTTTTTGAGCGGTATGGACCTGCCATCGCTGACCATTTTCTGGGGCGGGATGCTGCTTTTGGTATTGCCCTTCTGGCCGCTGCAGATTCTGCGTGGTCGGGGATTTCGTGAACCTTTCCTGGTCTATATCTGCCTGCTGTGGTTTTTGAGCTTCTTTACCGGGGCAATCAACTTTGCCGCGCAGCTGGAGTTGGGTGGCCATACCCTGACGTTCCGCTTTTCGTCCGCCATCTACACGCTGATCTTTGCGGGCCTGGTTTTCGTCTATATAGCTGAAGGTATCAACGAGGCGCGCAAAGTGATTGCGGTGTCGATTGCTTCGCACATCTTCCTGGTTCTCTTTCAGGTCTTTCTTTATGCAGCGCGCGGTTACTTTCTGCCCGCTTCAGAACTCACGCTGGCCGAGAAATTTCTCGAGCCCCGCGCGTTTAACATTGGCGTTTCAATCATCAATACCATTGTGATGCTCTTTCTGGCGGTAGTCGCGTTCCAGTTTCTCGTCAACCATTTGCGGCGAGCGCCGCTCGGATTAAACATGTTCCTCGCTCTCTGGGCGACCATGATGGTCGATTCGGTGATTTTTTTGGCGCTTACCCGACCGGAAGCATTCAGCAGAAACATGGCAGCGCACGCGCTTTTCAAAACTGCCCTGTTGCTGCTTTTTGTCTTTGCGCTGGCATTTATCCTGAAACGGTTTCGGCGCGACTCGGAACTTAATCTCAATCGTGGCACGCTCGATATTTTTAAGAAGCTCGAAAATCTCGAGAAGGATCTGGAACGGGCGCATGCTGAACTCAAGAGTTATGCGCAGAATCTGGAGAAAATGGTAGAGGAGCGCACCAAAGAGATTCGGGCAAAATCCGAAACGATGCGTCGGGAACTGGAACTGGCGACCGAGGTGCAGCAGGCTATGCTACCGAGCCAGAATTCCGTCGGGCCGTTTCAGGTCGCCTGCCTTTACCGGCCTTGTCACGAGGTTTCGGGTGATATCTACGACTATGCCGAATTGCCCGATGGCCGCATCTTTGTGTTTATTGCCGATATTTCAGGGCATGGCGTACCGAGCGCGCTCGTCGGTGCAATGTGCAAAATGTCTCTCGGCGGGCAGGATCTTACGCGCAGCAACGCAGGGGAAATCCTGAAGAAACTTTCTGACGAAATGAAGAAGGTAACCACAAGCCATTACCTGACTGGTACGGTCCTCTTAATTGACCCGCGTGCCCGCACCATCGAATACTCCAACGGCGGGCATATACCCTGTCTGCTGCAGAGCGCAAGTTCTGCCTTCTTGCCGCTCGAGGCCACGGGTACTGTAATCGGTTCATTCATCAGCGCCCCGTACGATTTCCGTAAGATTGCTTATCCGGCGGGTACAAGGCTCATCATGCTGACAGACGGCATTGTGGAACAAAAAAATGCGGCGCGTGAAGAGTTTGGCCAGGAGAGATTCCAGAAAGTCCTTACCGAAACGCGCTCGCAAAACCCGGCCGTGGCGCTCGGGGAAATCTGGCGGCGCTCGAGCGAATTCGCTGGTACGGAGCGCTTCTCAGATGATGTCACGCTGCTGATTGCCGATCTTTCCTGATGCTCGAGCGGCATTTCCATAGGCTCGCCAGTGCACTGGCGTTGCCGGCACTCCATACGGCAGCAGTTGTGTACCTGCTTTCAGTATTCACCTACCGGGTTATTCTGGTATTGGCGCTGCTCATTGCTGAAATGCCTCCGCTGGGCGCGCAAAAGGGAGTGCTCCCGGTTCTGGCTATATTTGCCGGTCTTGGGCATGACCTGCTGTTGCTCATAATTTTCTATCTGCTGGTACTCATCTATCGCCTTGCTTATTCCGGCGCAGATAAGAGGTTTCGCAGCCGTATCCTGGCAGTCATTCTGCTGAGCCTTATGCTGTTCTGGAACGCGATGATTCTCGGGTCGCACATGAACCTGATGTTCACGATGAACACGGGTTTTACGTGGAGCATCTTTGTCGAGTTTTTCACCGTACTCAGTCTGCGCGAGTTCTTATCGCTGATGACGCTCAAAGATTACGTGGCAGTGATTTTACCTCCTGCGTTGTTTGTGTTGCTCGTCTTGCGCTACCCAACGAAGATGGTCACGCTTCGGCAGGCCACATTGTTGCTGGCCACGGTTTTTACGTTTATTGCCATATCGTCACTGCCGTTTACCGGGCTTGTGCCCGATGAAATGAGCATGAATCCGCACGCGTTCTTTGCCCGCGATGCGGTACGGCAGATAATGGCGGCGCGCGAAACGCGGCCGCTGAGCACCGGTAAGGAGCTCAATGTGGCGCTCGACCAGCCGCCGTTTATTACCGGCATTAAAGAAAAAACTCCCACGCCGTTCGCGCGCAGCAATGTGCGGGCAAATGTCGTTGTCATCATTCTGGAAAGTACTGCCTCGGAGTACATCTTTGATACGACGAAATACGCCGGCGGCAAAATGCCGATGCCGTACCTCTATTCGCTCGCGGAAAAATCTCTCTGGTTTACGCGCCATTTTGCCTCGAACAACAGCTCGCCGCGTTCGATCTTTTCTATCTTTTCGGGACTCTACGAAAGTCCTGAGACGCGTTTTTTTTCGATGGAAAAGAAACTGAGCGTACCGCATCTGCTCGATTACTTGGGCAAAGAGTACCGTGCCTTTCTTTATACTCCGGCTGATCTCAACTGGTATTTTCCCAAGGCCTGGTTTCGCAACCGCGGTTTCACCGATCTCAATGATTTCCACAGGTTGAAACTGGTTCCTGAATACAAAGCCGGCCCGACGTCTGTTCGCGACGAGTTCAAGACCGTAGAGGAGTTTGCGCGCGCGTTGGGCGGCGAGGGGCCTTACCTCGGCGTTTACTACAGTTTTGTCGGACACTGGCCATACCCCGATCTCGGAGCGGAGCACCGCCTGATTGAACCTCGCTCATCGCGCGACCGCTACATCAATAATCTCTATGCGCAGGACAAAATAATCCGCCGGATCGTGGAATCGATTGAGTCTGCTGGCAAAATGCAGAACACGGTTTTAGTAATTGTCGGAGACCATGGCGAAGCTTTTTACCAGCATCCTGGCAACCGCG
>CAYOZO010000058.1:0-20437 GCA_964408405.1 uncultured Turneriella sp.
GCAAAAATTAACGTAGCCGCCGGAAAAATCTCTGAGGCGGGAATCAAATGGACAATCTCGCCTTACGATGAGATTGCGCTGGAAGAAGCGATTCGCATGAAAGAAAAATCGGGTGGAACCGTTACAGCGCTTGCTGTCGGCGATGACTCGGTACAAAACGCGCTCCGCTCGGCTTTTGCTATGGGCGCAGACACAGCCATCCACGTGAAAGTTGACGGATACCAGATGCTCGACAGCTTCGGTATAGCGAAGGCTATCGCGGACGCAATCGAAGGCGCCGACTACAAGGTTATTCTCGCAGGCCGGCAGGGGTCTGACTCTGACAACGGACAGGTGCCTCTGATTCTGGCGACGCTCAAGGGCTGGGGCTGCGTTTCTTTCGCAAAAAAAGTTGAAGTCACAGGCGACAAGGCCATCGTCGAGTGCGAGGCTGACGGCGGCGAAGCAACCTACGAATCGTCTCTGCCGGTCGTCATCACTGCAAACGCAGGGCTTAACGAGCCGCGCTATCCCTCTCTTAAAGGTATCATGGCCTCAAAGAAGAAGCCGATCGAAAGCAAAACTGCGAACATCGCTGCTGAAACCAAAATTGAAGTGCTCGGTTTTGAACCGCCTCCGGCACGCCCGGCTGGTCGCACAATTGACGGCGCTGACGCCGCTGAGAAGGCCAAGGCGCTGGTAAAAGCGCTGCGCGAAGAAATCAAGGCTGTCTAAGCTTTAAGGAGTGAGGAAAATACTATGGCAAAAATTCTGGCAGTCGGCGAAATCGCCGGTGGAGTTCTAAAAAAAGCATCCCGCGAGACCACAAGCGTAGCAAAACGGCTTGGCGGCTCGGTTTCGACAGTTCTGATTGGTTCAGGCGCAGCTGCTGGCGCTGCTGAAGTCGCTAAGCACGGCGCCGACACGGTCTATGTCGGTGAAATCGCGACCTACAATGGCGAAGCCTATGCTAAGGCAATTGCAGATCTGGTGAAGAATAAAGGATACGAAATCGTAATCCTCCCCCACTCATGGATTGGCCGCGACATCTCTGCGCGGATCGCAACGCTGCTCAACACCGGTGTTATTTCTGACGCAACAGAAATCGCGATGGACGGTGATCGCGTAAAGATCCGTAAGCCCGTTTATTCAGGCAAGGCATTCGTTAACCTCAAGGTAAAGTCTTCGCCTCAGGTGGTAACGATTCGCCCGAATGCACACCCTATTTCTGATGCGGCCGGCGCAGGCGCAGTGGAAAACATCACCGTGGATGCCAGCGCGGTAAAGGCAAAGCAGGTGAAGTTCGAAGCGAAAGGCGGTACGCGCGTGTCGCTCACGGAAGCAGATATTGTTGTCTCCGGCGGCCGTGGGATCAAGGGACCTGAGAACTTTCCGCTGATCGAGCAGCTTGCCGACATTCTCGGCGCAGGCGTTGGCGCTACGCGCGCGGTAGTGGACGCCGGTTGGTGCGATCACACGCTGCAGATCGGGCAGACTGGCCAGACAGTCTCTCCGAACCTGTACATTGCAGTGGGTATTTCGGGAGCAATCCAACATATGGCTGGCATGGGCTCATCGAAGTATATCGTAGCGATCAACAAAGACCCCGATGCTCCGATCTTCAAGGTTGCGACCTACGGTGTCGTCGATGATCTTTTTAACGTGCTGCCTCCCCTCAAGGACGAGCTCAAGGCAGCTCTCGGCAAATAAATTGACAAGCTGCCGGATAGCCGGCAGCCAACAATCTGTAAGGAGAAATTATGGCAAAGAATGTGAAATTTGACCGGGATGGCGACCGCATCGTCATAGCTGGCGCAGTGAGAACTCCTGTTGGTCAGGCAGGCTCAACCCTATCGCGCATGCATTCGTTCGAGCTCGGCTCAATGGTGGTTGAAGAACTTCTCAAACGCTCTAAACTTGACAAAAACAAGATCGATGGCGTTGTCGCAGGAGAAATTGGCCAGTCATCGAAGGCGCCCAACGCAGCGCGCGTCATCTCAGTGAAGAACGAGCTGCCTCTCAACGCGAGCGCAGTGACTGTAGCAAACAACTGTGTATCCGGCTACGAAGCAATCTTTGAAGCAGCGCGCCGCATCATCATGGGCGAAAATGACGTTGTTGTAGTAATCGGCGAAGAGTCGATGTCCAACTTTCCCATCTACCTGGATAATGTTAAGCGCAACAGCAAGACTGCGACTGTGGAAAAGCTGAAAGCGAATTGGGCAGAAGTGCCCAATATGCCGGATATCCAGCTGATCGACGGAGTGGCAGAAGGCCTGAATGACCCAATACGCGACGCGATGATGTTTGCGACTGCAGAGATCGTCGCACAGAAGCTAGACCTGACCCGCGAACAACTCGACACATACGCGCACGGTTCCTACAAGAAAGCTTACGATGCGCTGACCGCAGGCAAATACGACAAGTACCTGATGCCTGTTAAATACGGCGAAAAACCCGAGGAAGTTCTCGATAAGGACGAGTTCGTCATGAGCAAAACGGGATTCATAGAAAAGCCAGAGCGCTTCGCAAAGTCTCCGGTGATCTACGAAAAAATGCCCGGTGGCCTCAAGGGTCTCTATGACAAGTTCGAGAAATGGATTGGTAAGAAATACGATGAGAGCAAGAAAGCTGTCGTCACTCTCTTTAACGCGTGCCCGCAGTCAGACGGCGCCGGCGCGGTGATCATGACCACCGAATCAAAAGCCAAAGAACTGGGTCTGCCCATTCTCGCAAAAATCAAGGGCTGGGGTTATGCCGGTGTTGATCCTGCCATCATGGGTCTGGGCATTGCCTACGCTATGAAACAGGCGCTCGAGAATACAGGTCTCAAGTGGGACGACATCAACAAATATGAGATCCACGAAGCATTCGCTGCAACTGCGCTGGGTTCCATGGTTGTTGCGCGCGATGAGTTTAAGTATGACCTCGTGTCGCGGCTCGAAAAGGGCGACGTGAATCCCAACGGTGGCACCCTCGCCATCGGGCACCCCCTGGGAGCTACGGGAATCCGCGTGCTGATCAACCAGCTGCTCGATATCGAAGCAGGCGCGAACTACGTTATGGGTTCCATCTGCGCGGGCGGCGGCGTCGGCGGAGCTTTGATTCTCGAGAAACCATAACCGATAATCGTGTGGTGGCGCGTCTCGCCACCACACAGTCTTTCACACGTTTTCTCTTAAGAAGGAAAGCATACTTGCCCAGGAAGTAAGATCTGCCTTGGCATCGTACTTCATACCGAAGTGCTCTTCATGCCCCGTATTGGATTTCAGAGTAAAACCGTGGGTCGCTCCCTCGTGGATCACGAAACTGTACTTCACTTTTGCCTTGTCGAATTCTGACTTCAGCGCTTTGACATCTTTCTCAGGCACAAACTTGTCTGCACCGCCATGGTGAATGAGTACCGGGACCTTCACATTCTTTGCGTCAGCCATCAGGGTTGGAAATGATAGCGCGGCGTGAAAGGTCACAACGCCCTTGATATCTGCGCCCATCAAAGCCGCTTCGATAGCCGCCATACCGCCGAAACAATAACCCACTACTGCGACGCGCGCTGCCTCAACCTCTGGGCGCGCCTTTAGTACCTGCAGCGCCGTGGCTATGCGTGATCTGAGCAGATTGCGGTCTTTGCCATAGGTGCCGCTGAGTTCCCCCGCTTCTTTGTGGTTCGCAGCGCGTACACCTTTACCATACATATCCATCGCAAAAGTGACGTAGCCGTTTTCAGCCAACATTCTTGCGCGCATCTGTTCATACTCATCGAGCCCTGTCCAGTCGTGAATCAACAGCACTGCAGGCAGTTTCTTATCCGTTTTTCCGGGCAGAGCAAGAAAGCCCTCAAAGTCCTTACCGTCCTGCTGATAGATAATTTTATCAACCTTCAGGTGCGCGTCTGCGCTATTTTTGGGCGAGCAGGCGCAGAGAGAAGCCAGCATCGCGAGAAACATTATCTTCCTTAACATAGTGAGCCTTTCCTGAAGCCGGGCCTGACTGCGTCAAACGGTAATGGGGATTGTTTTCAGACGTGCCGCTTCGGCTCAAAGCGCAGATAGCGTTCGACCAGCGTCAGGTTTCGGTCGCTTTCGCGACGCATGGGCGGCATGATTGTATCGGGAATACTGCTGAATGTGTCGATAGTGCGCACAAAATCACTGCGCAGATCAGATATAATGCGGCGAGGTAACGCGAGGGGATTTCCTTTGTACACGATTTTGAGCAGCTTGCGCGCTTCTCCCTTATCTATCAAAGAGCGGCGCAGCAGATCTTCGGTAGAGGCAGCAAATTCTGTCACGCCAAACTGGTAATTCCTGATCATATCCGAAATCACGCGAAACAATCCGGCTCTGCTGATTGCATCCATCTTATAGAGAATGACAGCAGTCTGAAAATAGTTCTGCGTTGGAACCACCTTGTCAGAGAGCGTCGTGTGGTAATGCGCCGGAGTTTTCTGCTCCAGGTGGATAAAGATTCGGGCCACGGCGTCTCGCGGCTTGTAGCCGCTCTCACGCAGCCTCTTCAGGTTATGCGCAATTAAATTCCGCTCGTCTTCGGCGACTTCCCACTTCTTGAGAATCGTCAGCACCTCAAAGTCTTCAAGAGCCCCGGAAACTATGTCTGCATAAAGCGAATAGATCGTAGCATCGTACTCAGAATCGTCGCCAAAGAGAAGCTCCTGCGCCTTGAGCGGAAAAACGCTGCGGGCGTAAATGAGGGCCGCGAGCTTGAAACCTATCTTGTCGATGATCTTCTTAAACTGCAGCTTCTTCACGGCAGCGCGCCAGTTCTTAAAGAGGATGCCGTCGAAGCTAACACCGTCAAGCTTGAGTTTTTCGGCCACAACCTTGTGCATTCCCTCAGGCGACCCGGAAATAAAATAGATTGGCACAGGCGTGTGTGATTCGCCGCGGCCTCGCCGTAGCTCCCGCACCAGAGCTGCTACGCCTGGAATATTCTTTTTCTCTTCAGCCTTTTCAAAGGGTATGCGCACGAGTTTGCGGAGTGATTCAAACCGCGTATCCAGATAGGTTTTGTCCAGATCGAAAGTGCACACATAGCCATCGTATTTCGACGTACTCCTGCGCGACCCGTAAATCTGCTCGAGCGACTTGAGCATTTGTCAGACAAAAGCGTGAATGATGTGGTAGAAGAAAAGCGCAAACAACGCGCTGATCGGAATCGTGATAATCCAGGCCCAGAACAATTTTACAGTAACGCCCCAGCGCACCGCACTGATGCGCTTTGCCAGACCAACGCCAATAATGCTGCCCGTAATGGTATGCGTCGTACTGACCGGGATTCCGAGCGCACCGGTAGAAAACAAGGTTGCCGCACCCGCAGCTTCCGAGGCGACCCCCTCAAAAGACGTCAGCTTCGTGATCTTTGAACCCATCGTTTTCACAATGCGCCAGCCCCCGAAAAGCGTACCAGCTCCGATCGCAGCGTAACACGAAATCACCACCCAGTAAGGCAGCTCTGCCATACTGGGGATTTTCTTTGTCACCAGCATTGCAGCCCCTATGATGCCCATGACCTTCTGCGCATCATTGCCGCCGTGCCCGAGAGAAAACGCAGCCGACGAGACCAGTTGCAGCCGTCTGAACCATTTATCGGCATGCTGCGGATGCGAGCGCTTGCACAGGTGCAGGAGAACGATCGAGTTAAAGTAGGAAACAATCATGCCAATAAAAGGCGCCAAGACGATAAATGCAAGTATGGGCCAGATCGTCTTCATCTTCACGAGACCAAAACCACCGTGCGCTATAGCGCCGCCGGCAAACCCGCCGATCAGCGTATGTGAAGAACTTGAAGGGATGCCAAGATACCAGGTTATCAGGTTCCAGGTGATTGCAGCCAGCAGACCTGCCATGATAACGTACATGGTAATCGCGCTGGTATCCACAGTCTTGGCAACGGTATCGGCAACGTGCAGTTTAAAGATAAAAAAGGCCAGAAAGTTGAAAAATCCCGCCCATAAGACCGCCTGCACCGGAGACAAGACACGCGTCGAGACAATGGTGGCGATCGAGTTCGCGGCATCGTGAAAGCCGTTGATGAAGTCGAAAATGAGCGCCAGCGCGACGACAACAATAAACAGGTCGATATTCATGAGTACTTGATGACGATGCTCTCTATCACGTTCGCGACATCTTCACAGCGATCAGTCGCAGTCTCTATTGTTGCAAGAAGCTCTTTCATCTTGATCAGCTGGATCGCATTTTTTTCCTTACGAAACAGCTCTTCAATGGCGCGGTTAAAAATGCGGTCTGCTTCGTTCTCAAGACTATGGATCTTCACCAGCGCCTCGCGGATCTTTTGCCTGTCTTTCAGGGTCATAACGTGAGTGACTGCCACGACAACCTCATCTATCCCCTGCTGCAAAATTTCCACCAGATCAATAATTGCCGGCGGGAACGAAACAATGTTGTACAAACGGGCCCGCGCAGCTGCCCCCTGCATGTAATCGGCGATGTCGTCGAGCGACGCAGCCAGAGCATGCACATCTTCCCTGTCAAATGGCGTGATAAAGGTCTTTCCGAGCGCGATAAAAATCTGGTGCGTAATCTCGTCGCCCTGGCTTTCCAGTCGGTCGATCTCTTCGCTCAGCCGGTCGCGATCTTTCTGTTTGCGAGAGCGAACCATCGCGTTCATGGTTTTTCCCATCTGGACGAGATTTGCGGTGTCTTCGTTAAAAAGCGGACCGAATGTCTGGTCTTTGGGGCTTAAAAAACGGAAAAAGGATGTCAGTGACATAGAAACCTCACAGAACGTGGACTAAAAGCCTTTCGCATCGAAAAGCGTTTATTGAAGGCGTTTGCAGAGCAATTATTGACGGCCTGTTTTTAATCGGAATTCTATCGGCTCATTACCGTGGCACGCACTGCAAGAATCGAGCGCAAGACCAGCGAAACCCAGATTGCGCTTTTCCTCAATCTGGATGGCAACGCGCGTATGTCAGGCCACAATCCGATTCCGTTCTTCGAACACATGCTGGGACATATCGTAAAATACAGCATGTTCGACCTGGAACTCGATCTCAAGGGCGATATCGGTATCGATTGCCACCACTCGGTAGAAGACACGGCTATTGTCTTTGGCCAGGCGCTTACGCAGGCGCTTGGCAACAAGACCGGTATCTTTCGCTACGGTTCATTCACGCTGCCGATGGATGAGGTACTAACCTCCGTTACCATCGACCTGTCCGGCCGGCCTTACTTCGTTTACCGCGGTGAAGCGCTAAAGCCCATGGGTAAATTCGGCATTTATGACTCAGAACTCACGCTCGAATTTCTGCACAAGCTCTCCATCTATGGAGCAATGAACCTGCACGTGCAAGTCCACTATGGCGATAACCGCCACCATATTCACGAGTCTATCTTCAAGGCGCTGGGTTTCGCGCTGCGCCAGGCAGTGGCAATCGACGCGCGACGGGCAAATGACATACCTTCAACAAAAGGGAGTCTCATAGGGTGAATGAGATCGGCATGCACAAACTACGCTCGCTGCACAAAAGCCTCGCAACTTGCCGGCGCAAGTTGCTGCTAAAGCGCTGCGCTGCTTTCGTGCAGCGGTCCACCGCTACGCTGTGGACACGCGAACTTGTGCATGCCACCGCACAACCCTCTGGCGGATTAACGTAGATGAAGACCTCCGCGAGGGTTGTGCTTCTGGATTTCGGCATGGGGAATATACGCTCGCTGCAGAAGGCGTTTGAGCACCTCGGGCAGAGCGTCACCGTATCTTCGGACCCAAAAGAGGCCGAGGCTGCTGATGTCCTGCTGCTCCCAGGCGATGGCGCTTTTGCCCGCGCGATGGAAGAGCTTAACGCTCGTAACCTGATTGAACCGATCTATAACGCGCGCGAGAAAAAGAAAATTATCTTCGGTATCTGCATCGGCTTCCAGCTCATGTTCGAAAGCTCCTCCGAATTTGCTCTCGCAAACGGTCTGGGCTTTCTGGAAGGCCATATTACGCGGCTCGAGAAAAATGAAGAGGCGCCGGTGATTCCGCATATGGGCTGGACGACGACAGATTTTTCTCCTGAAAGCAGGCTCGGGAAAGATATTGCTCCGCACAGCATGTTCTACTACGTGCACAGCTATGCATTCGCCGGGCGCCACAAGTACGCGACCGCCACAACCAGCTACGGGCAGGTGTTTACCTCGGTGATCGAACACGATAATCTGTTCGCGGCGCAATTCCACCCGGAAAAGTCGCATACACCAGGCCTTGCGCTGCTGCGCAACTTTATCAGCCTGCTATGAAACTGATTCCCGCGCTCGACATCCTCGACGGCAAGGTAGTACGACTCAAACAGGGGGACTACAGCACAGCCACTGTGTACCACGAAAAGCCTAAGGACCTTGCGTGGTACCTTGCAGACCACGGCGCCGAGCGGCTGCATCTGGTGGATCTGCGCGGTTCAAAAGAAGGCAGAATCTGCGAGGGCAGGCTCTTCACTGAAATACGGCGCGCAGTAAACATTCCCTGCGAGGCGGGCGGTGGCATTCGCAGCGCTGCGGATTTTCGTTACTACTACGACAACGGCTTTGAACCAGGTAAGGACTTTGTCATGGTAGGCTCTCTCCCCTTTGTCGATCGTCCTGCTTTCGATGCAATCCTTGCAGAATTCGCAGGATCGCTGCTCATGACGGTCGATGCCTGGGGCACGCAGGTGAAACATTCGGGTTGGCTTAAAGACTCCGGCGTCGAGCTCGATGATTTTATTGCCGGTCTCATCCAAGAGGGCGTTGAGAATTTTCTGGTGACGCAGATAAAAAAAGATGGCATGATGGCCGGCCCTGACTATGAAATGTACGAACGCCTGCTAAGACTTTTTCCGCAGGCACGCATTATCGCATCAGGCGGCGTAAGTTCGCTGGATGATCTGAAAAAACTTGCAAGCATGAAACTCTACGGCGCCATCGTAGGCAGGGCGTATTATGAAGGCAAAATTACCGCCGAAATGCTGAGGGATTTCAGGCTTTCACGAGGCTGAAGCTGAACTCGCGCATCTTTCGTTCGACTTCGCGCTCGTAGCGCTTGTCAAAAATACTATCGGCATAAGGCTTGTGCGTAAAAATCAGCATCTCAGCGCCATGCCATTCCTGCACTTGATTCCTGCGATCGCGAATGCGGCCCTCACTCAGCGCCTTGGAAATCTCGCGCGCGCCGTATTGCCTGAGATCGCGCAGCAAGGCGCGAAAAAACGCCTCGCGCGCAGGGTCGTAAAACCGAAAAGCCCGGTGAAAGAGCAGCGCGTCGTGAAAATATTCGGGTATGTTAAAGCCGCCGAAGGCATGCGTTGCCACAACGAGATTGCGCAAAAATATATCGATACGGCTAAAAATACCCAATCCCGGCACGTCTTGCCCGGGGAACAATTCGCGCTTGTGCGTGGCGCCGCGCAGCACATGGCGGGACTGCATCCAGTCGATGAAAAGCATTTTCATCGCGGGCATGAGAGGATGCCTGTGCAGGCGAAAAAAAGACAGGCGAAGCCGCATGTGCAGAATTTTTTCGCCATGATACAACAAATAAAAACGATGGTCGCGTTCGGTCAGAAACTCAGTTTCCAGTGAAACTGGCCAGTAGCCCCGCTCGCGCACTGCGGCGATAATATGGCTCTCCTCGAGCGCCTGCCAGAGCTCTTCGCGGCTAAAGATGCCTAAAAAAAGTTTCTCCCGACCGCTAAAGTGAGTGGCTGCGGGCAGCTCGTCCGCAAAGTCGATCTCTTCGAGATCCTGGAAGTCGAAGCGTTTCTCAGACATAGCGCAGCCGCAACATGCGTCCGAATCAGTTTAACCTTCCGTGAAGAATGTTGATCGTCTGCGCATGCAGCTTCACCGTATCTGCCAGGTTGCGCGCATAACCACCGGCAGGCAATACGACCAGCGGCACCTCCGGCATGAAATCGCGCACGCGCCGGTCGCGCTCTGCGATCCCCTCGAAAGACAACTGCAGGCCGCCAAGCATGTCATCCTTGTAAACATCCACCCCGGCTATGTAGAAGATCAGGTCGGGCGTGAATTGCCGCCGCAGTTTCGCCAGATTTTCGTCGAGTATCGCCAGGTACTCCGCGTCGCTCATGAAGGATGCCAGATCTACATCCTGATCGCTCTGCTCTTTTTCAGGGTAGTTCTCTTTTTCATGCATGGAGAATGTGTAAGAGTCTTCGTCCTTGCGCAGAATATGCGCTGTGCCATTGCCCTGGTGGACATCCAGGTCTATAATCGCCACTCTGAGCCCGGGCCGCGTCTGCCTCAGATACCTGATGGCTATGGCAGTATCATTCAGAAAACAAAATCCCTCGGCGTGATCTGCGAAAGCGTGGTGAAATCCGCCGCTCAGGTTCGAGGCAGTACCATGTTTCAGCGCAAGCTCCGCCGCAAGCACAGTGCCCTGCGTCGCCGTGAGAACAGCGTTTACGATTCTCTCGTCGATAGGGACCTCTGCCCTCAGGGTCTTATCGGTGAGTTTGGCTCCAAGAAAATCGCGCAGGTAACGCTCGGTGTGCACCAGGCGCAGCGTTGCTTCGTCAGCCCGTGCGGGGGTATGCCAGTGCCAGCGCGAATGCTTAAGCTCATCGTAGAGCATCCGATATTTTCCGGCAGCAAGGACGTGCACATAGTCCGTCAGGTCGTAGATCGGCGAGTAAACAAGTTCGAGGCTCTTCTTTCTCACTTTTTGTTGCGGCAAAATTCGCGGAATTTTTCGCTGCCAAACGATGCGTCGATGCTCGTCATTTCAGGCATCTTGTACGGATGATTTTTCATTACATATTCCTCGATGCGGTCATAGTTTTCGCGCTTCGCCTTGATGATGATTTTCGTTTCATCGTCGAGGTTAATCTTGTTCTCCCATTTATAGAGCAGCGTTGTGCCTGGGAAAAGAGTACCGCTGATGATCAGTCCCTCTTCCAGCAGGTTGGTAACCAAGTCCTGTGCCATTTCGCTGTCATTGATCGCGGTAAAGATCAGTATCTCATTGGAAGCCGACATGGTGCAGCATCCGGTCGCGGCCAATAGCGTAAAGTGAAGTTGTGGGATTTAATCCTCCACGACGCCATTTTTACTTGTAGAGGGGTTTTTCCCGCCGGTTCTGACCGGGTGTCCATGGCGCCCTCGCTGCGTATCTCCGTGCCTGCCAGTACCGCGAACCTGGGTCCCGGATTCGATATTTGGGGTATCGCGCTCGATCTGCGCAACGAATTCATCTGTGACCGGGCCGACCGCAAAGACGGCTCGATCAGGCTCAGTTTCTTAAGTGGCGACCAGACAGTGGTTTCGCCCGCGAGCTTGCCGCGCAAGGTAGAAAATGACAATCTCTTCGTCAGGGCTTACAACTACCTGCTCAAGAAGGCCGGGCAAAACCCGGTCGCGTGGGATGTCAAAATCATTGTTAATGTCCCTTTCTCGCGCGGGCTCGGCTCGTCGAGTACCGCAATTCTCGCGGGCTTAACCCTCGCCAATGAAACACTCCGCCGCGAATTCCAGATGGCTTACCGCATTGACCAGATTCTCGACTTCGCGCTCGAATTCGAGCCCCACCCGGACAACCTGACCGCAGCGCTCTATGGCGGATGGAACCTTTGCATGCCGCTCGGGAGCCAGTCGCCCGACAATGACGCGACAGGCCCTGCTTTCCACCGACTGCCGCTTAAGATCAAAGCTCCTGTCCGCATTGCCGGTATCATCCCCGACCTAAAACTCGAAACCCGCGATTCACGCCAATTGATTCCGGTAAGCATCTCACGCGCCGATCTCATCTTCCAGACATCGCGGGTAGCAGCGCTGGTCTATTTGCTGCAGCAGGAATCCTTTGCCGCTGCCGACCTCACAGCATGGCGTCGCGCCATGGACGACCGTATGCATACCTCGCAGCGCGCACACCTCATACCGGGTATGTTTGACATCTTTGAGGACTGGTACCGCGAGGGCGCCTATGGCTGCTTTCTGTCGGGAGCAGGCTCGACCTTGCTTGCCTTCTGGCCCGAAAATGCCGACATCGCCTCGCTGGATCTGACCCGCAGGCTGCGCGACAAAAAAATAGCTGCGATCCAGCAGGAATTCCGCGTCGATCAAAACGGCCTGATGGTTCTCGCCTGACCCCCCTTTTATGTCTTCAGGGGCGGCTGGAACGCACCGATAATGGAACATGCGGCATAATCCGGAGCTTGTCGAAAATCTGCAGAAGAAACTGAGACTACTGAACCAGCAGCACTGCGTTATTGCCCTGAAGACAGGCACCGAAGTCGAAGACATGGACGGGGCAGAAATTGCGGCGATGCGCCAGATTTCTGCGGCCGCTGGCGTACCACTCGTCATCAAGATCGGCGGCCCCGAAGCACGCCGTGACATGCGCGAGTGTCTTGCGCTCGGTGTTGATGTGCTGCTCGCCCCGATGGTTGAAAGCGTTTATGCACTGGTTAATTTTGTCGATACAGCGAAATCCATCATGCGCGAAATGGGCAAAGAAGCCCGTCTCGCTATCAACCTCGAAACAGGTTTGGCCGTGAGGAACCTCGATGCCATGATTGCGAGCGCCGCCTTCGCCGAGCTAAGCCAGGTAACGATCGGCCGCGGCGACCTCAGCAAAAGCATGAATCTTGCAGTCGATGATGAAGAAGTCTTGACTGTGACCCGCAACGCGCTCGTCCGGTTAAACCGGCAAAATAAAATCACGTCAGTCGGCGGGGGCTTAAGCGTACACAATATCGGTCACATGTCGGAGTTCTTGCCTGCTCAGCGCTTCAACACCAGACACATTGTTTTCGAGAACTCCGAAACCTTCAGCCGTGACGCAGCCCGCAATCTTTCCGAAGGACTCTACTTCGAACAAGCCATGTACGAAGCTTTCGCCGTCATGAATCCCGACCGCGCCGCTTTCTACGCAGAGCGTAACAGACAGCTCGAAGAAAGGCTTCCCCTCCTGAGAATCCGCCGCACTGCGGCGATGTGATATTTTTTACCGGCAGCATTCCGCCGCGCAGGTGTCTGTGGCCTTAGCAGACCAAAGCACATCGTGTGCTATCGGTCCGCCACACGGAGGCCATCCATGGCCGTGACGGACTCAGGCACCTCCTGTGCCATTCGTCTGCTACCAGGAGGCCATCCATGGCCGTAGCAGACCAAAGCACATCGTGTGCTATTGTCGGTGGGGGGTACGCTGGCATTGCTACTGCCATCGAATTGCGCTCGCTGGGTTTTTCAGGCCAGGTTACCCTGTTTGATCCCCGGCCGGCGCACCAGAAAATAACGCAATGGCATAAGCTCGCGCGCGGCGACGAGGCTCACAAGTATGAAGAACCTTTCACCGAGCTTGCAGCCAGGTTTCGCTTTGTCTTCGTGCAACGGCAAGTCGATGTCAGGCATCTCGTCAGCGATCCCGAAAAGACACTGGGAGCTCGGTACAGCGCCATTGTTGTCGCCCAAGGCTCGCACACGCCGGCGCGCCCGCCAAATGTGATCACTTTCGATGACCTGCGCGACGATGAAAAACACCAGCGCGAACTGCGCACCCTCAGAAACCGGACAATCGCAGTGGTTGGCGGCGGACCTACAGGTGTACAGTTTGCCTTTGAGTTCGCGGAACGCGGCAATCGCGTGATTCTCTACGAAGCGCGCGACCGGTTGCTGCCTTCATTCGATTTTTCGCTCGGCGCGATCACGCTCGAGGCAGCCGGCAAAGCGGGAATCGATGTCCGTTGCAATACCGAATTTCTCCGCTACGAAAACGGTATTGTGATGAGTAAAAGCGGCTTGATCGAGCTTGCCGACCGGGCAGATTATGCGCTGTTTGTACCCGGAGTCCGCTCCTCGCCATCGGTCGTATGTGATGTCTTCGGCCGCATCGAAGGCCTGCCGCACCAGAATCTTTACGCTGCCGGCGACAACAGCTACTTCAGCGGTCGGGGCCTGAACGCAAAAAGCGCGCAGGCCGCCGTCCGTAAGGGGCAGCACGTCGCGCGCACGATCGTTGCCGACCTCGCAGGGAAAGCTCCCACTGCTTATAGCTATGCTGAACTTGGGTATTTTGTCTCGTTAGGACCGCGCAACGCCGTGGGCTATCTTCTCTCGCAGAAGACGGCTTTTTCGGGCCGGGCCGCGCTCTTTATGAAAGAAGCGATTGAACGGCAGTACAATCTGTACCTCGCAGGATTTCCAGTTTACCCCTGAGACAGCCTGCTAGCGAGCGCCGGCGGCAAGCTCGACGATTTTTTTCCCCATCATAGCGCCGACCTGCGCAGGCAGAACCTTACTGCTCCGTAACGGTCGCGTAAGTTCAAGCGCAGCATGCGCATTCTTAGTGAGGTACGCCAGAAAGCGCGCGTGCACCTCGCGCAGTACGTCCTGGTAGTGTTCTGTACCCAGCGTGATTTTCTTTCCCGAGACGACCAGTATGTCAGGCATACCAAACCTGTTTAGACCGTGCGTGAAAAAACGCACGACCCCATTCTGCTCGAAATAATTAAAACCATAAACCAGATGCGTATTCAGTAACCGGTCGCCGCGGTGGTAATTCGAAACACCCGCACGGGCTGCGCCAGGCGGTACAAAGAGAAAAAGGTCGGCATCGATGATGCCCGCAAAATGCTCCTTATCCAGCAGAGTTGCAATCGCATATGCCAACAACAGCGCATCCATCTTTTCCAGGGGTTTTTTCCCGGCGAGCGGAACAATGAAGCGGACAAACGACTTTTGCGAAAGCGCGCGCGACTTATCCGCATGGCCATAGGGAGCCATGGTGATCGTCGTGCGCGTGGCGTCGGAGATATTGCCGTTATACGCCTCGAACCAGATTTCTGATTTTTTGCCCGCGTTATTGCTATCGCTGCAATAACCGCGCAGCGCTGCATTCGTGGCAGACCGCGGCCCAATACGCAGGTCAGTATGTATGCCTCGTAAAAAACGCAGACTGCGCAGCAGGTTGAGCCCGTGGTAATCGGGTTCACTGTCGTAAAGTCCCCACAGCTCGGCCTTGTCGGCAAAGCCGCCGGTCTGCTTCCTGCTTCCAGGATAGCGGTTATGCAGAAAGATCGCCTCGAACTGCGCATCACTGAAGTGCGCATCAAGCGCCTCTCGCTTGCGGGAAAAAAACATGCTATACCTCAGGGAGCAGACTTTTTGCGGCGCGGCGCAGCATTTTTCTTTGTGGGAGCTTTCTTCTGCGATGCCGCTTTACCCTTCTGCACAGGCTGTACTCCTTCTTCTGTTTCCAAAGCAGTATGGGCAGGCAAAGCATGTTCCAAAACCAACGGCGTCCGGTGCGCCACTGCGGGATGTTTGCGCCTGTCTTCGCGCATGCCGAGCCATGCGGGCATGAAGACAATCGCGAAGGCAAGACAGCAGAATTCGCCAATGACAGCCATCAGGCCAAAAGATGCCATCGCCTGGTTTTTTGCCCAAAGCATCGTACCATATCCAATAATCGTCGTCCACGAACAGAGAAGAACGGCCGAACCAGTGCCTGCCACGGCATCCGTGATCGATCGCTCATGGTCCGCCTTGTAGCGGTAGTAGATGTTAATCGCGTAATCGACCCCAATTCCAATCGTGATCGGAATTGTGATGAAATTGAAGAAATTCAGTTTTACTTCGAAAAGTTGCAGAGTCGCAATGAAGGCCAGCATGCCCAGAGAAAGAAAGGTGTAAACAATGGCAAACTCCTTAAATCTGCGAAAACCGAACCAGATAAGACCGCCCACCGCGAGAAAGCAGATGACTGTCACCAGCGGACCTTCTGCGGCGACATTGGCGAGGATATCGATAAAGATCATCGACTCGCTGGCAAAGAGCACCTGACCTTTTTGCAGTACTTTACCCGGCGCAAGGCTGACGCTGCTGCTGATCTCTTTACCAATCTGGATGATATCCAGAATATTCGACAGCACTGCATCCTTGCTGGCAGCCACGAAAATAACGCGCCCCAGCGTACCATCTACTTCGCGAAACAGGCGCAGTACCATTTCGGGCAGTTCATCGGTCTGGAAAGGATCTGAACGCAACGCCTTGAGGGCAACGCGCCCCCACTCCCTCTCCTGCGGCGAAAGCAGCGACAGGTACTTGGGCAAAAAAAGACGCCGCAGATCCCGAATGATGGCAAATTTCTCCTGTTGGTTCTGCGGGTAGAACTGGTCGAGCCAGCGGACAGAACTGATGAAAAGCGGTTTACCCGCGGCCTTCGCGTCTGCGATTTTTTTCTCGAGCGCCTGCGCCGTGCGGTGCGCATCTTCACGGTCGTGCGCGATCAGCATGGAAGCATTTGATCCGTTGCCGAGAATGGTGTCGATTCGCCGCATGAAGTACTGTTCGCTACCAGGCCCCTCAGACACTTTGATGGAGAGGTTCTTCAGGTTATATTCAAAACGGTCCTTGCTCGCATAGAGGATCGTGCCGGCGATCGCAATGGGCACAAGTGCATAGAGCACCCAGGTCAGAGGTTTTCGGTTGCGCTGGATTGCCTGCGCGAGTCTGCGCGCATTATCCCTCTGGATAAACTTGTGTATCTTCGAAACCTTTTGCGGTCGCCAGCGTTCGAACAAGACCAGAAAACAGGGAATTACCAGGGTGAGACCTGCCCAGCAGAGCACCATACCAATGCCGCCGATAAAACCAAATTGTGAAAAACCGCGAAAGGTTGTCACAGAAAGAATCGAATACGAAATGGAAGTGGCAAAAGCCGCCATAAAGGTCGCCGAAATGGTGTAGAAAATTGCGCGATTAAACGAGCGCCGGAACGAAGTCCCATGGCCACGCTCTTCGAGGTAGCGCGCCATGAGAATGAGACCAAAGTTGATACCATTACCGACAATTATCGAAGCCAGAAAGGCAGTCTGCTGGTTCAAATAGCCGATGCGGAAGTACGTGACCGCGAACGTAAGCAGAATGCCCACCAGGACGCCCGCACACAGCATGAGCACCATGCGCATAGAGCGGTAGTAAAGATAGATTGACCCCAGAACAAGAAAGATCGTCAATGCGGCAGTTTCAACAGTATCCTGGATGATGCTCGCAAAATTCTGCAGCAGTGAGACATACGTGCCAGCGAGCCCTACCTCCATCTGCGGATGGAATTTCTTTGGGTCAAGTCTGGCAATATCGGCCTGCAACCGGCTTACCACCGCCTTAGAGAACTTCTGGTCTGCGGCATCGCCGGTAGGCCGGATAATCATCGCCACGTTCTCGCCGGTCTGGTCGGTGAAGTATCCTTCTTTATTGAAACCAAAAGGATTTTCGCCCTTGTACTTATCGAAAATCTTTCTCAAAACCTTCCTGAGCTGCTGATCGGGATTGCTTTCTTCAAGGTCCAGACCGAATGCGCTCAGCCGTGTCTTTTCGAGGCGCTTCCTGAGAGTACTGCGCAATTCTTTGAGCTCTTCGACACTCAGATAATAGAAGAGCCGGTCCTTGAAGAACTGCTCGGTGGCGCGTGTGTTGTAGTCAAAGAACCTGATCAGATCCTTCGGGTATTGCTCGAGCAGCTCCGCAAAAGCACCGGCAAATTTCTTGTTCGCCTGAAAGTCGGGAGAATAGATGGAAACGAATATATTGCCGACACCGCCGGTGCGCTCCGTCGCCTCTTTGACGTGTACGACGCTGCGGTCGTTTTCGGGCAAAAGCGTCGCAAAGTCCGTGCGGACATCCTGAAACAGCTTTACCGTGAAAAAGCCCGCAATAATCGAAACGCCGAGCACGCCAAGCAATATCCTGCCCGGTGCCCTGTAAACGGCCCCGACGAGCTTTATTTGCCCCGCAAGCAAATACCTGCGAGCGCGGGAAAGTTTCTCTTCGGGGATCTTCAATCTCTACCTTCTGCTACACTTTCTTGGATTCTGCGCGGGCTACGATGGATTTCATGATTTCAGAAGTTCCACCGCCAATCTCGGCCAGTTTTATATCGCGATAGAGCCGGGCAACCGGGTAATCTTCTATATAACCCGCGCCGCCAAAAACCTGCACCGCCAGGTTGGCGACTTCGCGGGCATAGGTCGATGCCATGAGCTTGAGCGATGCAGTGCGGGCTGCGATTTCAATGCGTTCGCCATTGTGCTCAATGTGGGACGCGTCGCCCGCTTCGTCGAGCAGCCAGGCTGTTTCATGCAGTACCTGCCGCGCGGCCTCGTATTTCGTAATCATGTCAGAGATCATGAACGCAACCGCCTGGTGTTTGATAATCGGCTTGCCGAACGCCTTTCGCTCTTTCGCGTATTTGCGGCAATGGTTGATCGCAGCCGCCATGACTCCCACCGAATAGGCCGCAAGCGCCAGGCGCTCGCGATTGAAAGCCGACATGATGATCGCGAAGCCGCGACCCGGTCGGCCCAAAATATCCGATTCGCCTACTTCAACCTCGTCGAAGAAAAGTTCGCCGGTGGGCGACCCCTTGAGGCCGAGTTTTTCCATCGGTTTGCCGCGTGAAACCCCCTTCGCGTGCGCATCGACGATGAAAACAGTCTGGCCAATTTTTTTACCATCCTTTTCGGCGACCGCCAGCACATGCACGTAGTCGCAGATGGGAGCGTTGGTGATATAGGTTTTGGAACCGCTGATGTAATATTTGCCGTTTTTGAAGACAGCCCTGGTCTGGATGTTCGAAACATCCGAACCAGCGCCCGGCTCGGTCACGCCCAAAGCTCCCACCTTCCTGCCTTTGATTATATCGGGGAGATATTTCTGCTTCTGCGCCTCGGTGCCATGCTCGCGCAGCGGCAGACCGAAGAGACCAACAGACGCTCCCACCGAGAAGAAAGTCGAGCCGCAGGCTTCGGCGAGCGCTTCCTGCAGGTGTGTTGCATAGTAGTAGCTGCAGTTACTTCCGCCGTATGCCTCTTCGTGCATAGCAGTCGTGTAACCGACCTGGTAGAGCTTCTCAAAATGCGTGCGCGGCACCTCGCCCTTCTTGTCGAGTTCGGCGGCGTACGGGGCTATCTCTTTCTGGCAGAATTCGCGGAACTTGTTGAACGCTTCTTTCTCGTCGCCTTCGAGGTCTGAATCGATCCACAGCTCTTTCATGTTGGCTGAAATGATCGAGCGCATGACTTCTGAAGTACCCGCGCCGATCGTCGAGAGGCGCGTGTCGCGGTATGCGCGCTCGACCGGGTATTCGTGAATAAAGCAATAGCCGCCAAATATCTGGCCCATGTCGTACGCCGCTTCAACATTACTTTCTGTGGTGTAGAGTTTCGCTATCGAAGATTCAATCGGCGCTGGCAGACCGCGGTCCTTTTTCATCGCGCTCTGGTAGATGAGGAGGCGCGCGGCGTCGAGCTTGTAGCGGGTACGCGCAATTTTATCCTGTATCGCCTGGAAGCGTATAATCGGTTCGCCGAATTGCTCGCGCTGTTTGGCGTAGAGCGTGCCCGCTTTGATGAGACTGTTCATCGAACCCAAACCCGCTGCTACGAGTACTGTGCGCTCCCATTCGAGCGTTGCGCGACCCACGCGCAGAAAGCCCGAATTCTCTTCGCTGATCCTGTTTTCGACGGGCACTTCCATATCTTCAAAGATGAGCTCGCTCGTGGTTGAAGTCTTCATGCCCATCTTGTTGAGTTTTTTGCCGACAGAAAAACCCTTGAACGTCTTCTCGACGATGAAAACAGACACGCCAAACGCTCCCTTCTTTTTGTCAGTGACCGCCATACAGACGAACACATCGCCGATGGGGCCATTGGTAATAAACATCTTGCTGCCGTTGATGATGTAGCGATCGCCTTTTCTCAACGCACGCGTCTGCATACTGCCTGCGGCATCAGACCCCGAGCCGGGTTCGGTGAGACCAAGGCCCGCAGTCCACTCGCCCGACGCGAGCTTCGGCAGATATTTCTCTTTTTGCTCTTTGGTACCCAAAAGCGCAATCGGCATCGTACCGATGATCGCATGCGCTCCGAGCGCGAGCGTGAGCCCGCCGTCGGCCGAACCTTCGGCAAATGCCTCGTGCGCGACTGTGGTCATGAGGCAACTTGCGCCGCTGCCGCCATATTCCTGCGGCACGGAAAGACCTAAAAGGCCGATTTCTGCCATTTTCTTCCAGAGCGTAGGATCCCAGGTGCCTTCGAGGTCGCGCTTTTCCGCCGACGGACGAATTTCGCGCTCGGCAAAATCGTACACCAACTGGCGGTACTCCATGACCTCGTTGGGAAGGCGGTATTTCATGTTGCTGCGGCCTGCGGTCGCTTCTAGATTTCGTGTTGTCATGTCGCCAGAAACGAAAGGGAAACGGCGAGGGCAACGAAAAACCATTGTAGCGATCGCTACAATGGTCCTGGTGAAACTAAACTCCTGCGACTTCGAGAATGGGTGCGGACGCGTTTTGTGGGTTAGTTGGCATAGGGAGGAGTGATTTGTCCGGTCGGTGGCGTGCATCACTGTTAAGTTTTTTTAGTACTTGCTAAAAAATGCAAAGCGCATGAGAAAAAATCGCGATTTCCTGGTATTTAATATATAGAATGCAAGAAATCTCC
>CAYOZO010000059.1:0-20172 GCA_964408405.1 uncultured Turneriella sp.
AGCAGCTATGGAAATCCGCAGCAGCTATGGAAATCCACAGCAGCTATGGAAATCCGCAGTAGCTATGGAAATCCGCAGCAGCTATGGAAATCCACAGCAGCTATGGAAATCCACAGCAGCTATGGAAATCCGCAGTAGCTATGGAAATCCGCAGCAGCTATGGAAATCCCCAGCCAGGCTAGCTACCTTGCGCTTGCCCCCTGCGGCAGAAGTCAAACTCTAGTCCATGAACAAAGGACCTCTCCTCTTGCCACTGCTCATCGCATTCTGCTTTTTTCACTGCGCATCAATCCCCCCCGAACCACAGCGCCTGAGCGATAGCACGGCTAAAACGCATGAGCTGCGTTCCCGGTATTCGCCGGTTGTCGTCGAAATTGCCGAAGCGAACCTGCATGCTGACCTCAATTTTTTTCCGAAAGAGCGCCGGCTCTACTATCGGCTGATGCACAATGACACACCGCTAATGCTTTTCTCGCCGCTCGGCATCGCAACCGACGCGGCAGATTTCACCGGCGCGCTCAGCGTTGAGAAAATTGAAAAATCCCCCTTCGAGCAGCGCTATGAGTTAGCGCACGGCAAAAAGCGTAAGATCGACAAAAAGGGGGAGCTATTTCGGTTAACGCTCACCAATGCGCAGAGGCAGAATCTCACGCTCGAAATCGTCATGCAGGCCGATGCCGTGGCGCTGCGCTACGTTCTGCCAGGTAACGGTACAACGCGCATCGTGCGCGAGGCAACCGGCTTTCGCTTTGCCGAAGGCCGGCAGGCAATCATGCAGCAGTACCAGGAAGCAAGTAAAGTCTCGCCGGCCTATGAGTACTACTACGAAAAAGTTACGGTGGGGAGCTCAGACGACGGCAAGGCTTCCATCCGTCGGATTTTTCAGCCGCTCGTGGGCTTTACAGGTCTCGTGATATTTGGCAGCGACGGCTGGGTACTGCCCGCGCTTGTCGAAGCTGCCGACAAAAAGTACGTGCTTCTCGCCGAGGCGGGAGTGAGCGCAGAGCACGCAGCAGTGCACCTTACCAATCCGGAAAAAAATCTTTATACGATTGCGCTCCCCGCAGAAAAAGAAGGCAACGGCGTGGGAGCAGTCGAGCCGACAGGTGCGCTGCCTTATGCGACTGCCTACCGCGTGATTGTCTGCTGCGACCTCAAGACGATCGCAGAGAGCACCGCGATTACCGATCTCAGTGCGCCGCTCGACAAGAAATTTAACGGCAAGACTCCGGCATGGGTTCAACCCGGCAAAGCGACGTGGGATTGGTTGAGCTATGTGGCGACCGGCGATGCCGAGCGGCAAAAAAAGTATATCGACGCCGCGCACGAGTTTGGCTGGCAGTACACGCTGATCGATGCCAACTGGAACAAATGGAATAACGGCAATGCAGAGCCGCTCGTGCGCGAGCTTGTGGCGTATGCCAAAGAGAAGGGTATTGGCATCTGGCTGTGGTATAACTCAGGCGGGCCGAACAATACTGTAACCGAAGAGCCGCGCGATTTAATGCACGAGCGATCCATACGCCGCGCTGAATTTGCGCGCCTTAAAGCATGGGGTATAAAGGGAGTTAAAATTGATTTCTGGCAGAGCGACAAGCAGGCAATGATGCAGCAATACATCGAAACGCTCGAAGATGCCGCAGACTTTGAACTCCTGGTGAATTTCCACGGCAGCACGACACCTAAGGGCTGGCAGCGGCGCTTTCCCCACCTGATGACGATGGAAGCGGTCAAGGGCGCCGAGTGGTACCAGTTTCCGGTCTTTCGCGGGCCCAACGCGCAGGACAACTTGTACTACGCATTGACGCGTAACGTAGTGGGCCCGATGGACTATACGCCGCTGGTCTTCGAGCAAGCTCTCAAACAGCAGAAGATTAGTTATGCGCATTCGTTAGCACTCTCAGTCATCTTTGAATCGGGAGTGCAGCACTTTGCGGACAATGCAGACGATCCTCAAAAGGGCTTCCGCAGGCTGTTCAGCCAGCACCCGTTTGTTAAAGATTTCCTGCGCGATGTACCGACAGCCTGGGATCATACTCTTTTTCGCGAGGGAAATCCCCATACGCATTTAGTCCTTGCGCGCGAGCATCGCGGAGTCTGGTATGTCGCAGGTATCAGCGCGGCTTCGCATGAAATCCAGATAAGGCAACCGTTCATCTTCGCCCATCCTGGCCATTACCGCGCCGAATGGATTACCGCGGGCGATACCCCGGACTCGCTGCGCTATTCTGCGACGGAACTGCAAACCGGCCCCGAGCAGTTAATCGATGTGACTCTAAAACCCCGCGGTGGCTTTGTGCTGAAGCTCTCGCCAAAATAATTTGGCTTTGCCCGGCGATTCAGCGTTCAAGGCCGCTCTATGAGTACTGCTGCAGCACAGAAGAAAATCCCCGGTCCACCCGGCTTGCCGGTTATTGGTAATCTGCTCGATGTCGGCGGCGACGTGCTGTCGTTTTTGCAGAAAGTTGCAAGCTACGGCGACGTGGCGCAGCTCAGCTTTTTCAACCGCAAGATCACTCTCATCAGCCACCCCGATTTAATTCAGCAGGTCTTAATTCGCGACAACGACCAGTTCGAAAAAGATTCGGGTACGAAGATGCTCGCGAAGTTTGTGCTGGGCAAGGGGCTGCTCACGAGCGAAGGCGAAGAACACAAGCGCATGCGCAAGAACACTTCGCCCGCATTCAATCGCCAGCGCATTCTCTCGTACGGCAAGATCATGACCGATCTTGCCGAGGCGCAATCCGCTGCGTGGAAAGATGGCGCAACGATCGACATGCACAGTGAGATGATGGCCGTCACCTCGGCAATCGTGGCAAAAGCCCTCTTTAACATGGATGTAAGCGAGAAAGTGCATGCTATCGGCGCAGCACTTGAGAAGGTCATGCGCATCGTCGATGTCATTCGCATGCCATTCTCTGACCTCGCGATGCAGCTACCATTGCCAGCAACGCTCAAGATCCGCGAGGGCATCGCGACCCTCGACAAGATCATCTACGAAACGATCGACGAACACCTTGCCGATACCGAAGACAAAGGTGACCTGCTCTCAATGATGATTGCTTCACGCAGAGAAGCAGGCGACGATATGAAAAAAGCGCGCAAGCAGCTGCGCGATGAAGCGATGACGCTATTTCTCGCTGGCCACGAAACGACGGCGAACGCGCTCACCTGGACTTTCTATCTGCTTTCGCAAAACCCGGACAAGTATGACGCCCTATGCGCAGAAGTCGATCGGGTGCTCAAGGATCGCCCCGCGACGATCGACGACATCGCAGCTCTGCTTTACACGCGGCAGGTTGTCGCCGAGTCGATGCGGCTCTACCCCCCGGCATGGGTCATTGGCCGCACAACGCTTAAAGACTACGCAATTGGCGGCTACCTGATCCCTAAGGGCAGCGAACTCTGGCTTAGCCAGTACGTCGTGCACCGCGATGCGCGCTGGTACGATCAACCCACGCGCTTTCTGCCCGAACGCTGGGCAGAAGGTGAAGCGGAAAAGCGACCCAAGTTCAGCTACTTTCCTTTTTCAGCAGGAGTGAGAAACTGTATCGGCGAACAGTTCGCCTGGCAAGAGGCAATCCTGCTTCTCGCTACCATCAGCCGCCGCTGGCGCGTCTCGCTCGCACCTGGATTCAAGGTTGAGCCGCTGCCGCAAGTGACGCTGCGCTCAAAAGACGGTATGTCGATGGTGCTGAAGGCGCGGTAACTACCTTCCCAACCGGTAACCACTGTGGCAGCTGACGCACTTTGACGTCAGGTTCACAAGCTCACGGTGGATTTCTTTTTCTGCCGCGTTTTTCTGCAACAAGTCAGCAATCAGATCGAAATTGCGGTGCGTGTCGTGCCCGAGCTTTTTCATCTCGAGCGGAATCTTGAGCATCAACCCCGGCTGCGCATTTTCCACCACCGTGTCGTGGTTGCCCGTGCCCACGCGGCGCGCTGCCTTGATGGCCATGTCTTTTTCGCCGGTCGCAAGCGCCGCGTGAATCTCGTGCACAGCACGCAAGAGCTCCCGCATTTCGGACAGAATAAACTCACGCTCGGGCGGCTTCAGGTCAACGACGATGCGCGCGTCGCCAGTAATTTGCGTCGCCCGGTTGCCGCGCACGAAAAGTAAGCCAACGATGCCGATTGTAATCAGCCACAGGATGAGTGCGCTGATTGCCAGTTTGTTACGCATGGTTATGAGCGACAAACCGGCTGCCACGGTCAACGCTAAAGCCCGCTGCATCCTGGGCTCCATAGGTCGCAGGCCAGGACGCTATTCGGTTTACGCGAGTGCTGCAGTTTTCAGGCGGTCAATCTATGGGATTTTCCCCGGCTACGGAAAAAGGCACGCACAAAGAAGAAGCTCCCTCTGCTGGTGGCCTGACACCGGCTCAGGTGAACAGCATACTGCACAAACTCATTAAACTCTACGAGACGAAGATTTATCCCGGCATATCGTTCGTGCTGATGCGCCGGGGCAAAGTCATGCTTTCGCGTGGTTTGGGTTTTTCGCACGGCCACGGCCCCGGCGATCACCCGCAGGCAGAGCGCCGCGAGATGCAACCCAACACTCCCGTTTGTCTTTTTTCGACCTCGAAGGCAGTTACCGCGACAATTGTGCATACTCTGTATGAACAGGGCGCACTCGACATTAACCGCCGCGTCGCGGACTACATACCGGAATTTGGCAAGAACGGCAAGGCAGATATCACCGTCGCCGACGTACTCAGCCACCGAGCAGGATTTTCGGGTTTTACACGCAAGGGTATGTCGAGCGAGATCTTCGACTTTGACCATGTCGTGCGCGTGCTGTGCGAGCAGCGCGCCGAACTGCACACCAAGGGTGCGGTTGCCTACCACGCTGTTACCGGCGGTTATATTCTGGGCGAAGTTGTCAGGCGCGCGACTGGCCATGACATCCGCCATGCGCTGCATAAACTCATTAAGGAACCTCTCGGGTTCGAATGGTTCGACTACGGCGCGCCGGGCAAAGATATTTCACAGGTCGCGCAAAACTACGTCACGGGCTGGCCAAACGTTTTTCCATTCACGCAGCTTGTCGAGTACGCGATCGGCAGCTCATTTGAAACCATCGTAGGCCTCTCACGTGATGAGCGCTTCTACGATGCGATTGTGCCTTCGGCCAACATGGTCGCAACGGCACCTGAAGTAGCACAGTTCTTCCAGATGTTGCTGAACGGCGGCGAGCTCAATGGGACACGAATTCTGAACGAAGAAACAGTACGAGCAATGACCCGCGAAACCAGCAACACCTGGTTCGACCGCCGCCTCATGATGCCGATGCGCTACAGCCAGGGTTTTATGCTCGGCAATAGCCCGCTCGGCCTCTACGGACCCGACACGAAACAGGCTTTCGGCCACCTCGGCTTCATGAACATATTGTGCTGGGCCGACCCGCAGCGCGACATTGCGGTCGCATTGCTCAATACCGGCAAAAGCCTCGGCGGCCGGCACGTGCTCGTCTTTGCCGATTTGCTGCGCACAATTGCAGAAGAATGCGCGTGAAGTACCGCCGGTAATCTTGCAAATATTTCCGCTTCGCCGGTGAGCGCTAGCAGGCTATTGAAACCGGTCTTAAGCTTAAGGCAACAATCCTTGATGCAGCTTTCACACCTGGATCGCGGCCTTCTTGTTCTGCTTGTTCCAGTAGCTGCGGTATAGCGGGTGAAAGGCGCCGCGAATTCTGGCGGAGCTTAACCGTGCAGTCCATTTTTCGAGCAGGCGGTCGGCTTCGCTCCAGGTTGTCTTCGAAAATTTTTCGCGCACGGCCGCAGGTTTATTGAACACCGAACGCTCCGCACGCACGAGTTCATCTTCAACGGCGTTGCGCTCTGCGAGAAAATGTTCGCCTGCAGCGGCAAGATTTTTGAGTGCGCGGCGGTGCAGCTGTTCATGCCGCCACCACAGCGAACCGTCTTGTGTGGCCGATGGTTCAGCGAAGGTTCCTGCCAGAAATTGCTTACCTGGAATGTAGAGCGGCTTGAAGAGCGAAATACACGGCGCGGCAGTGCCCGTGAACCAGTACGTCGATTTGCCATCAGGCCTGAGCTCCGCCACCATGCTGCCGGTCGTCTGGCTGGGGGTCGTCAAACCCGCCGCATGCATGCACAGCGAATGCATGCCAGTGCGCGCCGGGTCGGTCTCGCCTTTGTGGTGCGAGCGCAAGATGTTCATCGCCGTTTGCACGTCATAACAGGCAGCGCCCTTGCGGCCAAGTTCGGTTGACAGCGCCTGGCGCACCTTACAGTGCGAGAAGTACGTGTAGAAGCGGTCAGAAAAGATTTTGCGAAAATTGAAATCCTTGCCTTTTGTCCAGCCCAGTTGCTGCGCGAAATCTTTGAGGCCGTCGCTAGAAAGATCAAACTCGCTTTCGATCGTGAGCCCGTTCGAGATCGAACGAAATCCCCTGACCTTTTCGGCAACCCAGTGGCGGTCGACAGTCTCGAGCACCCACGCCTCTTTGGGGTCGGCGATGATGAAGCTGTTGAAATAGAACATATCGCGGTTTTCATAGCCGCCGCAGGCATCCTGCCCGTATTCGGTGAGCAGCTCGGTGATGCACTCGAGCGCGGCAGCTGCGGTCTTGCTGCGCTCGAGCGCCAGACGCAGCATGTCCATTCCCGTCAGGCCATCGTTTTTCTTCGGCGGAGTGATTTTGGTGAATACGGCTTCATTGCCGATTGCGACACTGTGCTCGTTTACACCCATTTCTGCTCCCCACATCTGGAACGGCTTCGAGAGAATCACTTCATACGTTTCTTGCACCTGCGGAATCTGTATGAAGGTTGCCTTGAGGCCTTTCTGCTTATGCCGCGTGCGCGGGTAACGCACGACTACCTGCGCCTCGTTCGGCTCGCGGTCTGAATTTTTCGCGAGGATCATCGTTTGGTTTCTCGTGTAGTCGGGTGTCGCTACGAGGGTATCACACATGGGGTAGCCGTTCTGCGCGGCCGTGCGCGGTCAATTCGCTTCGGGCCAGCCCCAGCGTTGTTCGGGGGGAAAGCTCTGGAAGGTGAATTGTCGTAGTGTGGGTATCGAGAGGTGATTGTGGGCGGCGAGTGGTATTGCTACCCAACGTTTGATACCCTTCCAGAATATGAGCTCTTTCAGTCTGGAACCCTTGCTATGGAATTCCATAGCTACGCGAGCCAGATTAAGCCTTAGAGCCAGTCGAATAAACGCAGCAACAGAAATCCCCATCTGCAAAGCTGCTAGCCGCAACAATCGAGCATCCTCTCCGTACAGGCACACCATATGACGGTGATGGTCGCCCTCTGAATACTCTGCCTTGTCCTGTTTGCGCAACTCATCGAGCCGCCGAGGCCAGTTTTTGTGATTCATTTCCGCAAGGTGAAACGCACACAGCCGTGTAACCGTCGAAAAAGTCTGCCCCTGCTTCACGGCGATGGTCCGAACGCGAAACCAGAGTCTTTGCGGCAATCGTACCTCCCATAACTCAGCAATCGGTGTGGACTTGTTTTCCAAAAACCTGGGTTGACGCATGCATTTCATAGATCCCTCTATATATTAAATACCAGGAAATCGCGTTTTTTTCTCACGGTTTAGAATTTTTTTTGCTATGGAATTCCATAGCTATCTGCCTTTGAGATATACCTTTCATCTCCGATCCTTGACCCTGCAGCCACCATGACCACCATAGTAGCCGACCACATTACCACATTTGTTCAGAACCTGCTCGCTGCCCGCAATAGCACCACACCCCTCTTCATTGGACTGCAGGGGCCGCAGGGGTCGGGTAAAACAACCGCGTGCAATGCTGCGGTCGCGCGCCTACGGGCAGAGCACAACCTGCGCGGCGTGACGCTTTCGATCGATGACTTCTATATGACGCGCGCTGAACAGGTAAACCTCGCAGCACGGCACGCGGGCAATATTTACCTTTCGCAGCGCGGCTACCCGGGCACACATGACATCCCGCTGGGCGTGCGGGTACTTGATGCATTGCGTACCATAAACCAGCAAAGACTACCGGTACGCATTCCACGCTATGACAAATCGTTACACGACGGCGAAGGCGACAGGCTGCCTGAATCGGCGTGGCCGATTATTGAAGCACCACTAGACTTCGTTTTGCTCGAAGGCTGGTGTGTGGGATTTAACCCTCTGCCCGAAGCGGCGATACCGAATGCACAACTCGCCGAAGTAAATCGCTTGCTGACTACTTACCGCGCGTGGTATAAGTTTCTCGAGGCTTTCATACAACTGCGAACTGACGACATCCGGAATGTCATCGACTGGCGCATTGAGGCTGAAGAAAAAATGCGCGCTCAGGGCAAGAGTGCAATGAGCGCTGATAAAATCAGAGGTTATATCGAACGTTTTCTGCCGGCCTACGAACTCTACCTGCCGGATCTCGTGCGGAGAATGTCTGCCGTTCAGACGACTGCGGCAGATTACGCAGAATATTTCAGCAAACTACTCATTATCGAAATCGCTGCAGACCGTAGCGCACGTTACGCAGATTTTTCGCTGCTTCGTCCGGGTTGACTCACACCGACGCAGACGCGCGCTCCACCGTCGTCGAGAATCGGCGTCACCTTTAGCCAGGAAGGGGCTTTACATCGGGAACGGCTCTGCAACTGGTAGGTTAGATTACACCGCAGCAGGCATACAACATGAACTACCACAAACTGAAGGCCGCCGTCGAATCGTGGGCAGAAAACGGCATCATCAGCAGCGCGCAGGGTGAAAAGATTCTCGCGCTCTATGAACATGATGTTCCCATATATAAGACGATGCGCTTCTGGCTCATGAGCCTGGCTGTCGTTTTGCTCGGATTTGCTCTCTTTCTCGTCATTTCGGCAAACTGGCAGCAGTTGCACTATGCGGCGCAATCGCTCATTGCGCTGACTCCGCTCATCGCAGCGCAGTTCTTAGCGATTCGCAGCGAAATGCGCGATGAGCGGCTCAACGCAGATCTTGGCTGGTTCGCCTCTTCGATCGCCTTCGGCGCCAACATCATGCTGCAGGCACAGATCTTTCACATCAGCGCGTACTACCCGAATGGCGTACTGTTCTGGGTCATTGGCATGCTGCCGGTGCTGTGGTGGCGGCCGACCACCATCACGTACCTGCTCGGTAGTGTCCTGTTCGCCGTTTACATGGTCATGCAGATGGAGCACCGGCAATTTTCCTTACTTGCTGCGCTGCCACTCATTGTTCTCGTCAGGACTGCCGTGATGAGACAGACCGCCATGAATGCCCTTGCGCTCATCGTCAATTTGTACCTATTCGTACTGATGCTCATCATCTTTCGCGATCTGAAGCATCCGGGTATGCTGTTGGAGCTTTCACACCTCGCTCTTGCGCTTGCCCTTGGCCATCGATTGCAGCAGCTTAAAGAGAGCAATTTCTTGCTGCTGCTACTCTTGCTTTTTGTCGGCTTCCATCTCATGGCGCTGATTGCCACCTTCAAACCCGGTGCGCGCTGGCTGGCCGGGCGCGAGAATTCCTGGCTGCCCGTCCTGATAGCCGGCATTTCGATAGCGGCGCTCTACCGTATGCGCGGGACGCTGCGTGAAAAGCGGCTCACGACCATTCTGCTCGGCGGCATCACAGCGCTGTTTACAGTTGGGCTCATTGCAGGCGCGGTCAAGACAGCGCAGAACGGCGACAGCCAGCTGATCGCGCGCGTCGGTGCCAACGTCATCTACCTCGCAAGCCTCGTGGCGCTTATCTTTCAGGCCATTGCGGTGCGTGCCAAGCGTCTGTTTCTTGCCTCAGCCTTCGGTCTTTTGCTCTGGACATGGATTCGTTATCTCGATCTGTTCCACGACTATCTTGTCACGGCGCTGATTTTTGCCGTGTCGGCATTTGCGCTGCTTGGTCTCAACAAAATGTGGGAGAGCAAATATGAAAAATAAGCGCACGCTCGTTCTTGTGCTCGCGGGTATTCCGTGGCTGATTCTTGCCGGCATGGTCGTCAAAGCCTACCTGCCGATATTCACGGGCCGCTCTTACCTTCTGCCAGTGCAGGCACGCGACCCGCGTGATTTTTTCCGCGGCAACTATGTATCGCTGCGCTTTGAATTTACGTCACTCGAGCTCGGCAAAGTCGCGCACGACCTCAAACCTGGTCAGAATTACACATACGGCAACACCATGTATCTCGCCATGCGCGAATCCGGGGGAGTGCTGAACGTTACGGGACTTTACGGCGAAAAACAGCCTGACTTACCCATTGTTCTCAAGGTGACACCGGATTCTCCGTTAAGCGCGAGCGACAAATTCGCAAGCCTCACTGCAGGTCTCGATTCGTTCTTCGCTCCCAAAACCGATGCACTCGCCTGGGAAGACGCGCTCAGAAAGGGCCGCGTCTTCGCGCGGGTTTCTATTGACCATTCCGGCAATGCCAGATTAACAGGTTTGGAACTGCGCGAGCCTGCCAAAAAAGATCTGAACGAAGAAGAAAACTGAGGACAGCAGCGTCATGAGTTTAATGCAGTTCCATGAGTTCATGCACCAGGGTATTACGCTGCTCTGGATCGACCTGCTCTGGATCTTTTTCACGTCGCTGCTAGTAATTCTGGCAATCGTTTTCTATTTTCTCAACCGGAAAAACCCGGTCAACCGGGCTTTTGCCCTGCTCTTGCTGATCATTGCGTATTTTTCCGTAATCAGCATTGTGGTGATCTCGTTTCAGGCCATCGAAGCCTACTGGAGCATACTCATCATGCCGGTGCTCTGTTATCTCGGCCTGGTATTTCACCTTTTCGTTAAGGCCGTGCTGGGCTCGCCGACGCTGCTCGGCCGGCGAGAAAAGCAGTACTTCGTTGTCGGCCTGCTGTTCAGCTTCTACGTTGCGTTCAAGCTACTGTATCCGCCGGCGCGAGAAGTGCTGCGGGCGACATCTGCTGTAGTCGAGCACACGCTCGTGCGGGGCTATACACGCGAACCAGCGTACGCGCTTTACGTACTGTATATTATGGTACCAATTTTTTATGCAGCACTGCAACTGGTGCGTACCGTTCGAGCTCCCCAGCCTGATCAGCAGGAAATGCAGTCGCTGGCCCGGACAATTCTGTGGATATTCTCATTGAGTATTGGCCTCGCCCTGACTGCTCTTTCGGTCCTGCCGATCATGGGCTACCGCCAGTCGCCGCTTCTCGGCAGCATCGCCCTGATGGCCTCGGTAATCGGCTATGCCTGGACGCTGTTGCGTAACCGCGCGTGGCGCATCGAAGCCCTAACCGAAAAACTGCTGCTGCGCGAGGCGCAGCTGAGCGAACGCAATGCAATCATCGAAAAGGACCTGGATCTCGCGCGCGCAATTCACCGCAAGATCTTGCCGACCCGGATTTCGACTGGCAGCGGTCTGGAATACCAGGTCTTTTACGAACCCGTGGAAAAGGTCGGGGGCGACTTCTATGACGTCACGGCTGCAGGCGACAAGACGCGGGTCATCGTCGCCGATGTGAGCGGCCATGGAGTGGCCGCGGGCTTCTTCTCAGTGATGTCCTCGCTGTTGCTGCGTTCGGTATGGTTCGACCCGGCGAGGCCGCTCGAGCAAGTTGTTGCCTTTCTCAATGACCAGCTGACGAGCTACTCGGTCAATGGTATCTTCGTGAGCGCCTTACTTGTCCAGTTTGATTTGGAAAGCCGCGAGGGCATGTTTGTGAACGCGGGCCATCCGCCGGCTTGCGTCATCAGCAAGAGCGGTGTGCGCGAGCTTGCCGGAACCGGGCGTTTACTGGGAGTACTGCCGGACCAGCAATTCGTTACCCGGCCGTTCGAGTTTAATCCCGGCGAGACGCTGCTGCTTTATACCGATGGCTTAACCGAAGCAACCAATGCGGAGGGAGCAGAATTCGGCACTGACCGCCTGCGCGCGATTCTCGGGCGCACAGCAGAAATGCCAGCCGCGTCACGCGAGCGCCTGATCGTGCGCGAATTGGCCACATTCCATGGACCACGCGCGTACGAAGACGACCTGACTATTTTCCAGGTGGAGAAAAAGAGCTAACCGCTATTTTTCGTTCAGGATTTCGTAACCGCGCCATTCATCGACCGGCTGCCGCAAGTATCGCTCGACCCGTTCGAGATAGACGCTCAACGCCTTGTCGTCGCCGTTAGCTGCAATGAGCCCGAGAAAGGCTGTTTTTGCCTCTTGCAGCTCACCACGTTGGTAGAGTTCGACTGCAGAACTGAACGCTGCGCGTTGCCGCAGTTTCAGCTCGCGCGACGCGGGATTATCACAGTCGAAAACCTCGATCAGCGCAACGGGTTGCTTTTTGCCCTTGACCGCAACGCGATCGACCAGCCGGTAACTGTATTGTTCCCTCTCAGCGATCCGTTGCCAGGTAGTCTCTGAAAGTAATATTCCGGCGCCATAATGCTTGGTGAGGCTTTCAATTCTCGAGGCCAGATTGACGGCATCAGATATCACTGTTCCGTCCATGCGCTCATGCTCGCCGATGGTGCCGAGCATGACGCGGCCATGATGAATCCCGATACCGATCTCCACGTCCTGATAACCATGAACGCGTCTCCGCTCATTCCATGCCATCACTGACCTGTGCATATCAACCGCTGCCGCGAGCGCATCGCCCGGATTATCGGCAAACAGAGCCATGACGGCATCGCCAATGTATTTGTCGATAAATCCCCGGTGGTGGCGTATGATCGGGCCTACCTTGTCGAGGTACGAGTTGATGAAATCGAAATTCTCTTTTGGCGTCATGCGCTCAGACAAAGCGGTGAAAGAGCGAATATCTGAAAAAAGGACGGTCATCTCACGCTGTACCTGATCGCCCAGACTGACATCGAGTATACTGCGTTTCTCAAGCATCTCGAGAAATTCGAACGGTACAAAACGCCGTGAGGCGGCGTTGAAGCGCGAAAGGTTTTCGTTCAAGGCTTCAGTTTCATCGTGCAGGCGTACGAAGCGGTTGGCAAGTACAAGAGCCATCGCTACGATGAAGAGTATGAAAACATAAGTGAGAAGCGGAGGCAGGTTGATGAGCGCACGCCCGCTGAGAATATCCAGTATCATTGCGACCAGCAGCACCATAAAGCTTGTGAGCATAATGATTGCGTCGCGGTTTCTGCGATAGGCTTCGCGCCCCAAAATGACAGCCATGCCGACGATGTAAACAAGCCAAACATAAGTGACCACGTTGTTATGCAGGAAATCCCAGTAGCGCACTTCGGAAAGAAAAACGACGGCAAGACCAACTGCTGCGATAACGGCATTAGCGCTGTAACTGATGAAATCCCATAGCCTCACCCAGCGAGCCTGAGGAAGAGTATAGTAGTTACGTATGAAATGGTAAAAAGCAGGGACCAGGACAAAGAGCGCAAGGTATTGCACCTTTTTCCAGATATAAAGCGAGAGACCGTACTCGTACTTGAGCTGAGTATGCAGTGCGCTGTAAACCACAAGCGCCAGGGCAAAAATACCGAAATACAGATTCTCCCGATCGTGCCTGCGGCGAATAAAGAACAGCAGAAAGTAAAGGCCGAAAGTCAGATAGCAGACAAGCGCCAAGAGGCTCCAGAGGTTTTCCAGGTAGTAAGCGCGGTATATTGCCTGAGCCGGCCCAATCTCCACGCGGTCGCGATAGAGCCCTGCTTCTGCATCCAGAACACCCTGCACTTCGAGGATAATTTCGTTTTCCCCCGCTACGAGCACGCCGGATGGCAGATTATAGATGCGTACTTTATCGTACGCCTGCGGCAATGCCGAATCCCAGACACCCGTTGCACCGATGAGCTGCCCGTTGACCCATGTGCGATCCCGGTCGTTAATTTCACCGAGCCTGAGCGCGTAGGGTTCTTTTGGTACTTCTGTCAGCGCAAATCTTACGCGGTAGTGCGCGCTTTGCCGCCCGTCCAATCCGATTTGCGGCACCAGATTGGCCGGAACACTTACTTCACGGTATGCGGAGATGCTCGCCTTGTTCTGCTTCTCTCGCTCCGGGGTAAAAACTCCGGCTGCTGCATACCATTTGTAGCCTTCTGTGGATGCGAGCGAAACTATTTTGCCTGCTTCAACCGTGCGCTGAGAATAAATGGCCGCAGGATGCATCAACGGAATTAGCGACGCAACCATGATATATTGCCATCGTTTCATCGGGGACTCCCCTTCATGTCCTGACCGTTTATCGCAAGAGCCATGCGATCAGTGATGACATCGTTTTTGCTGTTAACGCGGAGCACCATGTCAGAATGGTCGTACCCCGGTAACGACTCCACACGGATTTGCGATAGCTTTAATTCCGCGACACGTTCCAGCATCATCGCCTCCTGCTCGCGCAGGTAGTCATCATCGCCACTGCCAAAGAAGAGCAGCGCAGGGGTAGATTTATCGCTAACGTAGCGCATGGGGGAATGCTCCGCGTCCATTCGGCCATCGCCAAAATGCGGCGTGGTCAATTCGCGATTAAATTCCGCGCTCTTGCTTCGCCGCATATGCGCAATATCGAGAATCGGTGAAAGCGCGATAACGCAATGCACTCCCACTCCGCGTTGCCAGGCGGCCATCAGCGCCAGATGCCCTCCCGCAGAGTGGCCAATAAGGCATACCCGCTCTGCGTCAATTTTCCACTCAGCGGCATGGGCTTTGAGATGTTTAACAGCTGCTTCAATATCGCTGTACTGGCCATAGATGTCCGTTTCCGGGCTCAGCCTGTAGTCAATAACCATTGCCGCTATACCGCGATTGGAAAGCGCAAGGCCGAAATTTTCGTAAAGCCCGGTGAAAGCCCTGTAGTAGCTGCGACTCTGGTTGCGCCAATAGCCGCCATGGATGAAAATGGCAGCTGGTACGGGCCCCGTTACACCGGCCGGCAGGTACAGGTCAAATCCGTTACCCTCTTCGCTGGCGGATGAATAGCGAAGGCCGTCAATGAACTTGACTCTATTCTTGTAGGGTGATCGCGCAGTCAGGTGGCAACCCGAGCATAGTAGCGAAGTTGTTGTAATGAGTATTGTCACGAAACTTTTCAAACCCGACTCCTATTTGTGTGCGATAACGAGAATGACGCAGTCTTCAATAGCCCGCACAGGCTCATGGCGGGTGCCTGCGTCAGCGATAAAGAAATCACCGCTCTTTAGGTGAGTCCGCCCTGAAAGACAACTTCCCTCAAGAATCATTGCCTGCTCGATACGGCGGTGCCTGTGCGCAGGAAGAGCATGGCCCGCCTTGATCTTGAGCAGCACGGAGCGATGCCCCTCGGCCCGGCTGAGCATGCAGATCTCAATACCCGGCAGCAAGAACCGCCAGCGGCGAGCCTCGGTGGAAACGACCCGATGCCCTTTGTCTGCCGGGTGTTGTAACGCATGGAGTATCCTCGCTCGAAGGCCGACCGGCGGCTCCACTGGTTCGGCAGAAAAACACAGCAGATCTGCCATATCCTGTATTTCACCAGCGAATCTTCGGCGCCGCCGCGAAAGGCGGTCTCTCAGTCGGGGAAGGCGCCCCTGCGCGATGGACTCCACGATACGCTCACGCCATTTTGTCATGATTACCAGTCCTCTCCTGATTTCCACGTACCGCCGATCTCGTGGCGCAGCCTTTTCAAGGCCCCGGCGATGCGAGTCTTGACTGTACCTAAAGGCAGCTGCTTCAGATTTGCAATCTGGCTGTGACTCATTCCGCGGAAGAAAGCCTGCTCCAGCAGATCCCGGTCTTCATGAGAAAGCCTGGCGAGTGCGTTATTGACACGCACTTGCGTGGCGGCGGGATCATAGGCGCCCAAATTGGTATCCTGCCCGCCTGTTTGAGCAACGATCGGAGGCATAGAGACCTCGCGCCGGTTTTCCGGGCGCTTCAGGCGATCGAGGCAGACATTGCGACAGACGCGGTACAACCATGTGAGCAGGGCCCCTCTTTCTGCCGAATATAGATGGCCTTTCTGCCAAAGAATCAGGAATGTTTCTTGCGTTGCATCTTCTGCAGCAGCCTGCTGCACGAGCATCTTGCGCGCCAGCCCGAGAATTCGCGGCGCGTATCGATCATACAATGCGGCGAATGCCTGCTTGTCCTGCTGGAGCATGCGCACCAGCAGATCGCGATCATTTTGCTCTGCCATGTTCAGCTGGACAGTGGCGCCCAATTGCTGCAGGTTCAACTCTGCCGATAAATGCACAATCCTTATTTATACGATACTCGGTGATAGCTGGATTCGCTTTTTTTAACCCGCTACCCGTAGCGGAAAAAAAATACATCCAGGAATGGACGGCACTCGTTGTGCAAGTAAGTGTAAACCGATGCGCCCAGCAACCTCTGCCCCTCCAGCCGCGCGCAGCTACGCGCTCTGGCATATGTGCCTCGATGCGACTGCTCTCGTCCTTTTTCTCGCGGGCCTGACAAGACTTGTGCCCACCGGTAATGGGCTCCGGCTGGGCTTGCCCGAGCTGCTGGCAGTGGTTCTGAGTGCGTGCCTGGCGGCGGATTTTGTCTCCGGTGTCGTACACTTTCTTGCCGACAATTTCGGCAAGCCTGAAACACCCGTATTGGGTCGGCTATTTATTTTTCCGTTCCGCGAGCACCACATTGACCCACTCGCGATTACGCGGCACAACTTTCTTGAAACCAATGGGGCGAGCTGCCTCGTATCGCTGCCACTTGTAGGTCTTGCCCTCTGGGCAACAGATGCGGAACAGAACGCGCTCCTTCGGTTCTGGCTCTTTTGCTTCTTACTCGCCGTTCTCGCAACAAACCAGATCCACAAATGGGCCCATATGGCACACCCACCCCTCATTGCGCGTATCCTGCAGCGTGCGCGGATTATCTTGCCCCCGCACGAACATGCAATTCACCATAGCGGGCTACACGATAGTTATTACTGCATTACTACAGGTTGGCTTAACTATCTGCTGACAAGACTGCGAGTTTTTCCATTCGTCGTGCGCGTTTTGCAGAGAAGGTGAACACACACTGGGAGCGCCATAGTGCGCGCTTCTGACGACAGATAGAGAGGTCGTATACGACGGCGTCAGGTCTTTAATCACCTTGCGGTAGTTCGCTCACTGCTTTACGACCTGTCTAAATACCCCATACTGGCGCGTGCACGTCTCTGATGACCACTTCAGGTACCCGCGCCAATACGATGCAATCGTCGTCGGTGCGGGGCATGCCGGCTGCGAGGCAGCGCATATCTGTGCGAAAGCGGGGCTCAAAACGCTGCTCGTCACGATGTCGCTCGACACCATCGGGCAGATGAGCTGCAACCCTTCTATTGGCGGCGTTGCCAAAGGACACATGGTGCGCGAGGTCGATGCCTTAGGCGGTATCATGGGAATTGCCACCGACCGCACCGGTATTCATTACAAAATGCTCAACCGGAGCAAGGGTCCTGCCGTCTGGGGCCCGCGAGCGCAGGCTGACAAGAAGCTCTACCAGAATGAAGTGAAGTTCATTCTCGAATCGACGCCCAACCTCGATATTCTGCAAGACAGCGTGGCGGATATTTTGACCGACCACAGTGGCGCAAGGGCTACCGTGCTCGGCATTCTAACCCAGCGCAAATTGGAAATTCTCGCACCGGCTGTTGTGATAACCACCGGCACATTTCTGCGTGGCCTGATCCACGTCGGGGATTTCCAGACACAGGCAGGTCGCTACGGCGATAAGAGCGCACAGGAGCTATCGCCATCGCTCACTCGCATTGGCTTTGAACTCGGTCGCCTCAAAACCGGCACGCCGCCGCGCATTCATGGCGAGACGATCGACTATTCGGTGATGCAGATTCAAGAACCCGATGAAACGCCGCAACCCTTCAGTTTTTCATTCGAGTACGCAAAGGAAAAACTCTGGCAAAAACAGATCAACTGCCATTTAACCTATACCTCCCCCGAAACGCACAATATCATTCGCGGTGCGCTCGACCGTTCACCACTCTATTCGGGCAAGATTAAATCGATTGGGCCGCGCTACTGCCCGTCGATTGAAGACAAAGTGGTGCGCTTCGCCGAAAAAGAACGCCACCAGATTTTCCTGGAGCGCGAAGGTTTGCGCACGCACGAAGTTTATGTGAACGGCATTTCGACGAGCCTGCCTGAAGATGTGCAGTGGGAGATAGTGCGTTCTATCAAAGGACTCGAGAACGCACGCATCATGCGCCCGGGCTATGCAGTCGAATATGACTTCATTCAACCGACCGAACTCTACCCGACACTCGAAACCAAAAAGGTGCGTGGGTTGTACCTTGCGGGACAGATCAACGGCACGACCGGCTATGAAGAAGCAGCCGCGCAGGGTCTCGTCGCCGGCTATAATATCATCTACCGTGCGCAAGGCCGCGGCGAGTTCATTCTCAAGCGCGACGAAGCGTATATCGGCGTTCTCATCGATGACCTCGTCAACAAAGGGGTAGATGAGCCCTACCGCATGTTCACCTCGCGCGCCGAACACCGCCTCACTCTGCGCCAGGACAACGCCGACTATCGGCTCATGCACTATGCCGCCGAGCTGGGTATCGACGATGGTTTAATGGCGCAATGTAAAGAGAAGTATGAGCGCTATGCATCATATAAGAAAGCCATTGCGACAAAGAAGTTGAGCACCGACTTGATCGACAAGCTCGCGACACATGAAATGACTGTGCAAAAGGGCCTCACGTACGAGGCCGTATTACGACGACCACAGCTCTCCGAAGAAGCAATCCGCCTGCTTTTTGGCGATCTCAGGCAAAACAATGTTTTGCCGGACATCGCCCCTGATGAAGTATTCAAGATTGCGATGGAAGTCAAATACGACGGCTACAACGAACGCGAAGCTAACCGCATCGAACGGCGTTTAGGCTCTAATGACCGCCCTATACCAGAAGACTTTGATTACGACGCGCTCGACAGCATCAAGTTTGAAGCGCGCGCGAAATTGAAGAAGATACGCCCGCGCACCTTAGGCCAGGCCGCACGCATCAGCGGAGTTGACCCGAGCGATATAGATATTTTGCTGATAGCGCTCGAAAATATGCGGCGCGCAAACCGTGTAGCTTCCTGAGACGGAAGGAGCGACAAAGCCGGGTGCTTTCCTGAACGCAAACCGACCCGGTGTGTAAGTCTCGCTCTGCAGAAAAATCAGGAATCGAATCCCAGCTTCTTTCGCTGCTCGCTGATAAATTTACTCAAACGTTCCGTAGCCTCGCGCGAGAGTGTCGTGAAAAGAGCCCCGCAGATATATTTCGGCTCGACACTGAGCTCGCGCACACACCAGCGCACGATGGCCTGGCAGATAAAGCGAATCGCCTGGCCACGCAGATAGACATTGACGCTGAGCAGAGTATTCTTTGCAAGTTGATGCTGAGTCTCGAAACGGATGCCATTCGCGCTGATATCGCGCAGCTCTGCCTCGTGCAATCCCTGTTCGGTCCAAATGGTGTAGGTGAACTTTTCGCTTAAAAGAAGACGCTCCGCCTTGCGCAATACGGAGCGATGGATTTTTTGTGGCTTAACAAGATGCAATAAATGGCTCTGCGAATCCGGCAATTTTTCGGTGTCAAAACTGAACCGAAAATTCTTCATGATGAATTCTACATGCACCGTGTCGGATTGATCGTACTCCTTGAACTCTGGCTCCATATCGACTAGTATGGCTGCTTTCTCTACTGCCCGCAACAGGCCGGCAAAGCGCTTACCCTCCGGATTTTCGTCGATCGGCATGATTTGGAGCGGAAGTTTCTGGTGTAACAAACTAACCTCCTGTGCACTCGATCTGCAACAACAGACGCCATCCGTGGCAGTTGCAGACCTTGGCACCTCCTGTGCGCTCGAACGCGGCAAAAATGACATCCTGTCAGCCGCGAAACTCGCGCACCTCCTGTGCGCTCGGTCTGCAACATGAGACGCCATCCGTGGCGGTTGCAGACCTTGGCACCTCCTGTGCGCTCGAACGCGGCAAAAATGACATCCTGTCAGCCGCGAAACTCGCGCACCTCCTGTGCGCTCGGTCTGCAACATGAGACGCCATCCGTGGCGGTTGCAGACCTTGGCACCTCCTGTGCGCTCGGCAGGAGTCGAACCTGCTACCCTTTGGTTCGAAGCCAAATACTCTATCCAGATGAGCTACGAGCGCGAGCGAGCTTCGCGGACATCACAGAGGCAATCAGCCCGTCAATGAGATAGCGATTGGGCAAATTCTTACGGGGTGCGGGCGCGTTTTGGGGGTTAGGCCGCCTGCCAATGCGCGTCCCACAG
>CAYOZO010000060.1:0-20071 GCA_964408405.1 uncultured Turneriella sp.
GTGGAGCAAATCGGTACGATTTGCGAAGGAATTTTTGCCGATTAGCGGACGCGGTTTGCGCGAAAAATTGCTCCGGCAAGTTGGCGCACAGGCTCACGCCGCCCTATACATATTGATTGTCGCCGCACTGGATACTCTTTATCTGACGCCGTGCTGACGCAGCGTATTGGCAAAATTATTGAGCGCAGCCGCGAGCACTGGCTATTTGTGCCTCTGTTTGTTCTTCTGATACTTTCCCTGGTTTACGTGTTTTTTATCGGTGACAAGGGTCTGATGGCTTACCGGGCGCGTATGCGCGAAAAAGAAGAAATCAAGTCGCAGATTGAAAGTCTTGGCCGGCAGAAGGCCGAGCTGAGACAAAAGCTGGCCATGCTGCGCAACAAAGAAATGGCCGTACAAAAGTTCTCTAAAGACTTTTATCTTTTTCAGGAAAAGGTACGCATTTTGAAATTCCGTGAATCGTCAGAGGAGAAATCGGCCGAGCAGGATGAGTCGGCAGATCTCGGTACGCTGCAGAAGTTCTATATCATCATATCTACCCTGGTGATCGCGCTCGTGACGCTGTTCTTTTACAGGCGCAATGCGGCACAGTTGAACCTTGACCGTGTGCGGCCGTTTGCGCTGGGTGACGGCGAATGAAACTGCGCTGCCTGTTAATCGGTTCGCTTACCGTCTTAACGCCGCTTGCTGCCGGGGATAAGCTGGAAAAGTATCACGCCGGCGTGAAGGATTATGAAGGCCGCCGTTACGCGCAGGCAGCGGAGCATCTGGAGCAATTCATAAAAGAGAATCCATACGAACCGGAAGTGCGCAAAGCATGGTTTTATCTGGCAAGTGCCGCAGCCGAGCAGGGAAACTGCCACGAGGCGATTGCACGGGCTAATATCACGCTCGACCGCTACCCGGTCCATCCGGACAAGTCGGAACTACTTGTGATCAGCGCCGAATGTCTCTACCGAGTGAACGCCCACGCGCGCGCCGAAAAGACTTTGCTTGGTCTGCGGAGAATCGACGAAATGCCGGCGCTTGCCTACCGCGCAGAACGCCTGCGGGGAATGATCGCTTACGATGCGCGGGGCTATGCTCGGGCGGAAAAACACTACCGGACTGCACTCCAATATGCGGGTAAGTTGGGTATCGAAGACGCCACTTTGCTCAGACTGAATGCTGACCTGGGGCGCATGTACTCCCGCGATCCACTGCGTACCGAAGAGGCCGTGCATTATCTGTCGCGCGCAGTTACGCTGGCGGACAAATTTGAACCTGGGCAGGCGCGCTCACTGAAAACGTTGCTGCGCAGGCTGTCGCTGCGGCGAATCGACAAGCTGAGCGGTCTGGAGGACAATTCGATTGCCGATATCCGGGTTGACGGCGACGATGTCTATGTCGCGACCTGGGGTGGCGGGCTTGTCCGCTATACGCGGTCGCAGGACAAGCTGGCAAAAATGCCACTGCCTTCTCAGCAGCTCAGAGGCATCTATGCCGATTTCGAAGAGATTTTTGTCGCTTCATACGATGGTATTTTTCGTATCAGCAAAAAGACCGGCAAGAACGAGCCCATCACTGACGCTAAAGGAACGCTCCGCCTTGGGCAAAAGATCATTAAGGACGATCGCTATATCTACTGCTCGACGCTGAGTCGCGGTTTGATACAATACGATACCATCAGGAAGAGCGTTGTCACGCTGGGTAAAGATTCCTGGGTGAAATCTGATCAGGTGTACGCCATGGACGCAGACCTCGAGTATGTTGCCGTCGGCACGCTAGACCAGGGTGCGCTCATTTACCACAAGGCAAGCGGCGAAACCATACAGATCACGAAGGGCGAAAACGCTCTGCGCTCAGAGAATATTAAGGCGATTCTGCTCGACGGCCGTTACGTGTATATCGCCGCGCATAATGACGGTGTTTACGTCTATGACCTGCAGCAAAAAAAGCTCCGCCGCTTAGAGGCAGAGATCCCTTTCCCCTCGGCTCTCGCGCGCCGGGAGAACGAAATATTCATTGGAACGTCAGGCCAGGGAGTGCGCGTGCTGGATCGCAACACGGGAACGATCGAGCGGATTACCGCTGTCGAGGGGCTGTCGTCCAACGAAGTGCAGATACTGCGCGTCGAGGGGGAGTTTCTCTGGATCGGTTACCTTGAGAACGGCATCGATGTTCTCTACCGCCCGTCGAAGAAAGATTAACCTACTCGGCAAAGCGGATGCGCGGATTCTTCTGCGCCGCGGAGAGAAAATCGCGCCAGATACTGTCGTTCATATTGACGCCCTGCCCGGTTGGAGCCATGTACTGCAGTTTCAGTACGATATGGCTGCCTGACATCTGCGTCAGTACGCGGGGTTCACGGTAAGACGAGACCAGATCAACGTCGCTGTTTGTCTGTAACTGCTCCTTCGCTGCCAGCGCTTCTTCGTAGCGCCGGCGGACAATTTTTTCCAGCAAGGTTGCCGCTGCTTTCCAGTCAGCGCGGTGTGACAGGTGCACCTGCAGCTCCTGGAAGACATGGCCGACATTGGCGCCGGTGGTCGCGAAACTTTCGGTGAAGATCTTCGCATTCGGAAAAAAGACTACGCGTCCGGTGCTCTGCCCGCCTTCTGCCTGTGAAACCTCCATGACGCTGGTTTCCATGAGGCGGATGTCAACGACATCACCGGCGATGCTGCCGATCTGGATACGATCGCCGATAACAAAGGGCCGGCGTATCATGATATACGCCCAGCCAACGACGCACACCCATAGGTCGCGCGTTACGATCAGAAAGCCAGCGCCAAAGATACCCAGGAATGTGGCAATGCTGCGAATGGATGGCAGCCAGATCGGCAACAGGAGAAAAAGCGCGATAGAGAAAATAATGTAGCTGATCGTTCGCCTGTACCGCAGACGGAGGAATTTATCCTGGATGTTGCGGTAGGCGATTCTTAATACTATGAGCCGCACCAGCAAGAGCACCGCTACTACCATTGCGGTCGAAGCGAACGCATGGCCGCTGGTCATGCGCTGCCACAAGGCGTTCAGGTTCTGTGGCGCAAAAAACTCTAACATTCGCAATCAGGCGCTGCGCTTTCTCATCGATGGATTAAGAATTTTCTTGCGTAACCTCAGGCTTGTCGGAGTGACTTCGAGCGCTTCGTCGTCTTCCAGAAAATCCAGGCACTGCTCGAGCGACAGCTTGCGCGGCGGTACGAGACGCAGCGCCTCGTCGGTACCTGAAGCGCGCACGTTCGTGAGTTTCTTCTCTCGTATTGGATTGACGTCCAGATCGTTATCTTTTGCGTGCAGACCGATAATCATGCCAACATAAACCGGAGTCTGCGGCCCCACGAACAGCTCGCCGCGGTCCTGAATCTGAAAGAGTCCATAGGTATTGGTCTGCCCGTTTTCCATGGATATGATCGCTCCGCGTGTGCGCCCTGAAAAGTCGCCAGCGTATGGGCGATAGCCGAGAAAGAGGCCTGACATCGAACCCTCGCCGCGGGTTTCCGTCAAAAAGAAGCTGCGAAAGCCAATGAGCCCTCTGGTCGGCATTTCGTACTTAACCCGCACAAAACCCGTAGAGAGCGTTTCCATGATGAGCATCATACCCTTGCGGCGGTTGAGCTCTTGTATGACGCCGCCCGAATACTGCTCGGGCATATCCATGACAATCTCTTCGAACGGCTCGAGTTTTACTCCGTTTTCTTCTTTAAAGATAACCTGTGGTTTTGAGACCATCAGCTCAAAACCTTCACGGCGCATGTTTTCGATCAGAATCGCGAGCTGTAGTTCGCCACGGCCGGCAACTTTGAACGAGTCTCCCAAATCTTCGACGCGAAGGGCCAGGTTCGTTTTGAGCTCCCGCTCGAGGCGCTCGCGGATATTGCGGGAAGTTACCCACTTGCCCTCTTTGCCGGCAAACGGCGAATCATTGACGGAAAACTGCATCGAAACGGTCGGAGGTTCAATCTTGATGCGGGGCAGCGCGTCGGGATACGCTTCATTACAGAGCGTATCGCCGATGGTCATTTCTTCGATACCGGCGATCGCGATGATGTTGGGGCAGGAAGCCTGAGATACTTCAATGCGCTTGAGGCCCAGAAAGTCAAACAGCTTGGTAATCTTATGCTTTGAAACGATAGGCTCGCCCTTTTCGTTCTCGCCTCGCAGCACAACCTGATCTCCCACTTTCACAGTGCCGCTGAATATGCGACCGATACAGATACGCCCAAGGTAGTCGTTGTAGTCGAGGTTAGTTACCTGGAAGGCGAACGGCGCGCCCGGGTCGCCCGCGCCGTCGCGCGCATATTTCATGATGGTGTCGAGCAATGGCTTGAGCGTCGTTCTGGATTCGGGTTTTTCGAAGTCGGCCCAATCGAGAAATGCGTAGTTGTTTTTCGCGCTGGCATAAACAACCGGGAAGTCGGTCTGTTCGTCCGAGGCATTGAGTTCGACAAAGAGGTCGAATACCTGGTTAATTACTTCCTGCGGATTGCAGTTCGGCTTATCAACCTTGTTAATGACGAGGATTATTTTGTGCCCGAGTTCGAGCGCTTTCTTGAGCACGAAGCGGGTCTGAGGCATCGGGCCTTCCATTGCATCGACGAGCAACAGGCAGGTATCCACCATGCGGAGTACACGCTCCACCTCGCCACCGAAGTCTGAGTGGCCCGGCGTGTCCACGATATTGATGCGGGTGCCTTCGTAATCGACTGCAGTGTTCTTCGCGAGAATTGTAATACCGCGCTCGCGCTCGAGGTCATTCGAATCCATGACGCGCTCGGTACTTTCTTTGGCTTCGAGCGTTGAGCAAAAGGCGAGGATTTTGTCGACGAGAGTTGTTTTGCCGTGGTCAACGTGGGCAATAATGGCGATGTTTTTCATGTCTTGTCTGCTTCTTTGCACCGCCAAAAAACGAAAATTTGATAGGGTGTAAAGTACAAGTGGCAGCGACGCTTCCCCGCGATGCATGTTTGTTCGCCGGGGTGAAAATAGTTTTAGCAGAAATGGCTTATGTTCCTTCGGTTCTCAGCTGCGCCAGTTCGCGGTTCAGGCGTTCAAAGTCGGAGAGGCCCCGCGTACGGTAGATGCCGCGCAGGTAAAGATGCGTGTCGAGTAAATAGACCGATTCAGTATGCAGAAAATCCGCAGCATCTTTTGAGCCGCGTACTGTCACATCGGCCTGGAAAACCGATCGGGCAAGCTCATAGATTTCGCTTTTGCTGCCCGTCGTGAAGTACCAGTCAGCGAACGGAACCTTGTTGCGCGAGCGGAACTGGCGTAGTTCCTCGGGTTTGTCGTGTTCAGGATCAACGCTGATCGAAAGGAATACTACATCGCGCCGGTCTGTCAACCGCTCGCGCATGCGCTTGACGTTCGCTGTCACCATCGGGCAAATACCCGAACAGCGGCTGAAGAAAAAAGAAACCAGGACGTACTTTCCGCTGAGCTCAGCAGTTGTGAGCGTATTGCCCTCGCTTTCGGTGAGCGAGAGTGAGGACAGGCGGCGCAGGTCATCCGGCAATGCCTTGCTGTCATTTGTCCAGTATGGATTCATGTCGCTGCCTTTGAAATACGGAACTTTTCCCGGAATGGGTGCGTAGAATTCCGTCAGCTCGCGCGGCAACTCCGGCTTCTTGTTTCCCCCGCAGGCAGTAGCAAGAATCAACAGCGCTATTAGCGCTTGCCAACCGTTTCCTTTACTGTATTGCATAATTTGACTCCCGGCATTCCCTGTTCCAGATTTTCGGCATAGACCTCGTTGCGGTATATCTGCCCTGACTCTCGCCATTGCTTGTAGACCAGCGCACGCCCCTCTGCGTCGTAACGTTTGAACTCCGCCACCTTGCCGTTCGCATGCCACGACCAGAATTCATTGACGTAATGGTCGTCAGCAAATTCGGCATAAAATCGGTTTTTGCCATCGGGAAAATAGCCCCGGTGCACGCCGGTTTTTTTGCCATCCTGATAGAAACGCTCTTCGAGGAGCGTACCGTTTTCGGCATAGGTGCGCTGCGCGCCGTGCTCGACGCCGTTGCGGTAGGTGGTAACCTGTTTGGCATTGATGCCGGCGAATTCGCGAATCACCTCACCGTCAACGGGAGCTCCCTGGTAGTGGAGTCGGCCATCGCGGATGGTTAATTTTTTTTCATCGAAGGCCAGATGATACTGCTTCTGGCAGCCAATAAGCAGAGACAGAAGTAGCGCGGGCAACAGGGGGGAGCTCAATGCCTGACCTGACTGCCCACGCATACAACAATGCTACCTGGCCTATCAATTAGTAACAGTCCCTTTCACGCCGCGGAAACGCGAACCGATCAGGGTTTTGATCCCCGCTGCAGGATCCATCGCATAGTGGTAGTGATACGTTGCAGTACTCATGTGGCGTGTCTTGGTCGTGTGGCCGTGCAGCCTGTCGAGCGAGGTGGGGGTGTCGCCGTTAGATGACCCGGTATCATTCGAAGAATTACCCGTTGCCGCAGCGGTTGGTGCAGTCAGGGTGACGTCGTCGCTCGTGTCAGCGGTGCCGTTGTCGCACTTTTCGGCGTAAACCAAATAGCCGTCAAGCGCAATGCCGATGAGACTCGAATCATTCATGTTCGACGAAAGTGCCTTCACTGCGGCGTGGTGGTGATAGACTCCGCTGCTCTGTGGATGGCCGTAGTAAGTATCGAAGGTCGAAACTTCGTTGGCCAAAGTATCCGGCGGAGCGGCTTCGTTATTGAAGATCGCCAGACCATGTACAGTAATGCCGGCAGCGATCAGACCACCGAGCGTGCTGTCGAGCGTACCGGTTTTCGGCGTCGGCGTAGTCGGAATTGTGTATTTGAGGTTCTGGCTCAAAATCTTGTTGGAACCAGCTGAATGGTTGCCCGCAGGTAAGGGTTCGTAGAGTTCAGAATCCGTACCGTAGTAATAACTTTTGTGAATCGGCAGATTATTCGACTGGAAATTATGGTTGGATCCGCTAACCGATACCTGAACACAGTTAAAATTTTCAGAAATTGCCGAAGATACGCCCTCGCCTATACTGGTCACACAGTACGGGGTGGAGAGACTGTTGCTGCAAGAGCTGCTCGCCAAGGTCAACAACCCAGCGACGACGGATAAAAAAAATCTTTTCATGTTTTCCTCCTTAAAACCCGGAATCCCTGTTACAACTTGTACGCTATACCTAAACTTAGACCGATATTGAGCTGGCTGTTGGATTTTTCACCAGCACCGGGAAAAGTCAGATTCTGCAGCAGATACTGCAGCTCGAGCTGCGCGATCGCTGACAGACTCTGTCCGAATGCGTACTGATACCCACCCTTGGCTGAAATGACCGCTGCATTTGCGCCTTCAGATTCGTTGTTTATTTTGATACGCGTGTACGCATAGCCAGCGCCGGCTGCAGCATAGAGGCCATAAGGAAGGCGATAGCGCGCCTCTAGCGTTACAGGCAATGCCGTCACTGATGAGACGTTGCCCGTGCCGGCGGTATAGCTCATAATCGGTTGGTACGCCGCCGAAAGTCCAATATCGAGCGCTTCGGGCAGCAGAAAGGGCTGCGATATCCAGGTGGTAAATCCGCCCCTGGGTTGGATGAATGTCGCTTCAGAAAACGCTTCGGTGTAAGTACTTTTCGTGGCGAAATTCACGCCGCCCCAACCCTGGAATTCAACCTTAGCATTTTCGATTGCAGCAAGCGGTGTGAAGGTTAGAAGCAATCCCGTGATGAAAACTTTGCGCAGCATTTACCCTCCTAAAATTTCAGTACTGCTAACAGGCTGTTGAAAAACAGCCATAAAGCAGGATGTTGAAACCGAGCGCAGCTGCAGACAGGCCATTTATGGCCGTTTTGCGAGCGATTTCGGCACGAAATCGCGGCGTCTGCAGCGAGCACGGTATTTTTTCAACATCCTGCTAATTCTGCAGGCGTCGGCTCTGGGCAAACGCCGGTATGCGGCATTCCATGCAGTGCAGACGGGCTGGCATGGCAAGAAAAATGGTGCAGCTTCACATGAACTCTCCGCAAATCAGTTGGTCACTGAACCGATGGTGCCGCGAAAGTACGAACCCATCAGGGTCTTTATCGTAGCGGTAGGGTCCTGTGCGTAGTGGTAGTGGTAGGTCGGCGTAGTCATGTGGCGTGTCTGCGCAGTATGGCCGTGCAGCTTGTCGAGCGATGTCGCGGTGTCGCCATTTGACGCTCCGGTATCGTTGGCAGAATTGCCGGTTGCTGCCGCTGTGGGCGCGGTGAGCGTCACATCGTCGCTCGAGTCAGCGGTACCATTGTCGCATTTTTCGGCGTAGATCAAATAGCCATCGAGCGCCACGCCAATCAGGGTTGAGTCATTCATGTTCGACGATAACTTGGTCACAGCAGCATGGTGGTGAAATACGCCGCTGTTCTGTGGGTGGCCGCCGTAATTATCAAAGGTGCCGGCCTCAACGGCGAGTGTGTCGGGTGGTGCGGCCGCGTTATTGAAGACAGTAATACCGTTGGCCGTAATGCCGATTGCGATGAGGCCACCCTGCGTGCTCGTCAGGCTGCCCGATTTTGGCGTGGGCGTCTGGGGTATGGTGAAGGTCAGGTTCTGTACCTGGATTACATTCGTGCCAGCAGGACTATTACCTCCGGGTAGCGCCTCCCACAGATTGGGATTTCTGCCACTGAGACCGCAGTTACTCCCATTCTGGTAGGACGATCCGCAGTAATAGAAGCTGTTATGGTTTGGCAGGTTGACTGACTTAAAGATGTAATTGCTGCCCGAGGTATAGGCGACCTGGCATTTGAAGTTATCTTTAGCCCATGAGGGCATGGCCGAGTCAATCGTCGTATTCACGTTCGTAATGCAGCCGGTTGTCGCGTTGAGCGTCGCGCTCGTGGTGCTAATACTGCCGCTCGTCGTGGCGTACGAAGTCGATCCGGAACTTGTCGTCGCCTCAGCCGTAGTGGCATCGCTATTGCCCGCACAGGCCACAACAAGGCTGGCCAGCGTCAAAGCAAGAAGTGTGTGTACTGGTTTTTGCATGGTGTTCTCCTGTGGCGTAGATCAGCGCCCGGCAAAAACCGGACACAAAAAATTGCTGCGGGGCATCCTGCTTCATGGCTGTTTTTCAACAGCCTGATAGTTCCCAATTAGCTTGTCACCACCAACCATAGTATCAGCCTCGCCGCAGGCATGACCGACGAAATCCAGAAGTTTATCGTAACTGCCAGCGAAGACGATCTTAGGGCGGAGCTTATTCGTTATGTATCTCTCTTTCAGATCAACGAGGTTCTCTCCTCGACTCTGGAGTACGATGCCGTATTGCGACTCGTATTGCAGCAGATGCGTACCCTTTCCGGCGCAGAGATTGCTTCGATATTTCTCATAAACAAAAAGGACCAGGTGCTGGAGTTTGCCGCAACGACAGACGAAAAAGCGGAACTCCTGAAGGATATTCGCGTCCCCCTGGGCAAAGGTATTTCAGGTTACGTGGCGCAGACCGGCGAGTATGTCAACCAGAGCGATATTCGCAGTGACAGCCGCTATTACAAAGAAGTCGATGTAACCCGCGGTGGAGAAACGAAATCCTATCTTTGCGTTCCGCTCAAGCTACGCGGTGAAATTAAGGGTACCGTACAGCTCATGAACAAGGCCGGAGGTCTCCCTTTTACCGATGCCGACGTCCGGCTGATGCTCAATTTTTCGAGCCAGGCGGCGATGGCAATCGAAACCTCGCTCTTACACCGCGAAGCGCTGACGAAGAAGGCATTTGAACGCGATGTGCACCTCGCTGCCGATATCCAGCGGCAGTCATTGCCAAGCACCATGCCGCAGGTGAAGGGTTATTCACTCTTTGGGCATACAGAACCGGCACAGGATGTCGGCGGCGATTACTTCCAGTTCATTAACCACGTTGACCGCACGGGTAATCATAAACTCGATATCATTGTGGCCGATGTCGCAGGAAAAGGTATTCCCGCATCGCTCATTGTGTCCAACTTCCATGCGGCGCTGCAGCTTCTGTCGCCGCTCTACGACACACTTGGTGAACTTGCGTTCCAGCTGAATAACTTCATGCGCCAGAATCTGATCAGCGGCACTTTTGTGACTGCATTCATAGCACGGCTCGACGCCGCCACAGGCAGGATGCATTATGTCAGTTGCGGGCACAATCCCCCTTACATTTTTCGCCCTGCAGACGGCAGCTACTCAGCTGAACTTCTGCAGCAAAGCGGCACGGCGTTTGGTCTGCGCTATGACATGGAATACCGGGTGCACCGGCTCGACCTCAAGCCTGGTGAGACACTCCTCATTTACTCGGATGGCATAACCGAAGCCATGGACAGACAGCACGTGCAGTACGAAACGGAACGTATGCTTGCAAGCGTCATCGCCTCGCTCTCCCGGCCGGGTAGCGGAAATGTTGCCGAACAGATTGTGCAAAATCTGCGTGCCGATGTCGGGCACTTCCGGCAGGGCGCCGAAGTGAACGATGATCTGACGGTTGTGTGTCTGCACAGAGAATGAAGCCAAGTGTTTTCTTTTCGGTTCTGCTTGCTGTCACACTCCGTCTTGCCGAACCTTTATTTGCCGTAGCCGGCAATGAATTGCCCGTGAGCAGTCCCTTCTTCAAGCCCTACGAAGGCGATTTCTTGCTGGAGCTCGGAATGAGTTATAAAATCCAATCGAGTACGCTAACGCTGCCTGCACTGAGCTCGACGCGCGAAACCAGGACGAAAGAGAGCGCAACCGGCTTTGCATTGACATACGGCATTGCCGAGTATTTCTCCATGGGCGTCTCCGGTAAATATATGGCTGACCAGAACTACAGCATTGCACAATCCGGTATCGCCTTTGCCGGTAATCCCGGAACGCAGTCGCGGAACAAGGGTTTCTATGATCCTGGTTTTCAGTTAGGCATAAGAGCGCTCGGTACGCGCACTGAAGAATGGTTTTTCAATATCGATCTGGGCTTCGTGCCGGGTATAAAGGACTCGAACAACTTTCTGTTTTCCTGGCCGAATGACCAGTATTTGGCGGGCTTGCTGGTTGGTAAGGATTTCGGGCAATGGTCAGTGGGATTGATTAGCACGGCGCAATACTACGCGCCGTCGTCGCTGGATAAATCCGATGAAAAGAATAACCAGTTACTGAGCAACAACCAGATGTTCGTGCAGCTGGATTGCGAGCTTCTCTACATTCGCCTGTCGGGTGGAACAGTCAAATTTCTTGACAAGGCTTCGAATGAGAATGCGGTAAAGAAAAAATTTTTTGCAACGGGAACTGCAGAACTGGGTTTGCCTTTCTCGGAGCAAAGCGCCTTGAGCGCTCGGCTGACCTATGTCTCCGGTGCAGAGGGCGAACTGAGTGTCGCGGGCTTTAATGCGACACTGACTGCACAGCCAATCTGGATGGTTAGCCTGTCGGTGCTGACAGCGTTTTGATTTTCCTGAGACGTCGATCAATCTCTCAGTTGCGCCAATGGGCCGCGAGAATGCGGTAAACAGCCGGTGAATGCCGCAGCGCGAGGTGCCCGACACCTGGAACCGTTTCAATATGCACCTGGCGGCGGCGCGCGAAGCGGCTAAGTAGGCTTTTCCAGTCGGAGCTCGTTTTTTCAGACACCGGCAACGCGCTCTCATGGCGCACCATACCATCGCCAACCAGGCGGTTCCAGAGGCAGCCGGCCTTGCCGGACACCGAGCCAGCGATGAAAACATAATTCGCCTGCGGCAGCAGGATGGGATCGTTAATGGATATACCCTTTTGTCCCTTACTCAGGTCTTTCAAACCCTGGCTGCGAATGCCGATGACCGAGGCGCTGATCAGCGTGATCGGGTTGGGAATAAACTGCAGCAGCTGTTCGGTCTTTTCGGCGAGCTTTGCCAGCGGCGCGCCGGCGTGCGGCGTGCCGAGCAGAAAGACCTGCCGCACCTTCTTCGCCCAGGCCGAACCGCGCGCCTGTGCATCAAAAACAGCAGAATGGATCACGAGCCCGCCCATGCTGTGACCGATGAGCGTCAGGCTGCGAAGCGATTTATTTTTCTGCGTCAACTGCAGCAGTAACCGGGATAACTCCGCCCCATTTGCATGAATTGCCAGGCCGCTGTTGTAGCGCACGTAAAGAGGCTCTACGCGAAAATCGAGCAGCAGCTTTTTGCCATAGTCGAGCTCGCCCGGTGCGCTCTGCCAACCCAGCTCGGTGTCCGCGCTGCCATGCACGAAGATCACGGCGTGCGGGCGTGTGACGAGCGGCGCTGTGTCGAGCGGCCGGCCATCTGCAGCAAAACACATCCTGCCGCGCCACTGCTTCGGCAACCGGTCGCCAAAGACACCGCGCAGCGCGCCCGTAACTGTAGTGAAGTTAACACGATGGCGCAGACGTTTTAAGAGCGAATGTTTCTGCGCTGCCATTTACTGCAGGAGCTCGGCAATCTTCTGCCAACAGAACGCACCGTGGTAGATGATCCAGTTGTGGCTGTAGTTCGGCACTTCGATCAGCCGCAATTTCGGCAACACTTCGCGCCAGCGGCCAAGGTCGGCCTCTTCAATGTGAAAGAGCGTATCGAGATCGGCATAGACGAGGTCAACCGGCACCTCAGAGCGATTGCGTGGGAGCTCAGTCGTTATGGCCCTGAGCGCGCCTTCGACATAACCTACCGGGTTCGCGAGCAGGTTGAGTCCGTAGCGCAGCCCGACCGCGAGGTTAAAAAGCATGCCGCGCATTTCGCCGGTTGCGTGAGCGAGATCGCGCTGCATATTGCCAAGTTGTACGCGCAACTTGCCGGCATTGACGAGCTGCGGCAGCAGCGGATTGATGGCAACTGCACGCCGCAGTTGCGGAAACTCCGCCGCGAAATGCATCGCTGCCAATGCACCGTAAGAATGCCCGATGACCACTGCGCCATCGAGTTCGTGGTGCGCAATTTTCTCGCGTAGCGCGTTCATGTTCTCCGCGAAATCGCGCCGGCAGACACCCGAGAGGCCGAAGAGCTCGGGCACGAGTACATGGTAACGCCCTGCGGCCGCCGCAATAAAATCGCGGTAGAGGTGCGGGTGCGCGCCATAGCCGTGCAGAAACAGCACGCGGGGATTTTTTTCGTCGCCGTGGTACTCTATTTTCATGGCAATCAAGCTCCCTCGCCTGTCAGAAGAATTTCTTTAATCAGTGAATAATCCTGCGGCAGAAAAAGCGGCGTGTAGTGGCCTGCGGGCCAGACACCGTGCGGCGATTTCACGAGCTTCGCACCCTTGAGACTTGCTGCCTCTTCGCTGACGAACGCATCTGCCGAGGTGTGCAGGCTGTAGATTTCTGCCTGGTGTTCTGCATCGTGCGCGTGCAGCTCCTTCAAGAAATCAGAACCTGGGATCATCTGCTCTGCCCCGGTCGCGCGGCCGAGGGTCAAAAGCCGCATCCAGCGCGCAAGAAAGCCCTGGATGATGAGCACGGGATGCATTCACTGGATTCTATTTTTTCATTGTCTTTGGCAATGAAAAAATGCGGTAAATCCACTAATTTTCGATTGGGAACTCAGACACCTTATCTCCGTCCAGTGAGCAGTTATAGCCTGCGATTTCCAGTTCCAGCCAGCCTCGGCAGTACGCGTCGCCGTACTGCTCTACAGCCTCGTTACGATTGAGACCGCGCTGCTGCATGATTTTGCGAATCGCTTCGATCTTTTTATCGCTGCATCCAGCCTCGTATTCCGCAGGATAGCCAAAAGTCTCTATACTCAGACATTCGACAAACGGCTGCGGCTCGTCGGCCGGCAGGCTTTTCGCCTGCTTCTCGCGGCGAGCAATGCTTGCGGCATTCTTTTTTTCTGCCTTTTCCCATTGTTTTGCGGTATGGACGAGGAGCGGCCATTTCGCGGAAAGAAATCCGGCGAAGGCATAACCCTTTTGTCCCTCAAAATCAAATTCCACCCAGCGCGCCTTTTTCTTGTCAACCGTGACCTCGCTCCCCGTTACCTGCAAAACGCGCAGGCTGTCGCCTTTTTCGAGCTTGCCCATCTGCTTACCGTTCAGATCAGGCGTCGCCCTGACGCGCAGCACCGCCACCGTCGAGTAGACAATATCTCCTGCTTTGAAATCTTCCTGCGCTCGAAGCGAAAACATGACAATGAAAATAACCAGACTACCCGTGATAAATTTCATGCCGCCAAAATCAGGTGCGCAGGCGGGGGGTCAAACGCTTGTGGCTGGATCGCAGAGATCGGGCCGACTATATACAGCACTCCGGTGCTGAAAGTCAGCCACGTATTTGCCATAGACGATTCGGAAAAAGATACATTTAGCTCTTTACGCGCTAACCATACCCGGCTAGGATTGTAGTCCGCATGTACTCTCTTGTACTCCGATTTTTGCTCGTTTTCGCCTTCGCGCTGAGCGCCCAAGGCCTGTTCGCCCAATCGCTCAAGAAAGTACTCATTCTCGACTTCAAGAACCTCGACAAGAACCCCGACTACACGTACCTCGAAGAGTCGATCACCGAGGCCGTACGCAATGATTTGAAGGCGAAGTATGATTTCAAAGAGATGCCGCAGCAAGATTGGCGCGCGCTGGCACAGAAAAACCTGTTTCTCTGGCCAGAGGACAACTACACCCGCAGCTTTGGCCTTAACATCGGCGCGGTTGCGCGGCAGGACATTGTCGTCGGCGGCTTCTACCAGGCGATTATCGAAAAGAAACCCCGCAAGGGAGTGCGGGCGCACGATTTTGTCATCACTGCGCACGTGTTCGTGCTCGATGTCGGCAACCGCCGCGTCGTCAGCGAGTTTGACATGGTCATGCCCACCGATGCGACCCTGTTTGAAAACGTCGAAAGACTCGCCGGTCGTGTCGTGGCCGAGGCTAAGGCAGTGCTCCCCAACAAGGGCGAGCTGAGCCAGGATGTGATCGATGCCGGTGAACTAACGCCGCATGAAATCGGCATCTTCGGCGGTATTTCGCCGGTATCTGTACCCGATGCGTTTACGGGCAACTACGCGACAACGACCAAGCTCAACAATAAAGATGTGCCGCAGACCATCGGCGTCTACGGTAGCTACCGCTACCACGATCTTTTTCTGAACCGGCTCACCTTCGACATCACCGGCGGCGCGCAGTTCGGTTCGACGAACCTGTCGGTGGCCAACGACGCGAAGAAGGCGAAGCTCTCTGTCACAGACTATTCGCTCGCGGGTCACCTGGGTTACAGGTTGGAGCTTTGGCGTTTCGGTTTCATGCCACTTGTGGGCGGGGGTTTTTCTCTGGCGAGCCTGACGCTGGACTATTCAACGCTCTCGAGCCTGCCCGTCGACACTGCGGGCAATCCGCTCAGCAGCGACACAATCAATACCAGCGCACCTTTTGCCGAAGGCGGCCTCAAGCTTGGCTTTCGCATCACGCAGAACCTGCACCTCAACGTGCAGGCGATGTACCGCCAGCATTTTTACATCGGCTCATCAGCCGGACAAGTCATCACGACGGGAGGCCTGACCTTTAGGCTATGAGGACTAACATGACCAAATACACAAACAAGTTTGCATTGAGTTTCATGCTACTGGGCCTGCTGCACTGCAACGCGCCGCGCGGCCCAAAACAGGTCGAATTTCGCGGTGAGACAGGCCCGCCGACACTGCTTTCTGCAGAGACCATGGACGTCGACTCCGACGGCAAGATTGACCACTACCGGCTGACTTTCGACAAAAACATCAACGACACGACCTTCCCGGGTTATATCAGCGACGCCGCGCAGGGTAACTCGACGACGCGCTGGCTCGTGGCCGGTTACAATAACGTGCGCTTTGACCCCACCGTCAGCGGCGATACTAAGAACGACAAGGTAATCTATGTTGCGTTTGATGAAAGCAGCGAACTCGATACGGGCGCTACGCCTGATGTTACAACCACGAGCGAACCAATGCTTGAAGGCGTGAACAAGGAAAAGATTGCGGCGACGGTGACCGAGGCAGACAGGGTAGCTCCTGTTCTTGTCGATGTAATAACACCACTGAATTCTTCTCTCTATTTGCGTTTTTCGGAGCGCGTGTATTCCAGTGCAACTGGTGGAGATACATTGGCTGCCGGTGCGTTCAATTATACCAATGTGGCCGCCGGCGGAGCGACGGCAATATCAGGCGTCGCCGAAGCCGATGGCAGCGATGGGGTAATCTTACTTGCCAGTGACAGCGCAGTGGTTGCGGGGGATATTGGACAGGATACAGTCGGTCTGGCTGCAAACTCGGTATTTGACGCCGCAGGCAATTCGGCTTCGGGTTCGCGATCGATTTCCGGCCCGCCAAGGTTTGTTACCGATGGTTCAGTGAATGCGATAGCAGAAGCATCTGGGACTCTATATATCGGAGGGGCGTCTAGTCGTCTCGGGCCCTATACAGGCTCAGGGGTTTTTCTCAACAAAACCGATGGCCAAATGGCCCTGATGCTGACCGAACGCGTTAACGGCACAATTAGCGCCGCTGCTCCAGATGGTAGCGGTGGGTATTACATTGGCGGAACGTTCACGAAAATCGGAAACACTACGCGCAATCGGCTTGCGAGATTCAATGCCAACGGGAGCCTGCATCCCTGGAATCCGGACGCGAACGGCGATGTACTCGCGCTCGCAGTTTCGGGCTCCGTAGTCTACGCGGGTGGCAGCTTCACGACTATAGGCGGACAAACGCGCAATCGTATAGCAGGAATCGATTCTTCAACCGGCGTTGCCACCAGCTGGGATGCAAATGCCAGCAGTACTGTCCGGGCAATTGCTGTCTCGGGTACGACTATATACGCCGGTGGCTCATTCGCAACCATTGGTGGTCTTTCGCGGAGTTATATCGCGGCTCTGGACAATACAACAGGCGCCGCAATCAGCGCCTGGAATGCCAGCTGCAACAACCCCGTTTACGCAATCACGATTGATGGAAGCACTGTCTATGCTGGCGGGCAATTCACGAGCATCGGTGGTCAAACCCGCAACCGAATCGCTGCACTCGATGCGACTACGGGCACTGCCAACCTGACATGGAATCCAAATGCGACGTCAGGTATTGTCCATACAATCGCTGTATCGGGCTCTACGATATTTGCAGGCGGGACTTTCACCACGATCGGTGGGCAGGCGCGTAACCGAATCGCCGCACTCGATAATTCCGCCGGCAATGCCGTGGCGGGCTGGGACGCCGCTGCCAACGGGACCGCTGTCTACGCCAGCGTTGTTTCCGGTACAAATATTTGCGTCGCCGGAGACTTTACCTCGATCGGCGGGCAGGCGCGTGGTCGACTGGCATGCCTCGACACCACCGCAGGAACGGCAAACAGCTGGAATCCTGGCGCCGCTGCGGCAGCCCGGACGCTTGCCATGGCGAACAGCACTGTCTTTGCCGGCGGAGACTTTGGTATGGTGAATGGGATCGTCCGTAACAACATTGCTGCCATTACAACGAGTTCGGGGTACCCTACCACCTGGAATCCGAATTCTGACAATACCATCAACACTATCGCTATCGATGGCTCTACCGTTTATGTTGGAGGGACCTTTACCAATATCGGAGGTGCAGCCCGCAATCGAATCGCAGCAATCGACTCCTCGGGCAATGCCACCACCTGGAATCCTGATGCGAACAACACTGTCAGAACGATCGAGGTTATTTCCGGATCGGCCGTATTCGCAGGTGGGGATTTCACCTCTATCGGCGGGTTGACGCAGAATTACCTCGCGAAGCTGAATACCACAACTGGCGCTGGAATTGTAGGCTGGAATCCAGCCCCCACCGGGGTAGTGCGGGCACTGAAACGACTCGGATCAACTCTCTATGTCGGTGGCAGCTTTGGTTCAGTCGGGCTTGCAACGCGGTTTCGTTTGGGAGCGGTAGGCACTTCGTCGCAGAATGCCACATACTGGAATCCCTACCTAACTTACATAGGCGCGCCCGCTTCTGCGTATGTGACTTCACTGGCTATACTTGGAACAACAGATCCGGATATTTTTGCCGGTGGGTTCTATGATACAGTTGGGGGTGGATCGAGCTCATGCAGTGTCGGCCCTACGTATTCGCGCATCAATATTGGCTCTTTTCAGGATCTCGCCAGTGACATGGCAAATCAAGATGGGTGCACGGGCGGCTTCGCACCGAACCCAACTTCAGGCAGCGCCTCAGTCAATGCCATCGCCATCTCGGGTAGTAACGTGTATTTCGGGGGTAATTTTACCTCGGCTGCCAGCCAAACGCGGAATAATATCGCGGCCACGACGCTCGGCGGCGCTTCGATTGCATGGGATCCAAATGCGAACGGATCGGTGATGGCATTGGTTGTCTCTGGAACGACAGTTTATGCAGGTGGAGCATTTACGTCGATAGGAGGCATGCCCGTCAGCCGTTTCGCCGCGATTGATGCCACGTCAGGATTGCTTGTAGGATACTAGCAGCAGCCAAACGCGCGGAGTCGACGAAGGCGCGGTGTAGTTAAGCCCTCAACCCACGCGCCGCGCGCGCAAGTCGGTAAACTCGGCGATGGCCGAAAAATCGCAGGTATAGTGCAATACTGTGATACCATGCCTGATCGCGATAGCAGCGACCAGGCAGGCAAAGTTTTTTGGTTTCGCGGTAATCGCGGTCGTGGCGAACACCCTGCAGAAGGACCAGAAGGACTCTGAAAATTTCGCATATACTGCTCAATGTTAGCCCATAATTCTCTGAAAATTCGGCTTGCGTCACCACAACACTCGTGCTCCCCTGCCCCATGCGCACGCAAGTTTACGCCGGCGAGGCACTCGCTCGCTACGGTTTTCCCGGTGGTCACCCATTCAGCACCAAACGCTTCGGCGCGTTCTATGACGAATTTCTGAAACGCGAGTTGCCGAAGCGCAGTACCGTGAAAACTCCCACTAATGGCGACCCTGAAATTTTGGAATACTTTCACCGTCACGCTTACGTCGAGCTGGTGAAGCGTTCGTCAGACCAGGGCTTCGGCCTGCTCGACCGTGGCGACACACCGGCCTTTCCCGGTTGTTTTGATGCAGCACTGACCGTCTGCGCGACCGCGCTCACCGCGGCGCATGCGATCATGCAGGGTGATACCGATACAGCTTTCGTGCCAATTGCCGGTCTGCACCATGCGCGGCGCAACACTGCGGGTGGTTTCTGTATCTTTAACGATGCCGGCATTGTGATCGAGCACCTGATGTCTGAGCACGGGCTCACGCGCATCGCGTACGTCGACATCGACGCGCATCACGGCGATGGAGTGTTTTATGAATTCGAAGATGAGCCGCGCCTCATCTTCGCCGACCTGCACCAGCAGTACATCTACCCCGGCAGTGGCGATGCTGATGAAATAGGCACGGGCGAGGCTGCTGGGCGGAAACTCAACATACCAATGGCGGCAGGTTCGAATGATGGGGATTTCGATCGTGCCTGGGAGCGAGTCACTGCGCACTTGCATGCACACAAACCCGAGTTTATTATCTTGCAGTGTGGCGCCGATTCGATCGCCGGCGACCCGCTGACGGGAATGGAGTATTCGCCTGCATCTTTTGCGAAGGCAGCTACTGAGCTCGCGCAGATTGCGCAGCAGTATGCGGGTGGGCGTCTGCTGGCGCTCGGGGGTGGGGGGTATAACTTGGCGAATATTGCGGCGGGGTGGACTAACGTGGTTGAGGCTATGGTGGGAGTATGATTCTTCTGCCAAACCGGATTTTTTCCGTATAGCTGACCAGATTTTCGCTCCACTGATGCAGAACGAGCAAATAGTTAGTCGCACGAATTTTTACTTTCCGCTTCTTTCTCGTGTTCTTCCACAACAAGATCAGTTTAAAGATCAACCAAGACACGCTCACCCGCAGGCCCGCCGCTGCCGTATGCAGGGTATCATACTGCTCGGCACTGAATCTGGTCGTTACAATGTCAAAAGCCCCCTGCCCACGATTATACCGCCGCTTGACGCCCCGCCGCATTCGACCACGCCGAACCTCAGCACGCAGGCCTGCCGACATGAAGCGCAGGATACGCGACTGCTTCCGCCTCCACAGTTTCGCCAGATTGGCAGGTAAAGAAACACTGGTAATCAACATAGTCCCTCTACTAGCAGGATGTTGAAAAAATCCCGTGCTCGCTGCAGACGCCGCGATTCGCGAT
>CAYOZO010000061.1:0-20067 GCA_964408405.1 uncultured Turneriella sp.
GAAAGCATCGGCAAGCGAAAGGGCCCCGGCCGTGCGGGGATTAAAGAAGGGAATGTACTCGAGGGGGGACTTGAACCCCCACGCCGTAAAGCATACGCACCTCAAGCGTACGTGTCTACCAATTCCACCACCCGAGCGAGTGTTTTCTCTAAAGGTCGCTTGCGCGCCCCTTAGGCAAAACTGATGAATTTAACAGAGCGTCAAGCTATCCTTTACACTCATTCCAGTTGCGTCCGAAATGCCCGTCAACCTTTAGGGGGACCTTCAGTTTAACCACATTTTCCATCGCATCTTTTGCCAGGCGCTCGAGTGCGGCCTCCTCGCCGGGCGCGACCTCGAAGAGCAGTTCGTCGTGAATCTGCAGCACCATACGCGAGGCCATCTTTGCCTCACGGAGCTTTTCTGCGATTACAATCATTGCCTTCTTGATCAGATCTGCCGCAGTGGACTGTACCGGCGTATTGATCGCCAGACGCTCCGCTGCTTCGCGCACAAAGCGATTACTGTGTCCGAGATCGCTTATGGGACGGCGGCGGCCGAACAAATTCTCAGCGTAACCAGTCTTACGCGCCGATTCGATCGCATGCTGCATAAACGTCTTTATACCCGGAAACGCGGCGAAGTAATTCGCCATAAGCTCCCGCGCCTCGTCCCGGGTAATGCCGAGATTGCGCGCGAGGCCGAACTCGGTGACGCCATAGACGATGGAGAAGTTGAGTACCTTTGCCTGCGAGCGGAAATCGCCGAACTTGCCGGTCGCCTTCATTTTCCTCAAGTCTTCTGCATTTACCTCAAAAACCACTTCGCGATGTGGCGCAGAAAAATCGCCTTTGGCTTCGTCGAAGCGCGACCTAAAGAGCATGTACGCCGCGCGGTCGTGTATGTCTTCGTCGTTCAGGTAGGCTGCGATCAGGTTCTTGTCCTCAGAGTAGTGCGCGAGTATGCGCAGTTCAATCTGGCTGTAATCCAGGCTCAGGAGCTTTTTGCCTTTCGCGGCAATGAACGCGGCTCGTAGCTCAGCTCCCTCTTCGCCCTTGACGGGAATATTTTGCAAATTTGGCTCTAAGCTCGAAAGCCTGCCTGTCGCAGCGGTGACCTGCGAGAGCGAGGTGTGCACGCGGCCGGTTGCCTTGCTGACGTGCTCTGGCAGCGCCTCGACGTATGTACTCAGCAGTTTGGTGTAAAAGCGGTAATCGAGAATCGGCGCAATGATCGGGTGCGCGTTGCTGAGCTCTTCGAGCACGCTCTGGTCTGTGGAAAGCGCGCCTTTCTCGGTTTTGCGGCCCGAGGCAATTTTCAGTTTGTCAAAGAGCACCGTCTGCAACTGCTTAGTAGAGGCGATGTTGAATTCTTCACCCGCGTGTTTGTAGATGAGTTTCTCTGCTGCTGCAATTTTCTTCTTGTATTCTTTACCGAGTTCTGTCAGGTGCTGCACGTCAATCGCAATACCGGTATACTCGATGTCAGCGAGCACACCGGCAAGCGGCAGATCGATTTCCCGATAAACCTTATCCAGCGAGGCAGCCTTTACGCGCGGCAGGAGTTCATCGCGCAGCGCAAGTGTCACCTCGGCATCTTCGCAGGCATAATGCGACAATCTATCGAGCGGCACCGCGCCAATGGGCAGGCGCCCTCTGCCCTTGCCTACGAGTTCGTCATATGTCATGGTCTTATGCTGCAGATAGTCTTCTGCCATGTCGTCCATATTGTGACGGCGGATATTGGGGTTTAGCAGGTACGACAGGAGCATTGTGTCGTCGGCATAGTTTGCCACCTCTATGCCAGCGCGGCGAAATACCTGGATGTCAAACTTGATATTCTGTCCGACCTTACGGATTTTCTTGTTTTCGAGAAAGTCTTTGAGCAGCGGCAGCAGCTTGCCTGCTCCGTCAGCGTCAGCATAGTCGCCATTCATGGCAGCCTCGCCCCCGTCGGGCAGCGCGATGTAAGCACTGTGCAGCTTTTTGTCTGCATACCAGCCAAACGAAACCCCAAATATCTCGCTATCATGTATCGCGAGACCTGTGGTCTCGGTATCCACACAGACTTCGTCGAGTTTAGAGAGGAAGGCAAGCAAATCCTTGAGCTGTGCAATCGTAGTAATTGTCTGCATGTGTTCGCAAAATCGGACCCTGCTGTGCTGCCCGGCGACCGACGCAAATGTCGCACCTGCTTCGCCCGGCGCTGCAGAGGTTATGCCAGTCAACTTTATCACCTTTTCCCATTCGCTGGCTACAGTAGCAAAACCACGTTTGCGGAAGACATCGCTACCCTCTGCGCCAAGCTTCAGCAACATATCGAGTGGTTTTACTGCCAGCGGAATATCCTTGCGCAGAGTTACAAGCTTCTGCGATAGGAAGGCGTTTTCGCGACTAGCCTCGAGCTTTGCGCGCAAACTGTCGGGCTTTATTTTCCCCAGGTTCTTGTAGATTTTCTCGAGCGTCTTGTACTCGTGAATGAGCTTAGCTGCGGTTTTCTCGCCTACTCCTTTGACCCCGGGAACGTTGTCTGCCGTATCGCCCACTAATGCCATGTAATCGGGAACCTGCTCGCGCGAAATGCCGATTTCTTTTTTCAGCCAGGCTTCGTCGATTTCGCTGAACTCAGTCACGCCTTTTTTGGAGCGAAGCATAACGACATTCTTAAAGAGCATATTGTAGAGGTCCTTATCGCCCGAGACAATTTCGATCTCGTCAAATTGATCTCTGTATTGTTCGATAATCGAAGCGATGGTGTCGTCGGCCTCTGCTCCCTCGACGATGAGTGGTGGCAGGTGAAGCTCCCCCGCAATTTTCTGTATGTCGTCGATTTGCCGGCGCAATTCGTCGGGCATCGGCGGCCGGTTCGCCTTGTAATCGGGATAGAGCTCATAGCGGGGATTTTCTTCGCGTCCGGGATCAAAACATAAGACAACATGTGTCGGCCTGCGGTCGATAATCAGCCGCGCGAGCATACGGTAAAAACCGAAAGTTGTTTCTGTGGGGTTGCCAGCGCTGTCGGTCAGATGCTGTCCGGCAAAGGCGAAGTGCGCGCGATACGCCATCGCGTGACCGTCGATCAGTACAAGTTTTGTTTTGTGTGGGGAGCTTTTTTTCTGCGCAGGCATGACCGGGTTAAAAAGGCTCGCCGCTCTCACGCGGCAAGTGCAAATAGCCCATGCGCCGTAAATTGCTCCTTCTGGTACTGGCATCCGGCTCGATCGTCTATGCCATAGCCTACTACCGAAAGGCCGATCTGAAATACAGCAACTCCGCCCGTATCCGGGCGCAGGATTTCGAGACTTTTTACGAACGCAACCGCAACTTTTCGTTGGCTATTGGCGTGCCCGAGCGTGCAACCGAGCGGTTGGTCATAAACGAGCCCGAAAAAAACGGCATGGCAATTCTCTACATACACGGCTTTGGCGCAACCCGCGCCGAGGGTGAATACTCCGTCGACATACTTGCCAGGAAACTGCGCGCCAACGTTTACTACCTGCGCCTGCCAGGCCATGGTACGACGGCAGACGCGCACGCCGCAGCAACGTTTGAGCAGTACCTCACAGCCGCCGAAGATGCCTTGCTGCATATGCCCCTGCTCGGAAAGAAAATAGTCCTGATTGGCACGAGCACCGGAGCTCTTATCGCCACTTACCTCGCTGCGCGCTATAGCGATCGCCTGCATGCGGTAATACTCGCTTCACCACTCTGGGATTTTGCCAATAAAGCGACGCGGCTCCTCAATTTTCCCGGTGGTCTTGCGCTCGGACAAATTGTCATGGGCACTGAGCGCGATGCAGGCTGGAAGAGCGATCCCGAGAACCGCAAGCATCCGGATTACGAAAAGCACTGGCTCATCAAACAGAAATTTTCTGCGCTGGTAAACCTGAATAACCTGCGACGCTTTGTCGTTAAGCCGGAAACCTTCGCGGCAATCAAGGCACCTGTGCTCACGCTTGTTCACTACAAGGACGAAAAACACCAGGACGAAGCCATCGACGTCGCTGCGGTCCGCAAGCTCATGCCACAGCTCGGCAGCTCACAGGCGGGCAAGAACCGCCTCATCGAAATTGCTGACGGCAACCATATACTGCTCAGCGAATTCGTACGCACGGATAAGGCAACCATACTGCGTGAGATGCTGAACTGGCTTGCCGGGCTCAGGGGGTAAGAACCTCATGCGCCATTCTGTTTGACCGCCTGAAAAAGATTTTGCGAGGCTGACGCATCCGTGCCGCGCCTTGCAGCCAGCATCGTCGTCAGTCTTTTGCTTCTGCGCTGCGGTACGAGCATACCCTTTGACCAGGAGCTCTATCTCAAGCGACCGACCGGTTTGCAAGTGACCGCGCTACCGGGGCAGAAAATGCTCGTACAATACACAGTACAGAACCAGGAAGAAACCTTTGATGGCTATAACCTTTTGATTTCGCGCATCAGCATCGGTGACAGCGAAGCCTTTACGATGGAGCCGCTCACCATTAATGGCAGCGTCCCGACATTTCTGCATTCAAGGAATGAATTTGATGTGAATACAGTGCGCAGCGTCATTCTCGAGCGCTTCACGAATGTTCTGCCATTCGAAGTGGGCACCACGTACTATTTTCGCCTGCAGGCGCACTCGCGTAAGGGTGTGCGCTCCGAGGCTTCGAACGAAGTGACCGCGACGGGAATACCTTGATATTATGTCAGGAGGCTAAGTAGCCAAGGCCATTTAGCCTCCTGACATCCTCGCCATGCGTTCTGCGGGGCCGACGATGTCGGTTACGCGCACGCCGAAGTTCTCGTCGATGACCACAACCTCGCCGCGGGCAATCAGTTTGCCGTTTACCAAAAGATCCACCGGCTCACCCGCGAGCTTGTCGAGCTCAATGATCGAGCCTTCCCCCAGCGAGAGAATTTCTTTGACATATTTTTTCGTCCGGCCGAGCTCGACTGTGAGAGCCATCTGCACGTCGAGCAGCAGTTCCAGGTTCGGCGGCAGCTGTGCCGCGCCACTGCCTTGCTGCAGGCTAGGAAAATTGATCGGGTTTACGGAAACTCCCCCCCCGATACCGCCGCCGCCACCGCCGCCACCGCCGGCAGGAGCGCCAAAATCCATATCGAACGAGGCGGCCTGTGGCGCCGCTGAGCCGCGGTTCGCCTTGGCCCAACGCGACGCCGAGGCGCCGTCGATGTAGTGTATGACGCGCGAGCCGGGTATGCCCTCGACCGACATGTTGCAAGAAATCTTCACGATCGAACCGGAAAACTGCGGAGCGTCGCCCGGCCCGTTGAAGATTCTCATGTTGGGCATCGACGGCGAAAGCGAATCATTGAACTTTGCGCCCAGCCCGTTAGCGATTGAAGAAATGATGCTCTGCGAAAGCTCTGACAGAGTAGAAAGATGGGCTTCGCTGATATCTCCGCCGTCGTCGGTAGCGCCCATCATAGTCTGCGCAATGCGCCGCGCCAGATCTTTCGGGAATGCGAGAACTGTCTGGGTCGGCCCCATCATAATCTCTGCCAGCACACCGCCCTTGGGCAATTCTGCCGCAAGCTGAGCCGGAGAAATTTCGTCAACTTGCGCGTTGGTTATCTGAACATTTTTGCCAACCATTGCGCCCGCCTGGGCGCCCGCGACCTGCATCGCGTCATTGAAGGCATCTGCCAGGAGTTCCCGTTCAGTCGGCGACAGACTGCCGCTGTCTGACGTGGCAACTCCACCGGCCTTGCCGGTAGGAGCGGCCATGTCGTCTGTGCCCATCAATAAGGCATCTATTTCTTCCTGCGAAAGTGAACCGTCACCCATTTTGCCTCCGTGATGAATTTCCGTGCCGGAAATTAACCATCAACTTACCACCAACTGCTCAAACATTACTTCAGATATCTTGCCGTCGCGCAGAATCATGTTGATCTGGTTCTTAATCTCTTCGCCCAGATTGAGTTTTTGCAACGGCGTGAAAAGTTCATCCTTGCGTTTGCCGCCAAGGATGATATTGATGATGTGGATAATTTGGGGCAGACGCTTGGCCAGTTCAGCGTCGAGCTGCTTGTTCACCTCGCCCTCATAACCCAGAGTAATCACCGCCTGCGCGTAGTGTGCTTCGTCGGTATCGGCCGTGTTCACACGAAACTCGTGCGCGATCTTGAAGATTGCGGGGGGAGCGCTCGGCGGCGCGATTGTGATGCTCTCGGTTTCCTGGAAGTCGGCGTTCTTATAGTACTTTGCCACCATTACTGCTATGACAAACATCAACGCCAGCGCAATCAGGCCAGCGACCACCCAGATGAGTATTGTTACAACTCGCGACCTGCCGCCCCCCATCGGGGCGGCGACGGCCTCTTCGCCAGCTTCGTCCTGGTCTAAGTCTTCTGCGTCTGCCATGCCATTCTCCTTTTTTGTGTGATTGCAGGGCAATCACATAAAAAAACTATTCTGTCCGCGTCCTTTCGGCAAAAATCTGCCGGTTAAAAGACACAATTTTTGCGAGCAGCTCTTCGGGCTTCTCGCGCACGATGTATTTCGTGCCGTCGGTCAGCTTAATCACGGTATCGGGCGTTGATTCGAATATCTCGATCAGGTTATGGTTCAGGAAAAATACCTTGCCGTTTAGCCTGCTCAGCTCAATCACTGCTCTTACCCGGTTTGGCTGTGCGAAAAACCCCGCACGCCCTGCTCATTATGTCGGATTTCCCGGCGCTTCCTTAAAGCGAATAATTCTGTTCCGTGCCGCTTCGTATCGAGGTTTTACCACTATGGAATGCCTGAAAATATCGCGTACCGCGCTCATGAGGCGCAAAGGGCGAAACTTTCAGAGCATTGCGATGCTTATGCCTCTCGCTCGTCTCAGCATTTTGGCTGCAGCCATGGTGAGTCCACACCCGGTAGCCAGTGCCCCGGAACAGGTAAGCTCCCCCATCACTGCAGCGCGCGCGCAGTGTACCCGGTCAGGTGAGTCAGCAAAGAAATGCCAGCTGCGCCTGCTGGTGCAGCCGTACGCCCCTGCAGTCTTTACCCTCGACGACAAAGAACTGAAGGCGCGTTTCTCGAAGCACGACAAGACGCTCGCGCAGGCGGAGCTTACCCTGATGAACCGCCCTGCCCGCGAAGACAGCCTCTTCATCATGGTTACCGACAAGAAGACGGGCGGCAGCCGGCTCGTCAAGGTGGCCCTTACGGCAGACAAGGTCGCAGAAACGCCGCTCATCTTCATCGATAACCCGGCTAGCCGCCACCGCTTCGTCTCGCGCATAGCAACGGGTAAGCAGCCGAAGAGCGCGATGTTTATTTCAGACCGACAGGTAATTTTGCCCCTGCTCGACGACAACCACATCGAAGTCATCGATATTTTAACGGGTGCGATTCGCCGCCTCGAACTGCCCGCGCAATACGCCAGACGCGGTGGCTTCGTCGAGAGTGTGCGGGTACCGACACGGGGGGAGTTCTGGGTGAGCCAGATGAAGGCAGCCGCGATACACCGCTTCGCTGCTGACACGCTCGAATACCGCGGAACCATTCATGTATCGGGCGCCTGGACCAAGGTGCTCGCCTTTGATTCCGTGCGCAACCTGGTCTATGCCAGCAACTGGAACAGCGCCGACATCTCGGTGGTCTCAGTGCAGGAGCTCAAAGAAATGAGGAAGATAAAACTGGGCAGCGTACCGCGCGGCATGGCCTTTAGCGCGGACGGCAACACCATGGTGGCGGCGATGTTCGGCGGTAAAACCGACGCCGACCAGGCGGGACGGACCGCGCTCATCGACCTCAACTCACAAAAAATCAGCCGCACAATCATCTCGGGCGGCGCGCACCGGCACGCTGTCAGACTCAGAACTGGTACAGATGTCTTTGCCGTGTCTGACATGGCGAAAAACCGGGTGTACTTCATTGAAAACTATCAAAAGGCTGGCGAAGTAAAGGTATTTGCAAACCCGAACACCATTGTCGAATCGCCGGATGGAAAGTACCTCTATGTATCGTGCCGGGGCCATAACAATAAACAATCCTTCTTGCTCAAGGGCCCTGACTTCGGTAAGGTCATGGTGATCGACCTGGCAACACGCAAGGTAATTGAAGAAATAGAAGGCGGCAACCAACCGACCGGGCTCGATGTATCGCCCGACGGCAAGTATTTCGTCTCGACCGACTTTCTCGACCACGCGATGCGGGTTTACGAGAGGTTGGATTAGGAGGATGTTGAAAAATCCCGTGCTCGGTTTCAACGTCCTGCTTTACGGCTGTTTTTCAACAGCCTGTTAGTCCGCTGGCCGGTAACTTCTTCCCGATACCCAATGCTTGAAGCAGAATCATAGGGCTATGCGAACGAAACCATAGAATGAACGCATTTCACGCCGATAATCGTACACCGCGCCGCTTGCAATCGTAAACTGCTCCTGATTAAGCAGATTACGCCCTTCGACGCCTGCCTGAATACCTGCGACAGGCTGAAAAAGCACGCGCGCAGCCAGCTCGACATACGATGGCACTCGGGCAGGTACGTATGACAAATCGCTGCCCGCGCGGCGAGCGACTTCTGTATAGGCCATTGTACGCAGGGCTAAGAGCCACGCGCCGATCTGCCACGACACGGTCGCCTTGGCGGAGTGCGGAGCGTACTCGGTAAGATTGTTTTCGCTCACGAAATTTTCCGATTGTGCCTCTTCGCGTAACCGGAGCGCATAGCCATAACCGAACGTTACCTTAAAGCGGCCTCGCTCGAAGACAAGATCAGCCTCGCCACCTGCGCTTTCGGTAGTATAGAGATTATTCAGAGTATTCTGACCGGCAGAAGTGTCATAGCTGATGACATTCTGGAAACGGTTCCAAAATCCACCGATCTGCCAGCGCAGGCCGAAGGGCAACTGGTGCAAAGCGATCAATTCAACGGTCGTAATGCGTTCTGGTTTTAGGTTCAGCGGATTGGCGCTCGCAAACCACGAATTGCTGCTAAAAAGCTCTACGATCGCCGGATCGCGGAACGCCTGGCCGCCTAAGAGTTTCAGAGAAAACGTTTCCGTCGGCAGAAAAATTAAGGCCGCTCGGGGACTGATATTCTGGAAGTTTATCTGGCGCGATTCTTCCTGCCAGGTATAATCAGCCTGCAGACGGTCGTAGCGCGCACCCAGCACAAATTGGAGCGCACGCAATAGATTGCCACTCAGATACTGCGCGTACGCTGAAGTGCGCATAACCGGCTTGTTGCGGATAGGAGCGAAGAAGTCACCCAACCGGCGCGTAAAGTTGAGCTCCCCCGGCGCAACGTCCGGATGCGTTCCTTCGATCCACGGCGAAAAATCCGGATCATTCGGATCGAAATTTGCCACATGGCGGTCATCGCCGTAATAACCAAAGACCGTTGCTTCAGTTCCCACGAGCGCAACGCTGCGTTGTGGCAGTTTCAGGCTGAACTGCGCTCGACCGAATATGTCATGCACCGTCGTGTCGAGATGTTCCTGTATGCCGTCGGGGTAAAAGCCGCTGTAAGAATTATCCACGCCCAAGAACTGCGAATAGACCTGCCGGTACGCCTGGTAGCGCACGGCATATTCCTGCGCAAACGTTTGCGTTGCGGGGGAGCGATAATGCAGCGCCAGCATGTTGCGCTCGGCAATGTTGTAATCCCATTCATCGTTAATTTGGTAATCCCAGCCGTCGAATGTCCGGAAATTCTGCGCCTGGTGCTGCAAGGTGAGCTGCAGGTTTTCCCATTTATCCACGCCCTGGAGCTTGAGCAAAAAATGCCGCGCATTCCGCTTGTCGTTCACCGGAAAGCGCAGCGGATTTCCTGCGTCATCAAACCGGCTGCTGTGGTCGAAGTTTTCCAGGCTCGGATAAGAATTTCCTGCAGTCGAAAAATACGATGCAGATGCCAGGTACTGGAAGAATCCTATCTGGTTGCCAGCAACAAGATCTGTACGCAGTGTGTTCATACTGCCATAACGCGTGCGCAGATCGAAGCCGCCGTTCATGTCGCGCCCGCTGAGCGTCGTCAGCGAAATGACACCGTTCATGGCATTGCTGCCATAAAGCGCGGAGCCCGGACCGCGGATAATTTCGATCTGTTTTGCAAGATGCAGCGGCGTGACCTCCCAGGTATGCGCGGAACCATCGCTGTTATCGTTGTAGGGCAGACCGTCGATTAGAAGTAAATAGTGCGTGTTGTTCCAGTCCTCGTGCAAACCCCGGGAGGCAATCGTCCTGCGCTCCGTACCCTGCGCAGGCATGAATCCCGCCTGGTAGTAGAGTAACTCGTTGAGATCAAAATACGCTTGCTCCGCGATGTGATCGCGATCAAAAACCAGAACGTTACCGGGGGTTTCGAACAGCGACTGCTCGACTTTTGACGAACTCACGACCTTGATGCGCTGGAAATACTGAAAGACGTCCCTGCTGCCAAGTCGTTTGTCATCTCTTTTGTCCTGGGCGCTTTCGGCTTGTTCCACCTTCTCGCTCGCAGGCAGGTTGGAAAAGTCGAACTCGCCAGCGGAATCCTGTGCAAAGAGCGCCTGAACACAAATGCATGCAGGAAGCAGGACGCAGAACCGCATCGCGATCCACGTGCGTCGTGTAATGCAGCAGTCGCGAGACTTTACCGCCTTCACGTTTGTGCCTCCAGATGCTGAACGAGTCCCCGTATCCGTTCGTCTTCGCGTATGCGCAGCGCTGCCCGAAAGCTCTCCAGCGCAGAAGCATTTTGCCGGAGTCTCAGCCGAATCTGTCCCAGCAGTTTATGCAAAACGGGATTTTCCGGAGCTATCGCGATAGCTTTTTCTGTATAATCCGCTGCCGCTTCCAATTCCCCACGCAGCAGCGCGATGCGTGCTCGCAAGTAATGGAACTCCGCCATATTTTGCACAACGGCGATGTCGCGAATCGCCGCGAGCTGCGCCTCCGCTGCGGCAGGATTGTTTTGCTTGAGATGCGTTTTGACCTGCAGGAGTATCTCGAGCACATGTTCGTGTGCAGTCAACTCGTAGGTCGGCTGGAATTCTTCGACGGGTCTCGGCGTCGCAAAGAGAACTTTCAGCAAAGATAAATCGTCGGTCAGCTGTCCCTGCGACCGGATATTTTCCAGAATGGCATGTAAATCGCCTGCGCCTCTTTCCGCATGCCGGAGGAAAAGAGATTCATCTTCGTTCATGACGCCTGATTCATTCTCAGGCGTATGCAGGATCACATCGTCACGACCATCCGATCCCATAATGAGTATATCGCCGGGCTCGAGTTGGTAGCGCCGCGGACTGACCAGGCTCTCTTCCGCCAAGATACCGAGCTTTCGCGTGTGCAGGCTGTTTTCAATAAACTCAGCCTGTCCGGAGCGCACCACAATCGTCCAGGGATGCTCGCTGTTGATATAGAGAGCTTCACCGGTGTGCTGGTTGATGAGCATGAGTACCGCCGAAATGAGCATAGTACCGTCAAAAGAAAGAAAGATATTTTGCAACTCCTCATACACACGCATCAACCAGTCTGCGGGCCTCGTCTGCAGTACCCGCTTGCCCGCTGTCGAAGTCGTGAGAATGGTATTAATCGCCGTTCCAAATACAATCGCTCCGCCGCCGCCCTGCAGCGACTTACCCATCGCATCGGCATTCGTCGCAAAAGTGTAGTGCTCGACGCGTCCATTCCGCAGGAAGCGCAAATCCGCCGTAATGCAGATATCTCCCCCAATAGATCCTTCCCACTTGCGAAAGCGGAATTGTTTTTTCTGCCGCACGACAAAATCGCATTTCACATAATCGTTGCTACTACGGTTCACGCACAACGGCACAAGCAGGTTACTCGTGAGAAAGTAGTCACCATCCTGCTGTTCTTTGAGCTGCGTGACCTGCTCAAGCGCGTCTTTGAGATCGCGGGTTCGCTCTTCAACCCGGATTTCCAGTTGCGAACGATGCTCTTCAATCTCCTGGATGCGTCGCCGGATTTCCAGCGCCATGCGGTTGAAGGCCTCGGCAAGGGTACCCATTTCATCACGGGCATCGATCACTACCTCGGTTTCAAGCTCCCCCTTGGAGTAGCGGTTCACTCCCTGCACGAGCTGCTCGACTGGGTTCGTAATAAAACGCGCAGTGGTCAATCCCACAAACACGGCAACCGCCATGGTGAGAAGTGTCACCGCGAGAATCACGTAGCGCACCTGCCGAATCGGCGCTTCGACGTACTCGGAGGAGATCGCATAGACCCCGAGCACCAGGTCTTGTTTCTCGATTCGTGCCACGTACGAGAAATTGTAACAAGGCCAGGCGCGTGCGGTAGGGCACTCAGCGAGCATGCCGTTGCCGAAGGACGTAAGCCGGCTGAGGCGTTCTTCGCTGTTGCGCAGCTCGGGGACAAAAAGGGGCTTTTCTGCCGATTTGTCGAGGCGCGCAAGGGATAGACCCCGATATTTCGGCATCAGGAGAATAACTTCGGCATATTCGAGGCCTTTCTCAAGATGCCGTTTGTAGGTAGAAAGTGTTTCCGTGGCATCGATGCGCGCAGATTCGAGATTGCCACCCGTGCGCAGGTAAACATCGACGCTGCTGCGCGCCATGAGGTGTGCATTACTCGCTGCGTTCAGATAAAGACTTTCAATTTTCTCCTGCTGCATCCGGTAAAGCATGTAGAGCGCAAGCGGCATGGCGGCAAGCAGTGCCACCACCATGACCGTCACGACAAACTTGTAACTGATGCGGTTTAATCGTTTGAGAAAACTCATTTTGCTCCCTTGAGCGCGCGTAGGCGCTGCTCTGCCTTTTCTCTGTATAACCGGGCTTTGGTATTTGCCGGATCTATCAAGAGCACGTAGTCCATCGCCCGTATTGTTTCTGCAAATTTGCGCGACTCGAACGATTCCGTGCCGCGCTCCAGAACTCTGGCTACTTCGCCCTGCAGGTTCATACGCACCTGTCCGAGTAATGTTCTCGCCTCAGCGATATGCCGCGCTGCAATGACAAGTTCAGGGAGCGCTGAGCGCAAATTACGCTGCTGCAGATGGCGCTGCGCTTTTGTCCATGCCTCTTCGGCACGAATACTGCCTGCATAAAACGATGCCTGCGCATTGCCAGGCTCGAGCGCCAAAACCTTGTCAAACGCGCTGAGCGCCGCTGCCTTGTCGCCCCGCCTCAGGAACGCGAGACCTTCTTCTGTGAGAGTTGTTACTTTTTCACGACGCATCAATCCTGCGGGTATCCGGTACTGCATCCGGCGCACCAGAGCCTGGTTGATGTAAACACCGTACTGCTGCGGAAACTCATAACCTAAAAGTTTCGGAGCTATGCCTGCCTCAATCTTTTCTGCGAGACGCGCGGCCTTAACTCCCACGTCGAACAGCGAGGGAGCTATGGCGATTGCAGCTCCTGCTTCCTCGACAAGGGCTTCGAAAGAGCTGATGAGCAGAATCTTATGCCGCTCGCAGATTTCTGCAATCCGTTTGAAGGCTGCAGGGGTAAATACCGGATCGGGCAGAATCCAGAGCAGTTGTATTTTATCTTTGTCTACAAGTTGCTGCAGCGCGCGCCCTATGTCCTGGACTGACTGCACGCGCTGCCTGAGCGTCGTCACACCGAACTCAGGATCCAAAAAATGGAATTCGTCAGCGAGTGCGTGGTTTTCGTCCGTGCTGTATAGAATTCCTGCACGCATGCCGCGCTGCAACAGGCTTTTTAACTCCTCGAGAGTGCGCCGCAATGGCAATTCGGAAGCGACTCCTGTCACGCGTTCGGACTGTGCCAACGGATTGAGGCGCGGTACGCTGACGAGCGCATAGACTACCGGATTTGTACCGCACTCGACAGCTTTGCTCAGCGCTACAGGACCCAGAGCAATGAGAATTGCTTCTGTGCCGCAGGCTACATGCGCGGACAGTTCATTCTGCGGTACTTTTTCAATGTCTTCTAGGACGCTGCGCACACCGTCAGCGACCCGCTCGTGGACTGCAAATCCTTGCTCAAGTACTAAAGCTGCATGCGCTTTGTCCCGAGCGCGCAGTGAGATTACTACCGGCAACGCAAGCAGTAAGAAAAGCAAGAATTGCACCGGCAATTGGACACCTGGCACCAAGCGCCGGAAAAGCCAACGGTTCAATTCCGGGCAGACACCTTTATGGGTTCGGAACCGATCAACCTTGCGTTTGGAAAGCATACGTCTGCGGACGTTTTGTCCAACGGAATCGCTTTCACTGAATTGTCAACGAAATCGCAAGCTATACGCCTTGCGCGTCAATGCGAAAGCGAGTTTTTTGCAAAACGCAGATATACTCTACTGTATCTTCTCGGCCAGCAGGGCCTTCGCGTGGCTGAGCGCCGATTCGGTGATGTTCTCGCCGGCTATCATGCGCGCAATCTCTTGCAGGCGCTGTTCTTTCGAGAGGCGCGTGATGCGGGTGCCGTCTACTTTGTGTTTCGATACCTTGAAGTGGCGCACCTCGTTGGGCGACAGGCCCGCGATCTGGTGCAGGTGCGTGATCACGATCACCTGCGATGAAAGCGAAAGTCCGGCGAGCTTGCGCCCCACCGCCTCGGCGATGCGGCCACCGACGCCTGCGTCAACCTCGTCGAAAACCATCGTATAGACCGGGTCGGTTTCGATAATAATCTTTTTGAGCGCGAGCATGATGCGGCTCATCTCACCGCCAGAGGCAATCTTGCGCAGCGGGCGCAGCGTCTCGCGCGATGATGACGCCATCAAAAATTCTACAATGTCGAGACCGGTGGGAGCGATCACGTATTTTTTGTCTGGCGACGCATCTTGAGTGACCGTTCCCTCTTCCGAGTATTCCCAGCGTATGGAGACCTTGATCTGCGTCTCTTCCATACCGAGCGCTTTAAGCTCCGCCTGGACTTTTTGCTCGAGTTCGAGCGAGGCGAGCCTGCGCTTTTCAGAGAGATAAAGCGCCTTGTCCTTCATCTGCGCGTTCAATGCATCAATCTCTTTGCGCAACCGAGCCTCTTCACCCGATGAAAGCTCAATACCCGCTAGTTCGTTTCTGGCTTTTTCCAGATATGCCTTCGCCTTTTCGAGACCAACCGCATAGTCGCCCTCTTTGGCGCCCGCCGGTCCCTTGCCCCCATACTTTCTGGCAATCGATTGCAGAAGACCAATGCGCTCGCGAATCTCTTCTAGCTCGGCCGGGTTGAGCGAATACGACTCAGCCTTCTGGCGCACCTGACGCGCAATCTCTTCGAGTGCGTAGTAGCTTTCCCTGAATTGTGTGAGAATCGCTCCGAGTGATTCATCGTACTGCGAATCAGCTTCCAGCATGCGCTCGATTGCGCCACCACGCGGGACAAAACCACCTTCGCCGTTCAGCGCTTCGTAAACGGAGTTCAGGTCGCTGACCAGAGTTTCTGCATGCGCGAGGCTTTTCTCGCGGGCTATGAGTTCATCAATCTCGCGCACATCGTCGATGCGCGCTGACTCGAGTTCTGCAATTTCGTGCTGCAGGATGTCTAAGCGGCGTGCTTTGTCGTCTTCGCTCAGCGTGACGCTTGACAGCTTCTGCCGCGCCTCTTCGCGCGCATGATGGAGCTTGCGCATTTCTGTTACCAGATCGCCGAGGTGAGCATATCGATCGAGAATTGCACGGTGTTGCTCTACCGTCAAAATATTCTGGTGCTCGTTCTGCCCATGGATATCAACGAGAAAGCGGCCGATATCGCGCAGGACTGAAGAAGGCACCTGGCGAGCATTGACAAAACTGCGACCCTTGCCCTCGATACTGATTTCGCGCCTGAGGATGAGTGTACCCTCGTCATCGTCGAGCCCCTGGTCTGTGAGCACCTGCCGCAGCGCACGCGCACCGCTGCGGGTATCCGGGGGCATAGCAAAGGCAGCCTCGACGATTGCGCGTTTAGAACCACTGCGGATCATATCGGTCGTGGCTTTGTAACCGAGAACCAGAGAGAGAGCTCCCAATATAACGGACTTGCCTGCCCCGGTTTCGCCGGTGATGATATTGAGGCCTGGCCCAAACTGGATGTTCAGCTCGCGGATGAGTGCGAAATCCTTGACCGTCAGCGATTCGAGCATGGGAGTCTTGCTGAGTCTTTACGATCACGACGGAGCGAAAAGAGTTTTTCGTTGTGCAGAATGTGAGCTAACTATGGCATAGCGCCGTGAAGTTTCTCGAAATTGATATCCACAAGCCGGATTTTCAGACACTAAAAGCAGCGCTAGAACTTCTGGCCGATGACTACGTGATACTCTTTCCGGCCGATATAGGGCAATCAGTCGTCTGCAAGGCGGCAAAACCGGCCCAGGCAAAGTTTTCTGCAATAGTTAGCTCACCGGACAGGCTACGTCTTGCCGTCGCGGAAGATATGGATATGGAGAGGCTGGCGCAAGGCGACATAACTCCCTACTTACCCAATTATGAAACCAACCGGGCGTTCCATACACTGGTACAGCTCTGCGACTTTGCATTGTTAGTATCACCAATTGCCGCAGACCGCGAGACAGCCGCCGCGGCATACCCAGGAATCGAATACGCATTCTGGCCGCCATAGTTAGCTCACTCCCCGAACAAGATTGTGAAAGGGCTTGGCAAGCTGAGTTTGAGACAAGAGTCGAGCGCATGAGTTCAGGCTCATCGGAACAGTGGATGGCCGTCGATGCAATGAGCGGTGACCACGGGCCCAGCCCACTCGTCCAAGGAGCAATAAGCGCCGCGCTAGAGCTAAACGCCCACGTCATACTGGTCGGCGATCAAAAAACACTTGAATCCGAACTCAAACGCCATCGCTACAGTGGTTCCAATATTCGCATCGTCCACGCGAGCGAAGTCATTACCATGGAAGACTCACCGGCCATGGCGGTGCGCCAGAAAAAGGATGCTTCCGTCAACGTTGCGGCGCGGCTGGTCGCAAACGGAGAGGCACTGGGCTTTTTCTCTCCCGGAAATACCGGCGCCTCGATGGCGGCGGCACTCGCCCACATGGGGCGCCTTCCGGGCGTCAAGCGCCCCGCGATCGCCACTCCTATACCGCGCGAAGATGGCGGCGCCACGGTGCTGCTCGATTCGGGCGCAAATGTGGACTGCAAGCCCGAGTATTTAGTACAATTTGCGATAATGGGCGAAGTTTACTCGCGCGAAATTATGGGAGTCATAAACCCCAAGATTGGCCTGATCTCCAATGGCGAAGAGGACACCAAGGGCAACGAGGTGACCCTTGCTGCGCTCAACAAATTGCGCAAACTGCCATATGATTTTGTAGGTAACGTCGAGGGCCGTGACCTCTACGGTACCGGTAAACCAGTCAACGTCGTCGTCTGCGACGGATTCGTCGGCAACGTGATCCTGAAATCCATCGAGGGCCTGGCAAAGACGATCTTCTCGAGCCTCAAGAAAAACATCAATGCCTCAGCCATCGCGCAAGGTGGCGCCCTGCTCATGAAGCCCGCATTTCTGGCAGTCAAGAACCGCATGGACTATGCAACCTACGGCGGAGCTCCCCTTCTGGGTGTCGCGGGTGTCTGCATCATTGGCCACGGCTCTTCGAGCGCGCGCGCGGTTCGTAACGCCATCCGCGTCGGGCTCGAATTCGGGCAAAAAAACGTTACAGCGCACATCGCCAGCAATATCAAAAGGTTTGCATAATCGGAGTTTAACTATGCACATTTCACTACTCAGAGCAAAGGTCCACCGGGCCGAAATCACCGACGCGAACCTTTTTTACGAAGGCAGCCTGACTCTGGACGAAGACCTGATGGATGCTGCAGGCCTTATGGAGTACGAAAAGGTACACGTGGTCAACGTCAATAACGGCGCGCGGCTCGAGACCTACCTGATCAAGGGCAAACGCGGCGGACATGAAGTCTGCCTCAACGGCGCGGCAGCGCGCCTGGGTCACCGTGGCGACAAGATCATCATCATTGCCTACGCGCAGATGACGCCTGAAGAGGCGAAATCCTTCACTCCGAAGATTGTGCTTCTGGGTGAAGGCAATGTTATCCAGAAGATCCTCCCGGCAGTGTGATCGGTCTGCCGTCGGGGTTTTCGGGTGTGATTGCCCAAAACGTCAGGCTTTCTTCGTAGATGCCCGCCTCAGGATTCCAGACAGTCTCGTTGATGCAATAGTTAGCTCGGTAACGCACGCCCTGCGCGCGACGCTGGGGTTTTAGCCACAACCGGATAATGCCGCATACAATTGAAGAAACGCTCACACGCAAAGCGGCCGCAGCGCAGTGTAATGCGTCATATTCCGCCGGCGAAAAGCGCACATGGACAACCTGGAATGGCTCGGATGACTGATTATAAGTCCTTGTGGTAGCCCGGCGGATTTCGCCGCGCAGCAAGAGCCGAAGAAATCGGTCGCCAAAATCCATTATTCTGCGCCTGTCGGCGCGCCAAACCGATACGAGATTTTTCGGTAAACTGATGCTCGTCGCCATCTTTTGCATATTCTTATCCCTCTACTTATTAAATACCAGCAAACCGCTGAATTTTCTCACGTTTTCGCAAAAAAATGAGCTAACTATTGCAAGACCAGAAAAGCCTTTACAGGCTAATATAATTAGCTAATATGGCTAACTATATTAGCTAAAAGGATAACCATGAAACAACAACACCTTCTCTTGCTCACTGCAATCGCCCTGCATTGTGGCACCTACCGTCCGCAGACGCAGACACTCCCGGCCGGGCGACCGCAGCAACTCACTGAGGCACAGCTCTTCAAACCCGCCACGCGCAACCTGCCGCTGCTCGTGACCCTCAACACTGGCAGCGTCGAGGTCGATACTTCGCTGCTGCTCGACCTCGAAAGGCACCCGCAGTTCAGGAATACCAAGACGCATGTGCCGGTACTCGCACACCTCGTGCGGCATCCGCAGAAAGGCGACATCCTGATTGATACGGGCTTCGACGCTTCCTTTGCCAGCTCGGGGCACGGCAATTTTGGCTGTATGGGAGTTTTTTTTGATTTTGCCCGTCAAAGCCCGGGAAGCGACATTGCCACACAACTGCTGGCGCACAACGCGAAACTGACGGCAGTTTACTTCACCCACATGCACGTCGATCACACAGCGGGAGCTCCCGCGCTGGCGAAAGATATTCCTTACATTGCGGGCAAAGGTACGCTGGCCGACTCTTACGCCGACATCTTCGGCCTCTGCATGAAGCATCTCGATGGTATCGACACCATTAAAGAAATTGATTTCTCCGCCCAACCCGAAGTTGCCGGTGTAGGCCGCGTGTTCGATATATTCAGCGACGGCACCGTGTGGGCTATTCACACTCCCGGTCATTCCGCAGGCCACATGTCTTTCCTGGTAAATACGAAAGAAGGAGCGTATCTCGTTACGGGAGATGCCAGCCACACGGCCTATGGCTTTAAGAACAACATAGCTCCCGGCAAGATGCAGGACCACGCCCGGGGAAAACAGACGCTGGCAACGCTGCGAGCTCTTGCAGCGCGTCATCCGCAAATGAAGCTGGTGTTCGGCCACGACCCTGACCAAACCTACACGCCGGCGAAATGATCGGTATGCGCCGCGGCCTGAACAAAGATGCGGTGCTCGATGCGGCGATTGAGCTCGGTGACCGCGATGGTTTCACTGCCATAACCGTTGGCACCCTGGCAGCGGCGCTCAAGATCAAACCGCCGTCGCTCTACAAGCATGTCGCGGGCATCGACGACATTGTCGACGCCATCGGTGTCCGCGGCGCGAACATGCTGGCGGCAACTTTGAGACCGCTGCGTGACAGCAAAAATCCCAGGCGGGCTTTCTTGCGGGCATGCGAAGCCTACCGCACATTCGCCATGGAAAATCCTACCTGCTACGCTGCGCTGCAGCCTGCGATGGCAAGGCGTTCGCCCGATTTCCAGCTGGCGGCAGGCGAATTGCTCAAGGTAATTTTTACCCTGGTCTCAGATCTCGGCGTCCCGCAGAAGGAGCTCGTGCATGTTGTGCGGGCGGTACGCAGTATGCTGCATGGTTTTGTGAGCCTGCAGCTCGCCGGTGGTTTTGGCATGCCCGAAGATATCGAGACCAGCTTCCATAAGATGATAGAGGGCTTTCTGAAGGGTTACGCAGGGAAGCGTTAGCCGCTGCAAAACACTTCTTAGCAGATTCCGGAAAAACTCCCGCACTGGCGTCTGCAGCCAGTGCGGGAGTTTTTCCGGAAACTGCAAA
>CAYOZO010000062.1:0-19949 GCA_964408405.1 uncultured Turneriella sp.
TGGGACGATTGGCCCTACGGGGCAATCGCCAGGATTACAGCAATCCCTTCATCAGAATGGCCGCTACCAGCGAAAGAATCGCGTAGAACTCGGGAAAGGCCGCGAGAATCATGGTTTTACCGAAAGCGTCATGACCTCCCCCTATTGCCTGTATGCCACTCGAACAGACATTTGCCTGCTGGATTGCAGACATAAAACACACCAGACCCACGGCAAGACCTGCTCCGAACACTATAGCGGCATGAAACATCGTGATACCTGTTTTGACATCGCCCGAATAGAGAATGAACGCGACAAAACCGTAGAGCCCCTGTGTCGCGGGAAGTCCCGACAGTACGAGTGCATTGCCGAACGCTTCGGGCTTTTTCTTGATCATCCCCAATACCGACGATCCGCCCATCGAAAGACCGATTGCCGAGCCTATGCCTGAAAGGCCTACCATGAGAGCCAGACCCGTTGTTGCCACTATCGTTTCCATATTAGTCTCCTTATGTTGCCGGCGACACTCGCCTAAACGGACGGTACGGCCTGCCGCCACCGCGAAAATTCATGTTCTTGTAAAACTCCACAAACGTCAGACGCAGGGGATGCACAAAGGCACCAAGCGCCCCGAGAGCAAAGTTGAGCCCATGACCCACAATCAGGACGATGACGGTGGCAATGAGCCACGGCGAAGCAAAATCAGGGCCTGTGGGAGTTTTGGGTAGTAACATGAATGCAATCTGGTTGAACGCATTTCCCAGAAGACCACCCGCCAGCGCCAGCGCGAAGAGCCTGATGTACGAGAGAAAATCCCCCAATAGGCCGGTCGAGAAGCCGTAGAAATCCCATAGCGCAGCGAGCGGTCGCAGCCAGACTTTACGATCGGGATTCGCCACGAAAAAGAAAAGAACAAATGCGACAGCAAGCATACCCTGCGCCGCTGCCACCGGCACTGTAGTGAGATATTCTCCAACCCTTATTGGCCCGATCGCAAAAGCGGAGTTAAAGCCGAGCCCAAGAAGATCTGCGTGAGCGCCGAGTATGAACGCACTAATCACAAGGAGAAGCATTGCCGCCCCTTTGACGCCATAGCGCCAACCGAGCACAATCGTCTCATTCACAGACTGCAGTACAAAGGCGATCAGAATTTGCACGAGGCCCACGAAGAGCGAGAGAGGCATGGCAGGAAAGACTGTCTTGCCCTGGACTGTGTAGGCGGCAAAGATCGCCGGGTCTTTCTCCGCCGCGATGAGCCCGTGGCCATCACGAACGAACAGATTCGCGCCGAAAAAAGAATTCATGAGCATACCGCTCACGATGGTTGCGACTGACAGAATCAGCACAAGCAGGCCAATAGCGCGCATGCTGCGACGGCTGAGCAGCACAAATGACACCAGCAATAGCATGACGCCATAACCGACGTCGCCCAGACAAAAGCCAAAAAAGAAGGTAAAGAATGGCGCAAAGAGCGGCGTCGGGTCGAGCTCGCGGTAATCGGGTAACGAAAAGATCTTCGTGATCGGTTCAAAAAGCCGGCTCAGCCAGTTGTTCTTCAGGCGCACCGGCACGGGATCATCTTTCGCCGGCTGCGTAATTTCATAAGCCAACGAATGAGTCTCCAGAAAATTCTTCACACGCTCTTGGCTGCTCTCGGGAAAATAGCCTGTAATATGGTAAACGCTTCCCGTCTTGTCCGCCCGGAGGCTATGCTTTGCGCTTTCAAAAAGGCGCCTCGTTTCGAGGTGCGCCACAGAGGCCCTTAGCCTGGCCGAGTCGCCTGACAAAGCCGCAAGTTTGAGCAGTACTTCTCTGAGCTTATTTGCGAGGTACTGCCGCTCTGCCTGCATCTCGGCAAGACTGCGGCCCGGCACAGCATACTTCTGGAATGGAATGACTGGCGCCTCTTCGTGGAGGGTCACAAGCGCAAAACGCACGGTATTATTTTCCCTGCAAATCACTTCAATGCAATGCGTACCAAAGTCATAGCGATCAAAGAACTTTTCCGACCCGGAAAACAAGTGAATGCGTATGCCCTTTTGCGCGAGCAAGGCAATACCTTCGACTGGAATTTCACCCCAATGGCTGTAGCGGTCATACTCCTCTGCCAGTTCGCGCACCGCATTTTCCAGGTGCTCTTTTTCGCGCAGCAGTCCTCGCATCAGCTCGAGCTGTGCGCCGGACTCGTGCGGCATTTCAATTTGCGGCAGTTCGGTATCTTGCGGTAGCTGCTTTCGTATTTTTTCGATCTCCGCCAGGCTCTTCCTAAGCTCGGCTACATCCTGCGTGGCCCTTCTGATACGCGGTGAATCGGTATGCACCAAATCAAGATCGACAACACCCAACTCCTGCAGCCCGCGCAATATACGTTTTTTTTCGTTGTAAAAAAGCAGCAACGAGAGGCGGTGCATTTTTTCGATCATGAATCTGCCGCCTGGCGCGCCCGTTCGTTGACTATCTTTTGCGCGGCTCGTGAAATATTTTCTTTATCGTCGAGAAAACTGCGGATTCGCCTGATCGCGTTCGTATATTGCGGGATCTGTACCTTTTCGTACAGGTTCACTTTCTGCGTGGCTTTTTTCCGCGCGTGCTGCAGTACCTCGGTGTTCTTTCGCACCAGGTCAGTTTCTATCCGTAGTCGCACCATCTCTTTCAGCACTTCGGTTCCTCTTACCACCCAGCCGCGCTGGTGAAAAAGCCCCGCTTTCAGCACATGGAAACGGATCTCACTAATGATGCTGACGGGCACGCCCGCCACGCTCCGCTCTGACAGGCGTATTTCGTCAATCCGCAAAAGGCCGGGGTATTCGGTCCACAATTCCAGAAAGTGTTCATTTGCCCTATACAGCTCAGCCGCTTCAGCCTCAAGTTTTGCCTGCAGCGCCTGGCTCTTTATTACTTCGAGGCGCAAAGCTGTTTCTTTTGCTTTCAAAATCGGCAGCGCGCGCACGCGAATCGCGAGGTCGCGCCGCAGCTTCTGCAGGGCCGGTTTATTCAGCTGGTACTTCATTTATTTTGCGACGCTTTTCCAGTACTTATCGAGAATTGCCTGTTTGATGCCCAGTTCGCTCTTCTCAAAATAGGTCGCCATCAGGCGCCAGCCTGTGTCGAGCATCTGCTCGACTGAAATATTGACATCGATCGCCAGAAGCTCCCTCGAATAGTCGCGGGCAAAGTCGAGTGCGCGCACGTCGTAACGGGTAAGATCGAAGCCATTTTCCTGCTTCGTCCGCGCATTGGCAGCATCGGCGAACAGCCGCACGAGCGCATTCATCACCTGCGGATGATCTTCGCGTGTTTTTTTACCGATCACAATCTGTTTCAGGCGCGACAGCGAGCGGAAAGGATCGACAATAATTTTGCCTACGGTAGTGTCGCGCCTTAAGAAGAGCTGACCCTCTGTTATGTAGCCCGTGTTATCGGGAATGGCATGCGTAATGTCACCGTCATTGAGGGTTGTTACCGCGATGATGGTTATGGACCCGCCATCAGGAAATTGCGCAGCTTTCTCGTAGATGCGCGCCAGATCGCTGTAGAGCGAACCCGGCATCGAATCTTTTGAGGGAATCTGGTCCATCTTATTGGCAACAATCGAAAGCGCATCGGCAAAAAGCGTCATGTCCGAAAGCAGCACGAGCACCTTTTCCTTGTGCTCAACGGCAAAATATTCTGCGGCGGTCAGGCACATATCGGGCACGAGCAGGCGCTCGACGGGAGGATTGTCTGTGGTATTGATGAACGCCGTGATACGGCTTTCGACGCCCGCATTGGCAAAGACGTTCCGGTAGTAGAGGTAGTCATCGTTCGTGAGACCGATACCGCCCAAAATGATGCGATCAGCATCAGCGCGCAGCGCCACAGTTGCCATGACCTGGTTGTAAGGCTGGTCGGGATCGGCGAAGAACGGAATCTTCTGCCCCGCGACGAGCGTGTTGTTGAGGTCGATACCCGCAATACCCGTCGCGATCATCTCGAACGGCTGCTGCCGCCTTACCGGATTCACCGTCGGCCCGCCGATTTCTACCGGAAAACCGGTTAACGCCGGGCCACCATCGATCGGCTCTCCGTACGCATTGAGATAACGTCCCGAAAGGTCGGGGCCCACGGTGAGCTGCGGTGGCACTCCGAGAAAATGGACCCGTGAATTCGTCGCCAGTCCGTCGGTGCCGGCAAAGACCTGTAGCGCCACTTCATTACCGCTGATTTTCACCACCTGCGCACGCCGCCCATCGACAATAGCCATCTCTTCGTTACCCACGCCTTCGGCGTTTAGGGTAATCGTTGCCTTGGTGATACGCGTCAGTCGGGTATAGACTTTTTTCACTGCCCTACCCCCGACGTCCTTCTGCTCTCGACGAGCGCTTGAAGCTCCGCCTCGTACTTTACGAACGACTCATCCCGAAATGCGGAATAGTTCATTTGTTTCGTAATGTGGATCAGTTTCTTGAAAAAATCGCCCACATCTTCAAAATGGGAAAATGTAAATTCCCGGTCGCAGATATCGGCGACCAGTTTGAGCATATACTTCTGCCGCTCCATCGGGGTATTCTGGTCGATACTGTCAAAAGCGTCCTGCTGAAGAATGGTGAAGTCTATCAACTCTCCCTTCCAGTGCGTAACATGGTAGTCGATGGGAACACTATCGTCTCCGAGGATCGCAATCTGGTCACTGGCTTCGACGCTGCGTCGCAGATAATCGCGCATTTTCTCGACGAGGTCGGCCCAGCCGGGCATCAGCTCATTTGCCAAATGCTCGCGGAATTCGGGATAGTCCAGATATTTCGAATACGAGTCGAGCGGGTCAATGGCCGGGTAACGCTTCGAATCCGCCCGCTTCTGCGCCAGTGCATAGTAGCAGCGTGCCGCCTTGCGTGTACTTTCGGTTACCGGCTCGTTCATGTTTCCACCGGCAGGTGAAACAGTGCCGATGAAAGTTACCGAACCGGTTTTACCGTTGCGCAGCACCACGTAGCCCGCTCGCGCGTAAAAAGCAGAGATAACCGCAGAAAGGTCCATCGGGAACGCATCGGGCCCCGGCAGCTCTTCGAGCCGGTTCGACATTTCGCGCAGAGCCTGCGCCCAGCGCGAGGTAGAATCGGCCAGCAGCAGTACCTTGAGTCCCATCGCACGGTAGTACTCGGCGATGGTCATACCGGTGTAAACTGAAGCCTCACGCGCCGCCACCGGCATGTTCGAAGTATTACAGACAATCGTCGTGCGCTCCATCAGCTTGCGCCCGGTGCGCGGGTCGTCGAGCTGCGGAAACTCCTTGAAAATTTCGACAACTTCGTTCGCGCGTTCGCCACAGGCAGTAATGATAATGATGTCGGCGTTCGCGTTCTTACTCATCGCGTGCTGCAATACAGTTTTACCGCAGCCGAACGGGCCAGGTATAAACCCACTGCCACCTTCCGGCATTGGGTTGAGCGTATCTACGGCGCGGATGCCGGTTTCGAGCAGGCGAAATGGCCTGGGCTTTTCGCGGTAACAGGTAATCGCGCGCTTTACCGGCCATTTTTGTCGCATGGTGACTTTGATTTTTTCACCGGCGGAGTTCGTAAGGTATGCAATCGTATCGTCAACGCGGTATTTTCCGGCGCTGACGATACTTTCTACTTGGTGACTACCTACCAGCGCAAAGGGCGCCATGATTTTGTGTGACAAAAATCCCTCCGGCACTTCACCCAGCCAGTCACCCGATTGCACCACTGCTCCTGCAGAAACCAGCGGAGTAAAATCGTAGAGTTTGTCTGTATCCAGCGGGTCAACTCGCTCTCCCCGGCTCAAATATAAACCAGTCAGACGCTCCAGATCATTCTGCAGACCGTCATATTTGCGCGAAAGCATTCCCGGCCCCAGCGAGATTTCGAGCATGCGCCCGGTAAACTCGACGTTATCTCCGCTGCGAATACCGCGCGTGGATTCAAATGCCTGCGCCTGCGCGACATTACCGGAAACGCGAATCACCTCAGCCATCAGCCTGACGGAGCCCAACTCGATATAACAGATTTCATTCTGCCCCACCGGCCCATCGGCCTCGATACTCACCAGGTTAGAGAGCACGCCGGTGATTTTTCCCCGTGTCTGCGTTTTATTGTCCATATCAGTTCCTCTCCGCCTTAGAGGGCTGACCGGCTGTGCGGATAATTTCATCAATGGTATCTGCGAGAGCGCGTGCACCCTTTTCCGGGGTCAGCTCATGCCACCTGTGCCGCAAACTGAGGTCGAGAAAATAGCAGAGCACATAGTTGAGGCAAAAAATATTGTCGCGCACGAGCATTCCGCAATGCTGCAGTAACAAGTCATCGAGCAGATGCTCGAGCTCCACCAGCCTGCCCCCGTTAAGCAGCGCCGCCATCTGCGGAATATATTCATGTACGCCCGCCAGACCAAAATCGGGCTGGTGAGATCCGGCGAGCGCAGCGGGCAAGTCATAGTCACCCACGGTAATCCGTGCTACCTTGAATCCCTGCATGCGAGCATTGAGCGCCAGCAGAATATTTTTTAGATCCCGCTTGAACAGGAACATGGCAGAAATGAACTCCTGCGGATAGCAGATACCTGCCTCGTAGTAGAGATGAATCAACCGGTTCTCCCGCTCGCGTACTGACCAGCCTGCATGGCGCTCTTCTTCCAGAAAAAGAGCGAGATATTCCGGAATTTCTGCTTCATCCTCGTAGGCGTCAATCAGCATGTCGTCCAGGTCTTCAAAGGAAAATACGGCGGGGGTATAAAACCGTTCTGCCATTTTCGGCAGAATGCCGTCACGCTTGCGCATCAGCTTCAGCAGATTCTTGTTGTCATTCCGATGGAGCAGGAAGCGAAATGCGCGCAGAGACTCAGTATCCAGATTTGACTCGATGAAATAGCGCACTTCGTCAATTTCGTCCGCAGCGAGCGTTGCGACGTCTGGCAGTGCATTGACGAGAAAGTGAAAATTTGTTTTAGGCATTTTTTTCCTGAAAAAGGGCCGCCACAGCTGGTTTCAGGTACGGTTCAAGGAACTCCATGAGCGCTGCCTCGCTAAAATCGAGCTCATAGCCTCCATTCTTTTCGACGATCTTAAATCCTGACCGGGCCGTGCCGGAAATGATCTCCAGTCCATTGAGACCGCCGGTAAGTCTCTCTGCCAGGCGTGCGGTAATCTGTTCCCGAAGAGACTCCGGTACCACGAGCGAAAAGGACCCACTCGCACCGGTTTTGATGAGCTGAGTCACAATATCGCTGATGAACGTAACATCGGAAACTGCGGCATTAACTGGCTTAGCGACGGCGCTGGCTGTAATCAACCTGCCGATGTCGCTCTTCAGCTGGCTGAGGCCGCGCGAGCCAAGCAACCGCAGGTCAGATTGCGCAGACTTCAGTAACTTGTCAGCCTCAGCCCTTGCCCGCCGTAGAATTTCGTCCGCCTCGCTGTGCGCCTTGCCGATAATCTCTTCGGCTCTCTTCTCGGCTGCAGACACGATCTGTTGCGCGCGTTCTTCAGCCTTGCTAATACCCTCCTGATAAATTCGGTCAACCATACGCTCAAGGGTATTTTCCATGACTTGGCTTGCGTTTTGCAGCATCACAGGCAAGTATTTTTAATCGGTGGGTGCAGCAAGGCGTCTCTGAGCCGTTGCGAACACCAGAAGGCACAGCGTGCGAAGTCCCTGGAAACGCTGCTTGGTCAGGGTTTTGGCGCTCGGTTCAGATACTTCATGAGAACGGCTTCGTAATCTGCGGTGGCAATCCAGTAGTCAAGCTCAGCAGATACCATGCGGAGCGCTACCTCTGCGGCAGCCTGTTCACGCAGGTTGACAATAAGCAAAGTGGAGTCCCCGAGATCAAATCTCGATTTCTCCGCCTTAGCAAGATTTTCAGCAACCACCAGCTCCTGCCGGATAATTTCTAGACGCTGCAGCGAGTTTTCGAGCGCAATCAGGGAATCATTAGCCTCAATAACAATCTTGTCTTTCTGGTAGTTGTACTTCTGCCTCAGGATCTCAATCTTCTGCTCGGTACCGCCAATCTTTCCGTCCTGTTTGCGCGTCTGCAAAGGGACGTTAAAAACAACGCCGAATTCCGCCTCCCAGGGATCGCGACGCAGCGCGCCCTGCACCTGCGGGTCCTGTACAGAACGCGAGCCCGCAACAATCAGGTCTATCTGAGGTCCGCGCTGGTTCTCGTGAAAACGCAGGGCATTTTGCTCGAGCTCGATTTCGCTTTCGATGCGCTTAAGCTCAGGCCTGTGCTTCAACGCAAACGCTTTATCTGCCTCAAAGACTTCTCTTTCCACGCGCTTTTCGACCGGAAAGTCGGGGGGCAACTGCCCCGACTGTGGCACTATCATGGTGCCATCGACCTGGCGAAAATAGAGCGAGAGATAAAGAGCAGATTTCTGCAGTAGCCGGTCAGCAGCAGCGATCTGTTCTTTTCTGGCGAGTATCGCGCGTTCGTTTTCTCTCTCTTCAATTGCCGGTATGTCGCCCAACTTGACGCGGCGCTGCAGTTGCTCTTTGCGGAGCTCAGCAATTTTGAGCAGATCCTGCACTATGCGCTTTCTTTTTCCAGCCGCCACCCAGTTCCAGTAACCCGCGGCCGCGTCCCGGTACACACCTAGCCGCTGTTCGTCGAGGACATTACCCGCAATGTTTTTGTTGATCTGGCTCTGCTTTAGCTCCAGACGATCGCTGTCTATGCTGCGGTCACGCCAGAGCGGTATCCGTCCACCGAAACGAATTTCACCGCCCGTAATGGTGCGCCGCGGCGTATAATAATCGGGAAAATCACCGTTACTGACTCGATAGCCGGCAAAGAAAGAAGTCCCCCAAATGGGCGTCTGCTTTACTATGTTCAATTCGGCCCGGTTGTTATCGTAATAGCCGGTAGTATTATTGACTGAACCTTTGAGCGCAAGGTCAAAGGCGCCCTGCGCCGCGAGGATGTCGAACTCTGCCTTGCGGATTTCCCGCGTCGCCAGAAGAATCACAGGAAACGTTTTTTCAATGTTGCCCAGGACATCTTCAAGAACGACTGTCTTTTCACTGCGCGCCGGTTGGTCCTGCGCAACAGCTGCAACGCCGGGTACCAGGCAGAGAAGCAGTAAGAGGCGCACGCGAGGCTTCATTTTTTCTTTCTCATGTCTTCGGGAATTTCAGGCGGAAAGTCGTTAAATTTACGCCAGAGTTCGTAACCAATGGAGACGCGGTTCAGAAAAACCCAGCCTCGGGCCCGGATTCCCTGGCGTAACATGGATGTGTCAGGCCACGGTTCGTCCGGTTTCTCATCGGGGATGAGCAGGACGCGGAACTTACCGTGCCCATCGTCGGCGTTATCGACGAATTTAACCCGCGCAGGAAATGTGCCAAATGCACCCTCGGGCCAACCCGAAATCTGCAAGGCAGGCCAACCCTGGAACATGATTCGCGCCTCACGGCCGTCGCGAACAAGGGTAATATCGTTGCCATCGAGCCACAGCTCAACTGCTCTGCGTCCGGATTCAGGAATCAGCGTGCACAGCCCCTTACCCTCGCGAACAAATTCCGCCTCATGCGAAACGAGCAGGCGGGTTATGATTCCGTCTTTCGGCGCGAGCACCTCCTGTGTTCGCTGCCGTGAAAGACGCATTTCAATGCGCGGCAAGTCTTCATTGCTGCGCGCAAGTTCGGCGCGCGCACTCTGCAATGTGGCCCGTGCATCATTTATCGCTGCATCGTTGTCACGCGCCAGGCGGCGTGCATCGCGCTGCATTGCCTTCTTTTCTTCTTCTGCCGCTTTTAAGCCCGCGACTGCGCGCTGCTCTTCGGTGCGCGTGCGTTTGAGCTCCAGCTCAGCCAATTCGACATTGCGCTGCGACGTTAGCCCCTGTTCGAGCAGAGATTTTTGTCTCTCGTAATTGAGTCGCGCTGTTTCGAGCGCAGCCTCTGCCGCAGCCAGAGCCTGCTGCGCCTGCCGGACGCGCTCGCTCGCCATCGCTACGCGGTTTTCAGCCGCGCTGACGGCTTCGCTGCGCGCGAGTTGCAGCGAGGTCACGCGCGATTCGATCGATTCGACGCGACTACGCGCAGCGCGGACGCGGTCAGTCAGCGCCATACGTTCCTGCTCAAGGCGTTCGGTGAGCTGCGGATCGAGATCGGAAATGGTTACCAGCTTATCGCCTTTCTTGACCAGCGAACCTTCGTGGACATGCCAGTGCACGATGCGCCCTGAAACGGGCGCTTCAATCGTTTGCTGCCGGTCGGTGGGAGAAAAGGCAACAACCCGGCCCTCTCCGTAAGAAGTCTGCTGCCAGGGCAAAAACAAAATTGTCAATATCCCCGCTCCTGCGGCCATGAATGCCCAACGGAAATTCATCTTCTGCCACTCGGGGTGTAAAAATTGTGTGAATGTACGGCTTGCCTGCCCTTCGTACTCCTCAAGATCGCGGTGCGTCTGCTCTGGGCCCAGCTGGTGCAGCTTCACCAGCGAAACACTGATACGGTAGAAACTCTCAAAGTATTTACCGAAGCGTGAAAGCGTGTCGAGCATGCGCGACACGATGATCTCAGCGGCCACCAGCTGGCCCAGACTCATCTCTTTGCGCAGAACCAAAACTCCGCCGAGAATGAGCACTATGCCATTGCCGAGCACGAACAAGGCAGCCAGACTTATATGCTGCCGAAAAAGCACGCGAAAGAGCAGGCTGCGCTTCTCAAGGTAGTCTCGCCCAAGGCTTTCAGCGTCTTCTTCGCTGGGCTTTTTTCTGCCGATGTTCCCCTGCAGCCACGCGAGCATCCGGTACTTGCTGTCAGATTCGGCAAAGCTGGGCAGAAATCCTCTTTTAAAGAGGGCATAACCAATCAGATAGCCGCCGATCAGAATCAGTACCAGATTATAATAGATGAAGTAAGGATGATAGAGGGAGATAACTGCCATGCCAATTATTATTCCGATGAGCGCAGTCGAGCCGTCGGTCAGAAGCGCGACGAGGTTTTTCTGCAAAGTAAAAACCTCCATGAAGTAGTTCATTTTCTCGCGATCTTCAGCCTTTGTCACTCGCGAACTATCGGCCGAAGCAATCACCACGCGGGCGTAAAGGCGGCGCTGCAGTATCTCAATGAACCAAAATTGCAAAAGCCGTATCACCGCGCTGGCGATGAGAAACACCAGAACAAGAATGGTCAGCACCACTACGGGCTGCACCAGAGTACCAAAAGACACTGCGTTGATCAGGTTACCAACCGCGATCGGGACGATGAGCGCGAGCAGCCCTTGGACAATACCGAATCCGATAATCCGTATGAACTCCCGCCGCTCCAGGTGGAGTAGCCGGCGCAACTCGTAAATTAGTGTCTCCGCCCTGGCCGCCATATCGTATTCCCTTATTATATCAAATCATGATCTATTCTTCACCTTTTCCTGACCTGTAAAGGATTATGAACGATTTGCGCCGCCAGTCCCGGGAGCGTTCGGCATTTGGCTGAATTCCTTGAGTCTTTTTTTCAAATTTTAAAAAAAAGTGCGATGCTTTTTTTGCGAATTTCATCAAGTAAAATCTTCAGCCGCCGACACTAATGGTAAGACTGGGCAGTCCTTCTGTCTGAGCAGCGGGACGGTGAGACAGGAGGTCTTGCGCCAACTTCGGTGGCCCGGTAAGATAAAGGTTTCACGGAGGAAACACAATGATTATCAATCACAACATGTCCGCCATCAATACGCACCGCGTATTGAAGTTCCAGAACTGGTACCTGGATAAAGACATGGAGAAGTTGTCCAGCGGTATGCGTATCAACCGCGGTGGTGACGATGCATCCGGTCTCGCGGTGTCTGAAAAGATGCGTACACAGGTCCACGGCCTTCGCCGCGCTGAACAGAACACCGAAGACGGAATGAGCTTCATCCAGACGACTGAAGGTTATCTGCAGGAAACTGCGGAGCTCGTTCAGCGGATCCGCGTTCTTGCAGTACAGGCTGCTAACGGTATCTACACTGACGAAGACCGCCAGCAGATCCAGGTGGAAATCTCTGAACTCATCGACGAGATCGATCGTATCGCTTCTCAGGCCGAGTTCAACAAGATGAAGCTGCTCACGGGTTCATTCGCGCGTCTGAACCCAACCGCTTCAATGTGGTTCCATATGGGCGCCAATATGCACCAGCGCGAGCGCGTGTTCATCGAAACAATGACATCTGCGGCGCTGAAGCTGCGAAACCCGACAGTGCTGACATTCATCTCGATTTCAACACCGGGCAAAGCGAACTCAGTAATCGGTCTCTCGGACGAAGCGCTGCGCATCATCAGCAAGCAGCGTGCTGACCTGGGCGCGTACTACAACCGCCTCGAGCACGCGGCGAAAGGTCTCATGAACGCCTACGAGAACATCCAGGCGTCAGAGAGCCGCATCCGCGACACCGATATGGCAGAAACCATGTCGAGCTACACACGTTACCAGATTCTCACACAGGCTGGTACCGCGATGCTCGCGCAGGCGAATCAACGCCCGCAGAGCGTATTGCAGCTGCTCCGCTAAGCGGATTAAGGTATCCAACCGAAAGGTTGGGTACTTTTTTCATGCGACCGCTGGCCGCATGAAAAAAGTACATCGCCGTACGACTCTGAGGCCCACGTGGTTTGGCGTAAGCCGGATCATTTTGGGCTTTTTTTATACGCAAATCCCTGATTTTGGACGTAACTCAAATATGGAAATCTACCTCGGCGATGAACGCCTGCAATTCGAACTGACGGAGACGCTCCCCTTTTCCGCAGTAATGCGGAAACTTCAGGCCTGGGCCGAAAGCCAGAATCTCTATGTCATCGACTACCGCGTTGCGGCAAAGCCAGGATTCGAAAGTAAAGAAGACTTGTCGTCTGACGAAATTGCCGTCATCCATCTGCAACTGGGTAACCAGCGGGATCTCATAGAGTCCAACTTACGTGAACTCATCGACTACACAGACCGTGCGGGTCTTCATCTGGCCGGTACTATACAGTCGGGTAAGCCGCTGAGCGCACAGGAGCAACAGGACCTTGCAACTGGCGGAGTTTTCCTGGCAGAGTCGCTGCAGACCCTGCAGACATACCTGCGACCCGAGAATCCGGAATCGCTGGCACGCGCGCTGAAAGAGCTCAACAGCCATCCCGACCTGATAGAAAAAATTAATGCACTGGCGCTCATACAGAACCAGCTGAAGATCTGGCTCAGGCAAACCGAATTTTCGCGCGTGAGTCCAGAAGAGGCTCAGGAACGCGTGGCGCATTTCCGTGAACAAATTCCTGCTCTGCAAGAAGAGCTGGAGAAAGTCGCCGCCCGTTTCACGCAGGGTCGCGAGCAGGAAGCCCTGCAAATGCTTGAAACCATCTCTCAGACACTCGTCGATGCCGTGGTTTTCATGCGGATTGCCAACGACAAGAGCCAGAACGCGGGCGAAAAGCTCGTCGATCTCTTAGGCCAGCTTACCGCAGCAATCGATTCACGCGATCTGGTTACGGCGGCAGATATTGTTGACTTCGACCTGCGCGATCTGCTCAAAGAACTGTAACAGGCTGTTGAAAAACAGCCAGGAAACAATCAGTTACGAGCCTGTGCGCCAACTTGCCGGAGCGATTTTTCGCGCAAACCGCGTCCGCTAATCGGCAAAAATTCCTTCGCAAATCGTGCCGATTTGCTCCACGAGGCGCCAAGAGGCGCGAATTTTTGCCGATTTTCGCCTATGTTCAGGCGAAACGCGGCCTTGGCTCGCGCCAAAAATCTGCTTTTTGGTTTTTTGCATGAGTTAGCGCACAGGCTCTTACACTTCTTCTGCCAGCTGAGCGACTTCAAAACGGTCAACCCGACCGGAAAAAAACAATTCGCGCAATTTCTGCATACTCTCCGTCATGTCTGAGACATAGAGCTCAATGCGCGTTGCCGAAGCTGAACGCAAAAGCTCCCTCTCAGATAAGAGCTGCTTCAGTTCGCGCGCAGTCTCGGCAGCGCTGTCGATCAGGTGAAATTGTGGATAGAGCTTCTTGATTGCGCCCGCAATCAGCGGATAGTGCGTGCACCCGAGAATGAGGTACTCGGTTCCCTGCCCGGCAAGCGGCTCCAGGTAGTCCCGCAGGATAAGCTCCGCCGCCTGGCTGTCGGCGTATCCCTCTTCAATCAGAGGCACAAGCAACGGACAGGCCTGGCTAATCAGTTTCTGCCGACCCTGGTGGCGCTCAACCGACGCATCGTACGCGTGGCTCGCGATGGTACTTTTCGTTGCGATGAGGCCTGCGACTGAACCTTCGGGCGCGCGCTGAACAAGACTGCGCACCGCCGGATCAATTACCCCCAGCACTGGAATATCTGTCATTTCGCGGATCGCCTCAAGTGCATAGGACGATGCAGTATTACAGGCAACCACGATTGCTTTGACGTCGCGCGAGAGCAGAAAGCGGACAATTTCGCGCGAGTAACGAATAATCGTCGTTGCAGACTTATTGCCGTATGGCACGCGCGCCGTGTCGCCGAAGTAAACGAGATTTTCCTGCGGCAATTGGCTGTGAATTTCGCGCAGCACAGTCAGGCCGCCCAGACCCGAATCGAAAACGCCGATACTTTTTTGCGTTGGCAGAATCATGTGTTCGCGACAGAGCCGCGAAGACGGAATTCTGCCAGGCCGGAAACGGAGATCATGTCTCCTTATCGAGGCCAAATACCGAATGTATCAGGCGCAGCGCATCCTTGCCGCGGTCTTTGGCAATCACGCAGGAAATCTTTATTTCGCTGGTCGAAATCATTTCGATGTTAATATTGTTTTCGGCAAGCGCCTTGAACATGCCTGCGGCAACACCTGTGTGGGATTTCATGCCAACGCCTACCGCTGACACGATCGCGATATTCTCATCCGTCGAGATGGTGCCTGCACCCCATTTTTCAGTCAAGGCCTCTACAGCCTTCTTTGCCTCGCCGATCGAAGCAACTGGCAGCGTAAACGAGATGGTATTGAGCCTATCTTTACCCGTTGACTGCACTATCACATCGATGTTGATTTTTCTGTCGGCCAGTGCCTGGAATATCTCTGCCGCTATGCCTGGCTTATCGGGAATATCCGCGACGGTCATGCGCGCATCGTCGGTTTTGAGGGTGACACCAGTGACTGTAATTTTTTCCATAATTTCGCTCTCGCTGACTACTTTGGTTCCTTCGTTATAATTAAAGCTGGATTTTACATGGATGACAACGCCGTACTTCTTGGCAAACTCTACTGATCGGCTGTGCAGCACTCCCGCCCCTAGCGACGCCAGTTCAAGCATCTCGTCGTAGCTGATCTGTTTCAGCTTGCGCGCTCCTTCTACCTTATTTGGGTCAGTCGTATAAACGCCGTCAACGTCGGTATAGATTTCGCATTCCTTTGCCTTGAGAGCGGCAGCCAGAGCTACGGCAGTTGTATCCGAGCCGCCACGACCGAGCGTCGTAATGTTCTGCTCCTGGTCAATACCCTGGAAACCGGCAACAATACACACATGCCCCTGCTCGAGGTGCGAAATGAGGCGCCTGGTGTCTATGCTCTCAATGCGTGCATTGGAAAAGTTGCCGTCGGTCACAATATTGACCTGACCACCGGTAAAACTGCGCGCGGGCACCTCGATTTCATGCAGCGCCATCGCCAACAGAGCTATCGAAATCTGCTCGCCGGTCGATAGCAGCATATCCATTTCGCGCTTCGGGGGATTTTTGGAAATCTTGCCGGCCAGGTCGATCAGTTCATCGGTCGTATCGCCCATGGCAGAAACCACCACGACGAGCTGGTAGCCTTTTTCGTAGTAGCTCTTGATGCGGTTCGCTACGCGCCGTATGCGCTCCGGATCGCCGACGGAGGTGCCGCCGAATTTCTGTACGAGTATTTTGCTCATGGCCGCTTCAGTTCCAGGAAAAATATGCGTCAAATCTGGTCAGCAAGACAGGGCGTCACGCAAAGGGCCGTCGGATCGGTCGAGAGGGCTTGCGGGGCAGATCGCACAAGCTCTTAGGCTCAGGTGGGCTTCTTATCCCGCGCTAGTCATAGTGCACCCGAATCTTCTCTCTGGCTGCCTTGGCCCTGCTACGGGCATCGTCGATATTGTTGCCGGTTGCCAACACGACACCCAACCGGCGCTCCCCCGCGATCTCGGGTTTGGAAAAAAGGCGGAGCGATACCTTGGGGTCAGAGAGAGCCGCTTCGAGGCCGCTGTAGCTGAGGTTCTGCGAATGCCCTTCGCCCAGAATGACATACGATGCAGCCGGAGCAAGCACCTCAATTTCGGGCAAGGGCAGACCGAGCAACGCGCGCGCATGCAGCGCGAACTCTGAATAATTCTGCGAAATCATCGTCACCATTCCCGTATCGTGTGGACGGGGTGACACTTCGCTAAACCAGACTATATCGCCTTTTACGAAGAGTTCGACGCCAAATATGCCATAGCCGCCCAGAGCCGTCGTCACCGCCTCGGCGATACGTTGCGCTTCAGCGAGTGCCGCAGCGCTCATTGGATGCGGTTGCCATGATTCATGGTAATCGCCGTGTACCTGTCGGTGGCCAATCGGCTCGCAGAACGTAATGCCCGCCGCAGACCCGGGGCCTGCGTGTCTTACGGTCAAGAGAGTTATTTCGTAATCAAAATCAATAAAACCCTCGGCGATCATGCGTCCCGATTTTCCCCTGCCCCCTTCGAGCGCATAATGAAAAGCTTTCTCGAGCTCGTCCTCTGCTTTCACGACACTTTGGCCTTTCCCGGACGAACTCATGATCGGCTTCAGCACAAAAGGATACCCGAGTTTACCGGCGGCATCTTTCAGTTCAGCGAATGTCTCGACAAAATAGTAGGGCGATGTCCTGATCTTCAGCTCTTCGGCAGCCAGGCGGCGAATGCCTTCGCGGTTCATTGTAAGCTGCGCGGCGCGAGCTGTCGGCACGACGCGCACTCCTGCTGCCTCAAATTCGGCGAGCACTTCGGTTGCAATCGCCTCGATTTCCGGCACAATAAAATGGGGATTTACCTCGTTAATCACCGCGCGCAATGCAGCAGCATCCAGCATCGGGATCGTATAGGCGCGGTGGGCAACCTGCTGCGCCGGCGCAGCATCGTAGCGATCGACCGCAATGACCTCACAGCCCAGGCGCATCAGCTCGATCACAACTTCGCGCCCCAATTCACCCGAGCCCAGCAGCATAACGCGTGTGGCGCCCGGTTTACGAGGGGTACCGATGACAATTTCATCCATAAACAAAACGAGCCGCTCAAGCGGCCCGTTTTGTTTATGGATCATGGTTAGTGCTACGCGCCGGAGAACCAGAAAATTGCGCGCCCGAATGGAGTCGAACCATTGACCTTCAGATTCGTAGTCTGACACTCTATCCAGCTGAGCTACGGGCGCCGGCTTCGCCGGCGCCCGTAGCGAGGCTGGAGTATCCAGCTGTGACTCGGGCGGTTTTGTCAAAAACCGCATGAGTCTCCGTCTTCGGTGCTCGGGCGCGACGAAGTAAGTTGATGAGTCCCAAAGTGTATTTCAGACAGAGCGTCAAACCATATTCATATCCGCCACACGCTCACCACATTCCAGTGCGGCGTATTCGGAAAAAAATCCACCAGGTCAACCGTCAATGGAACAAACCCGGCTTGCATAAGGCCCCGGGCATCCTTGACGAAGGCGACAGTGTTGTTCGAGACCAGTACCAACTCATGCGGTCGTGCCCGCGCAAGGAGATTGGGCAGCTCCTTTGCGATGCCAAAACGCGCGGGATCGCAGACAATAAAATCCGCCCGATCAGGCCAGCCATACTCTGCGGTTGCGGCCATGACCTCTGCGGCGTCCGCGCACAAATAGCGGGCATGCAGGACACCATTCTCCTGTACGTTGTGGTGTGCCAGCGCAATACCTGCGGGGTTGGCATCACAGCCAAAGGTCTTTCCCGCGAGCAAATGCAGCGGCAGCGAGTAGTTACCGCTGCCGCTGTAGAGATCAAAGAAAACTCCCCCCGCAAATTGCCCGAGACGGCGTGCGATCAGATTACGCACACGATTGCTCTGCGCACGGTTCACCTGTTGAAAGCAGCCAGGGCGTGTGTACATCGTCGCGTCAGGTAAGCGCTGCCAGACAAAAGAGGGATTATCTTCCCTGAAAGCAATGACCGCGCGCGGACGCGATGGCAGCGCGGCAAATGCCGGCAAGGCATCTTCGAGCGCTCTACGACGCTGCGGCGCGCCGTAGAGCACGAGCAGCACAAGGCCTTCCTCCTCAAGATGTGTGAGCTCAATGCCAAAACCAAAATTTTCCTGCGGCCATCCTGTGTCTTTGGCGGCAGACAGCTCTGTTATCACGCGGCGTATCGGCGCTTCGGCGACCGGGCAATCAGCAATCTGGACGAGGCGTCTTTCACCGCGCGCATAAAAGCCGAAGCTCAACCGGCCGTGGTAGAAGTTAGCATGCAGGTGCACTCGGCTGCGGAATTCGAGATTGCTGCCATTGCCATGGATTTCTGTTTTTGCTGCGGTCACTTTCGGTAGCTGAGCAACAGCTCGCCTGAACAGCAGTTCTTTCCAGCGTAATTGCTCTTCATAGGGGGCCGCGGGCCACAGACATCCGCCACACTCCCCCGCATGGAGACAGTCACCTTTGGGACTTACGATCCGCCGTGCATTCCATTGTCCCGCTCGCGGCTGGTTTATGAGCTCGACCCCAAGCCTTTCACCCGGAAAGGTAAACGGCGTATAGATGCGCCCGTAAGGCGTATGCTGTGCCACGCCCACACCCGATGGGTGCAGTTCATGAATCGTGAGCTTAAGGCGATCACCAACCATGTGCCTGGGCGTAACCCGTGATGGTCGTATCGATTCTCAAGACGACGGAGCTCCCACCGCGCCGCAGACAGCGAGCGCTTGAAAAAGTTTATGCGGTCGCTTGGTTAACCGGTTGTGGCTGGCGAAGACTGGCAGCGCTACCCTAAGCAACGGCGGATTGCGAAAGTGATGGATCATCTGGCTCAGTACAGGCACTGCTCCGTCGAAATCCATCAGCTGCTCCTTTGAGTATTGAGCCGCTGCGCTGTGGTAGCGACTGAGATAGCCGCGAAATTCTTCGTAAGGGGTAAGCAGGTAGCGACTACTCACGCTGTTGACGGCCTTTGTTGCCATGCGCTTCCAGAAACTGTTGAGCTTACGGTAGCGCGCAATAAACTGCGCGTCCGGAAACGCGGCAAAGTCGGTCAGGCTACCGGTAATAAAGACATAGCGCAGTGATTCGGGTAGCTCTGCCCGGTTGAGTTCTTCGAGCGCAGCACTTCCCGGTGCAAGTTCAACAAAGGCTTCGCTGGAGAAGAAACGATCTACTTCGGCTTCGGCTTCTGTAGTCACGCGGAATATGCGCATGAGCGCCCGCCGCACTATGCCGGGATTGTTCTCGCTGCGGTTGTCGGCCCTGCCCAATAGCCGGCTTATTCGACCGAGCAGCCGCCGCGCATCTTTTTGGGTGGCTTCACGCAAAAGAGCAAGCGGGCTACCATAATGCGGGGTACCGAGAGTGATAAGGGCAAAAACATCGGCTGCGCCATAGAGCTGAACTAAAGCTCGGGCTGCAAGCCCCCCCATACTGTGACCGGCGATGACTACCTTGTCGCAATGATTGAGCTCACGTATGCGCTGCACACCCCGGGCAAGCTCTTCGGCCTGCTGGCGGTACGAAAGATCATGATTGCTCGAAAAATTCCAGGTATAGAAGTCACCCGATGTCACGGGCGCAGCGTTTTTCACAGGTCGCACACTCAATTCGCCGCCATAGCGCAGGTCATAGTCATCGACGAATGCGCGCACGGTCTTTCGCCAGGTACGGCTACTGGAAAAAAGACCGTGTACGAGCAAGAGCGGGTAGCGCAGATTCTGCTCCGCGGAGCGCGTTAGCATACAGGCAAACAGCGTAAGCTCAGCAGGGCAAAAAGCCTTTTTGCGTATAACGAGCCTGTGCGCTAACTCATGCAAAAAAACAAAAAGGCGTTTTTTTGCGCGAGCC
>CAYOZO010000063.1:0-19231 GCA_964408405.1 uncultured Turneriella sp.
GCGAGCACGGTATTTTTTCAACATCCTGCTAGCTGTTTTGGCGCAGGAAGGACAGGAAATTCGAGTGCTGAGTGAAGATCTCAGAGAATGTTGATAAGCTTCAAAGGCGACTATGTGCCGCGCTCTCGGTCAGCTTTCAGCTCGCCCTAACTTGAGCAGTGCGCGGCGCAAATGTAGGCATTTCACCACCCAAAGGTCTTTCTACCATGCGCCGCTGCCAGGCATCACCGAGGCGAATCGCTGCTTCGGTTGCACCGGGTAAGACACAGCGGAGATTCTCCAGCGCAAACAGAGCCGGCGTAGTCAGAAAAACTGCATATTTGAACGGGGTATTCGGTAAGCCCAGATCGTCGCCCGCGCGCTCGCCCAGCACAATGCGCGTAAAGCCAGAGCGCAGCTGCATTTCCAGCCAGGCGAACGCTCTTTCGACGGGCGTTTGCGCGCGTTCGAGCGGCACGCGCATGAGCGCTTGTCCTAAACGGCGTGAGTCTTCATCTGCCGGCGGTTGCGTCACACCTGCAAGATACGCCATGCGCATCCCCTGCTCTTCGTTTTCAGGCAGCAGCGCTTCGTCGATACCCATGAGCCAACCGATATAGCGCCACAGGTGCATCACTCCTAAAGATTCGCTTTCGGAAATCTTGAGCCCCAGGATGCGCAGGCCCATCAGATAAACCGCTGAGAACAAAATGTTGGTTGCGATCATATCTGCCTGGTTGATCGGCAAACCCCAATCGGCATGGCGCCATCTTGGCGAGCGATCGAGCATCAGCCGAACGTGCGCATGCATGAGACGCACTTTGAGCGCTGCGTTGAAACCCGGCGCCCCCTGCGCCATCGCGCCCTTGCGCGTGACCTCATAGCCGAACCTGGCAGTCTCGGCCAAACGGCGCGACGCCATGTATTCAAGCTCTCCGGTGAAAGCAATGGGTTTATTTGCGGCGGCGGAGCGATAGCCACCCATGAGGCTCACGCACGAAAGCACATATTCGCCGAAAGGGCCTGACCGCTGCGAAAGTTTTGCTCCTTCTTCAAGCAAGGTACGATCAAGCCATACAGGATCTTTTTTTGTTTCAGCAATGAACTCCCGCAGCTCTGCGGGCGCATCTGGATGGATATTACCCTGGAGTGCGGCATTCAGCATCGGCATTGCGCGCTGCATACCGATTTCGTTGAATTTCTGCGCGAGGCTATCGGCAAGCGGATCGCCCACCCAAAGGTAACTACCATACCGGGTAATTTCTTCAGCGCTGAGCTTGCGCCGAATAAACAGCGCATTGGCCAGTTTGAGAAACAGGTCACGGTTTTCAACCGGGTCGCGAAAACGCTTAGGTGGTGTTTGGTGGATTTCGGAAGCTGCTACTGCCATGCCTTACCGCGGTGCCGGTAAGCGGAGCGTCAAGTGAGATTAGCAGACCCAAGGCGTGCAAACGCCAGAGGCAGTTAAAGTCTGCGACCGTCGCTCAAGCGTAGTTTCACCTTGCCTGGTTCGTCAAGTATGAAGCGCGCTTCAATAACCCGGCCAGACTGCGTATGCAGCATGACCGGGAAAATGTTTTTGGAGCTGTTAAGCTCCCATTTTTTTACCAGCGATCGTTGTAGCCGCCGCGGTTACCACCGCGAGAACCGCTGCCGTGGCGGTTGCCGCCACGACCGCCGCCAAAACCGCCACGCTCTTCACGCGGACGCGCTTCGTTAACAACGATAGGACGGTTGTTCAGTTCGCGGCCGTTCATGCCCGCAATCGCCTTGATGCCTTCTGACTTATCAGCCATTTCGACAAAGGCAAAGCCTTTCGCACGACCTGTATCGCGGTCCATAATCAGTTTGGCAGAGCTCACTGTTCCAAACTCAGAAAAAGCCTGCGCCAGCTGCTGTTCGGTCACTGAGTACGCAAGGTTACCTACATAAATGTTCATTCAAAATCCTCTTTCTTAACTCGCCGCTCTGGCCTGAAAAGCAGGTTGCTGCAGCTTTTTTAAACCCGATGACAAATGAGCGGAAATACAGGTAAACTTCGTTCAAAGACAACCAGAAATCGTGATCATTCAAAATTCAGCGGTTCAGCCGTATATGTCCCTGCGGTAACAGGCTGTCCAGCAATAAAACTGATTCGTCATTGCCAGCCCTAAACATACTTTCCGCCGCATCTCAAGCCACATAACCTCCCCCGACGTGGAAATTGCGGTCAACCGTAAGGCTCGCTTCAATTACGAGATCCTCGAAGATTACGAGGCCGGCATCGCTTTGACCGGAACCGAAGTGAAATCGCTTAGACAGAAAAAAGTCAATATTTCTGACGGCTACGTGGTAATCCGCGACAATGGTCTGCAGCTAATCAACGTCCGCATCGAGCCGTATGAACAGGGCAATATCATGAACCACGATCCGCTGCGGCCTCGCAACCTGCTGCTGAAGAAGAAAGAAATCGACCGCCTGCGGGGTAAGATGCGCGAACGCGGTTATGCGCTCTTACCGTTGAAGATGTACTTCAAGGGCCGTTACGTCAAGGTACTCGTGGGCCTCGGCAAGGGTAAGAAGTCGCACGACAAACGTTCGACGATACGCGAAAAAGACATCAAGCGCGATACCGAGCGAGAAATGAAGAAATATCGCTAAAAATTAAAAGTAAAATATTCGTCACAGCTTGCGCACGGCAAATGAGCCGGATACTGGCCGCGAAAGTTGGCGACAAAGTCGAGCCGTTGTTTTTGCCAAATGTCGGAGAGCGCATCCTTGTCCAGATTACCCCGGGCAGAATTTTTGCTCTGGTCAATAGTTTGCTTACAAAAAGCTATATCGCCGTTGGCGCGAATGAACAGGTCGCGCCGCAGATGCCAGCAAGAGTAACGCTCGAGCGGGGTCATGTCGGAAACCCTGCGCTCAGGCAAAAGCCCGGCATATCGGTTATATTTTTGCAGCAGAAAACTTGCTCCCAAATCTTCGGCGAGCGCGTAGAGTGAGTCGATTTCGGTTTCGTTTTCGACGACTTTAAATGCCTGCAGATACACCAGTTCATGCGGGTTGCGGCCCGCTGCATCGAGCGCGCCTGTGAAGCTCTTAAGATTAGCCTTAACGCGATCAAGCGTGATGAGCGGCGCACCCGAGTAGTCTGTATAACGCTCGAGGGAATTGAGCATCACGATTACACGCAGTTTCTGCACCTGCGCATGCGTGGCCAGCGGCCAAAGCCTGTCCAGGTGCACCCCATTGGTCTCGATAAAGACGTAACGCACCTGAGGGTGTTCTATGAGGCGCGTCAGATAGGCGACCGCATCGGGATGCTCGAGTGGCTCGCCGAGTCCCGAAGCGCAGACAGACGTGTCGCCCAAACCCTCAGCAATGTACGAGACCACTTTTTCGAAGTGCGCAGCGCTCAGCAAGTGCCTTGCCTGTGGAATGACTTTGAGTGGTGAAAAGTAGCTTATATGCTCCGCAGTGGAAACAAATTCCATTTCGATATACGAAGGAAAAGTAACCAGCGTTTCCGGATGCGCTTCGATTGCGCTCTTGAGCGCGGCATATCCCTGAGAGAGATCAATATGCGGCAGTAAAGCTGCGGTTTTCACAAGGGAGCGCCGGGTTGCAAGGCTAAAATCCAGCCGCAGGACGCGCAGGTCAGGCTCTTCGTAATGCACTTCAGCGTGAAACTGGTTGATATTCTTTTCGACAAACGCTCGCAGGCCGGCAGCAGCCACCTCGGCATCGCTCGCCTCCATGATTTCGAGCGATTCCAGAAAATCGCGGCTTACAATATGCGGAGCTATACCCGGCGGCAGGTTTTCACCGTAAGTGATATCAGCACGGTACTCGGTGTGGATGTGAAACAGCTTTTGCGTTAGCGCCGTGTCCAGCAACGGAAAGACGCCACCGCAGACGGCGACATGATTCACTGCGCTGTCCGACAAGAGCGAACGAACCGCAGCAATCTCGCTCTGCACGGGCAGCAACTTTGCAGCGGGCAAAAGCTTTTCTAGTCGCTGCCGCAGGCTATCGTCTGCAACACAGAGGTAAACCGGCAAATCCAGTGCTTTGAGTTTCGTCGCGAACGCCCCGGGCAGCGTATCTGCCCCCGGCTGGTCAAAATCAGGCGTATATGCTGCGGTCGTATGGATGAGTAGAACAGTCTGCGTCATCGTGCAGGGTTATTCCTGATAATCTTTCAGGTAAATGGTTACGGCGACTTTCTTGCGCTGCTCTTTCAGCCAGCGACCGTACTCGATCTGTTCGTTCTGGCTATAAAGGATTGCCCGGACATTGTCATAAACCTCATCGAGACCGATCGCACGCGCGCCTTCCACGCGTACGCAGTAATAGCCGCCGTTTGCGCCGACAAAAATCTGCGAAGTTGTACCTATCGGAGTGCCATTCACCGCGCCAGCAAGTATGGGGTCAATCTGCGCAATCTGGTCGAGCCTCAGATCGACCATCAATCCCCCGCGCGCCTTGCTGCCGTGCGCGGAAAATTGCGCTGCCGCTTTAGCAAAGCCGGCGCTCGAAGAAGCGCCCATCGCGCGGGCAGCTTTCATCTGCTGGCTGACTTTGAGCTCGTTACCGGCGACTGGAATGTAGATCATGCGAAAAGTGTACTTCTTGCCGACGCGGTTCTTATTCTGCCGGTACCATTCTTCGACCTGCGAAGGCGTGGGATTTGGCACGGAAACGCGCAGCTGCATCACCTGCTGTGTCTTGAGCTGCCGCGCGAGTTCTTCTTTGTACTCTTCGTAATCAAGGCCCATGTCGCGCCTGATGATTTTCTTGAATTCCTCTTCGCGCAAAATGCCGCGCATATCCATTTCCTTTTTTATGGCGTTGTTAATGCGTTCAGGGGAAATAGTAACCGATTCTTCGCGGGCAATCACGTCAATGATCGCGCGACCTATCAGGTTGTCGAGTGCATGGCTTTTTATGCTGCGTTTGTCTTTGAGGGGAACCTTGCGCTTCTGCATACGCTCTATTTCGAGAGAAAGATCGATACTCGTAATCGGAGCGCTGGCCACCACCGCAACGACATCAGCCAGGACCGTGGCCGCCGTAAGCGACACACACGGGAGGACTGCGCTTGCAACAATGAGCCACCGAATACGCGCGGGCATATTGAACCTTCCGGGATTTCGTATGCGGCGTAAACCGTTATACGCAGCCTGCGCCGCAGCCCCGAAATTTCCATTGACGTGCCGCAGGGAAAAGCTCAGCGCATCCGTGCTTTCGAAGCAGAAACCGCAGCGAGTGATCCCGATACTGCAAATAATCCTGGCTATGGGGTTCATCGGCTTTTGGTTACTCTATTTCCTCGAAGATGCCTGCCGTGTCCAGGGGCCAAAACTGGCCGACTGCCTCGCTTCAGGAAATCCCGCTGCATGCCTCAAACCAGCGCTCGCCTGTGAGCGCTACCTGGCATTCGAGAATTCGTTTCCGCTGCCCGATCTCGGCTACATTGTTCCCGTACTGCTTGTTTCCGCATGGGGGCTGTGGCACAACCGCCGCTGGGGTTACCTTGCGGGCATCATGGCTGGTTCTGCATTAATTTTCCTGGGCCTGCTGGATGTTTCCTTCAACCTGCAAAATGCGCGCTACAGTATCGCTCTAACGGAAGCAGCGATGAATGTGTTTATCAACGCTGTGTGTCTGATTTTCGGCCCGCTACTGGTGCGCTTCTGCTGGCAGAAAATGCAACCGTAGTCCTTAGCAGGCTGCGGAAAAACTTCCGCGCCGGCTGCAGACGCCGCGATTCGCGATGCGAATCGCTCGCAAAACGGCCATAAATGGCCTGTCCGCAGCCTTGCGCGGTTTCCGGAACCTGCTTCTGGCTCCTTTTTCAGGAGCCTGTTAGGGAGCTCCTATTTCTGCTTCAGCTTTGTCGAATCCAGGGTACGCAACCAATTAAGCGTGCGGTTCAGTCCTTCGCGGTAAGATATTTTCGGCTTCCAACCCAGCTCGCGTTCAGCGCGCGCAATGGAAAAACGCAGGCGCGAACCGAGATTCTTCACAGTATAGGTGGTAAGCAGTGGCCGGCTGCGCAGGCGCAAAATTTTCCAGGTCAATTCCATGACGATTGCAACGGCGTAAGCGACGGCGTAGGGTATATGCAGGCGCGGCGCCTTCGCTCCGAGCGCTGCCGCAATTTCCGCGCAGAATTTCTGAAACGTCGTCATCTCGCCGTCGTGCACCAGGAATCCTTTGCCCACTGCATTCTTGTGTGTGCTGATAGTCATCAGCAGATCGACCAGGTTATCGACGTATGTCGGCCAGACATGCACATCCTTTCGCCAAAATAGCATCTCTTTTTTCAGGATCGCATCAGCAGTAAGCGGCACAAATGTCTTATCGCCCGGGCCATATACCCAGCACGGATAGACCATCGTCACCGGCAGACCAAACTCTTTATGGTAGCGCCAGGCAATTTCCTCTGCGGCAATTTTCGTGTCTGCATAGGGTTCACCCCATTTCTTCAGGGGAGCTTCTTCGGTAATGACCCGGCTTTCGTCGAGGCCGAATACGTCGTTCGTGCTGAGGTGAACAAACCGCTTCACGTGCGCGTTCAGCGCCGCGCGGCAGAGTTTTTCCATGCCTTCAACGTTCACCGCTTGAAAAAGCGAACGCGGCGCCCAGTCAGTCACCACCGCCGCGCAATGGAACACAATATCGATTCCCTTACAGGCCGCCTCGAGGGATAAGCCATCGCGCAGATCGCCGTAAACAACTTCTACCGGCTTCTTTTTTAGCTCTGCTTCACCGGGGTCGCCGCGCATCACGAGAGCGCGCACGCGGTGCTTTTTCTTTAGACAGGCAGCGACAAGGTGCGAGCCAATAAACCCGGTCGCCCCGGTGATCAGTACTTTGCTCATGGGTCACTTCAAATATTGCAGCGGATCTTTCGGATCTTTACCGACGCGTACTTCGAAGTGCAGGTGCGGCCCGGTTGCCTTGCCGGTCTTACCGACATAACCGATGAGCTCCCCAGCGGCGACGCGCTGGCCCTTACGCGATGCGGTGCGCGACTGGTGGCAGTAGTACGTGAATACGTTATCGGCATGCTTCACGATAATGTAGTTACCCCACCATTTGTTAGCGGAGTTCTCATAGATCTCACCGGCTTTAGCCGCCTTGATCGGCTCACCGATGGGCGCCATGATATCGATACCCCGGTGGAAGTCGCCGCTCTTTTTGGTTACGGGATCAATGCGCGGGCCAAACTTGGAATTCACGCGGCCATCGACTGGCATCGCGAAACCTCCCGCGCCGACGCTGGGCGGCTGCGGCGCAGGCTTATGTGCAACAGGGCGCAGGTAACCATTAAAGAGCCAACCTGTCTTGCCCGCGTAGTTTGCCTGTGCCCAAAAGTCGCTCAGCCCATCGATCGTGTCTTTCGTAGCAGAATAACCGACAACCTCAACCTCGGCGTCTGCCGGCACGAGCTCAATGAACTCCCCCGCGAGAGATGGTTCGCTGCGCATACGCAGGCCCGATGAGCTGATATTGTACTTCGCTTCTTTTTTCTTGGTGCTCGGCTGCGCCTGTTCGGGCACGTTCTTGAGATACATCTGAGGAATATAACCTTCGCTCTCAGTCGCCGTGCGAATGAGTGCCCACGCCAGGCCACCACTCCTGGGATTCACAACCATGACGACCTCGACCTTGTCGCCGGCACGCACGCGGTCGAGATTCTGCGAATCAGAATCGGAATGCCAGGTTTTGAGGCGGTAGTCCTGCGTGACGATCGCAAACACCTTCGGCGCTTCGGGAATCCCCGTAAGCTCATTATGGTCAATGAGCCGCATCTTGCCGGCATTTTTCGTATCGACCGGCAGCGAGATATCGAGGCCAGGCTTGAGCTTTTCGAGGTCAGATTTGAACTCCGCGAAGCGCGCCAGAATTTTTTCGACCTTCTTCTGGCTTTCGCTGCGTACTGTATCGGTCTTTTGCTGCGCCTGCTTGCGCAGGTCTTCGACCTCGAGGGCAAAGACCGCCGACAATGTGACAATAATCGCGAAAAAAGGAACTCCCCGCCGCATACTGGTAAAACCGGCAACGACGGCCTAAGGTCAAATAGAAATGCGGACAAAGACCTGGGCGCTTATGCAGCAGGTTGCTTACGCAACCTGCCGCACAAGCTAGTAGCCGTACGCGGTTTTGTCCAAAGTTTTGACAAAACTTAATGGCCTTGCGACGGGTATTTTGCTATACTTTTGACATGACGCAAGCAGCCGCGGCAATAGCAGCCACACTGGTAGATGTGCAGTCCAGCGCCGACACCCGCCGAATCGCTATCGATAAGGTGGGCATCAAGGGCATCCGTTACCCGATTCAAATTCGTGACAAAACCGGCGAAACCCAGAACACTGTGGCGGAGCTCAACATGTACGTGTACCTGCCCCAGCAGTTCAAGGGTACGCACATGTCGCGTTTTGTCGAAATTCTTGAGCGCAAGAAACACCTCGATGTACCAACGTTTAAGGCGCTGCTGCCAGAAATGCTGGAGCGTCTCGAATCGCACGTAGGCCAAATCGAGATGAATTTCACTTACTTCGTTAATAAGGCTGCGCCCGTGAGCGGCGTGCAGAGTCTGATGGATTACGATGTTACCTTCATCGGCCACTGCGAAGACGGCATAACCGATCTGCGCATCAAAGTTGTTGTACCTGTGACGAGTCTCTGTCCCTGCTCGAAAGAAATTTCCCAGTACGGAGCGCATAACCAGCGCAGCCACATCACCATCACAGCGCGGTTGAGCGAACTCGCCGAGGGCGCCAATACTCTGTGGATTGAAGACATTATCCGTATCGCTGAAGAAAGTGCCTCATGTGAACTCTACGGTCTGCTGAAGCGGCCGGACGAGAAATACGTTACAGAGAAAGCGTACGAAAATCCTAAATTTGTCGAAGACATCGTGCGCGATGTGGCGCACCGGCTCAACCAGGACGATCGCATCAGCCACTACATCGCCGAAGCGGAAAACTTCGAGTCCATCCACAACCACTCGGCTTACGCGCTGATTGAAAAACAGAAATAATTGGGGGCTTCGCCCCCAATTATTTTATTTGCAGCCGCCCGATTTGCCCTTTCATCTTGCATGCACCGGCGGCGAACACCAGAAGCACGATTGCCATTAAACTCATCTTTTTCATAGTAGGACAATCTGCCCCGGCATAAGCAGAGTGGCAAGGCAATAAAAAACCCCGCCGGAGCGGGGTTCTTGAGTTCGGATGTCCCTTCTTTCAGAACGCGAAGGTTACGCTCAGACCAGGAATAATGTTCAGATGGCTTGCATCAACTTCCTTTGTCTTCGGATCGTTGTTTGAATCGTAGAAAAGCACAGGGATTTTACCTGAGAAATAGTAGAAGCCTGCAACGACGCCGATCGATAATGAGCTAGAAAGCTTCAGGTCGTAACCGATTTTACCCACGCCGAGAATTTGACTACCTGAATAATCAACGGTGCCAGTTGCATCGCCGGTAATTTTTTGTGAGCTGCCGCTAACTGATGCAATACCAACACCAGCCCCTACGTACAGGCCATCAAAGATGAAATATCTTACCTGCGCATACGCTGGAATGTAATTGACTTTCGTTGCTACAACAGCGTTAGCTGTACCCGAGACAGTGGTTTTGTTATCCATGCCGGTGATATAGCCTACCCCGATGCCGTACTGAAATGCGCCACCGTACATCAGGTTGAGACCACCAGCAATTCCGCCCAACTTGTTGTCGCTTTTTGCAGTCAGACCAGTGAATTGCGAGTCAGAAATGAACTTGTCGTTTGGGTATTTGGTGAATTCGCTCGAACCAGCAAACCCAAAGCCACCCCAGGCTCCAACAGAGAACTTGCTTTCATCAACGGCTGTAGCAGCCGCGATTTTTTCATTCGCCTTGTTCTGTACATCTGCAGCTTTTGCATTTGCTGCATCCTGCGCTGCTTTGGCTTTTGCGTCTGCATCAGCTTTTGCCGCGTCTACTTTCGCCGCAGCCTTTGCTGCCGGCTTTGCTTTTTTCTGCGCGTGTACTGCGCCAATAAGGCTGAGTACTGCGAGCATTGCGAGAATTTTTTTCATGCTATCTCCTGAGTAAATATTCGCTGCACGACCGAAAAGTGACCGGCGGCGTGCGCTGCCGGTGATTTCAGAGATACAACTCGAGACTATACCATACGGAAAATGGTTTGTCAATGGGCAGAAAGTCCCCCTGTTGGGAACATTTACCGAGGGGGCATTATTCCATACGAATAATGCCGGCCCGCACCGCGTGTGCCACGGCCTGGCCGCGGCTGGTCACGTTCAGCTTCTTGTAGATTTTTTCGATATGGTGGCGTACGGTGTGCACGCTGATATCGAGCTCTTCTGCTATGTCTTCGTAGCGCAGCCCTAGCGAAATCAGGTTAAGTACCTGAAGCTCCCTTTTGCTGAGCGAAGATTCCGCCGCCTTATGCGGCGTGAAGTGCCGCAGGATTTTTTCCGCCACGCGGGGCGTCAGCGTAGAACCGCCCTGCACTATCACTTCGAGCTCTGACAAGAGACGTGCCGGCGGAGTGTCTTTCATGATGTAGCCGTTGGCCCCGGCCATCATGCACGCAATGATTTCGTTTTCATTTTCATACGCGGTGTAAACGACCACTTTCGCTTCAGGATATTTTTCGCGCAGCCCGGTGATAGCCTCGGTACCGCGAACGTCTGGCAGCTTCAGATCGAGCACGATCAGGTCGGGATGCAGAGCACGGCTATCGGCGAGTGCGGTCTTGAGATCGCCGTATGCACCTGAAACGCCGAACTCCCTATTTTTCCTGAACAGATCTGCCAAGGCGTGCTGAACTGTCTTATTGTCTTCTACCACAAGCAAGCTTCTCATTCCGTACCGCCCTTTAGAAAGAATAATGTACCGGAGCCGGTCTTACGCGCAAACACTCTTGCGTTCAGCAGACTGGCCCGCAGGGATATATTCCTGAGCCCCGAACCGCGCCTGTCACCGCTCCAGCGAAAACCCGTACCGTTGTCCCTGACTACCAGAAAGTAGCGCCGTTTTCGAAAATACAAGCAAATATTGATGTCGGTCGCCATCGAATGGCGAAGCGTGTTGGTCATCCACTCCGTGAAAATCGCCTGCAAATTGAGATTCTTGTCTATGGACAGTCTCGGCCAGTCGTCATCGACGCGCAGGTCGATGGTAAAGCGCCCTATCTGGCGCAACCGATGCAGATACGAAGCCACATATTCGGGAAAATGCTGGTTTTCGTGCGTCGGCTCAAGGGTATAAACGAGATTCTTGGTTTTTGCAATGACCGCGTGCGCCAGATCGAGTACCTGCTCGCGTGGAGCGTTGCCGGCAAGCTGCAGCGCAAGCTGCATGAGGTCGCCACCGAGCGCATCGTGCAGATTCCGCGCCAGTTTGACGCGCTGGTCATAAATGCGCCGTTCGTAGAGGCGCGCCTGGTCATAGCTGATGCGCTGCAGGCTGCGTATGCGTATCAGGGCCATCCACCAGGCGGCAAAGTATGCGACATTGTAAATCGCGATGATGTCCGGAATCCAGTGTAGCCAGATATTGAGGACGGTAAATACTATTGCCGCAGACACGTAGGCAATGGTCATGAGGCGGACGCTCGTGAAAACGTACGTGCTGCCAAAGAGTGGTACAAGACTGAACGCCGTGTATCGCCTCGGCCTCTCGCTGAGCGCAATATCGATGGCCGTGCAAACAAAAAGCGTGAGCAAATTGGCGAATGAAAAAAACTCGGCACGTGAACGCGATTGCCGGCTAAAAATGAGTGTCAATGAACTCCCGAGCGAAACGACAAGCACCACAACGCGGTGGTAATGACCGGCAAAGGCAGTTTCTCCGGGACGCGTGGTGAGCAGGTGGTACAGTGGAAACCCGATCAGAGTGACCAGACACGACCCCAAAGCGAGCACATAGCTCTGTCGCTTCAGCCAGCGCCGGTGTATGGTTTCTGCGCCATGCGGTATGCTGTAACCGGCGCCGAACAACTTGCTCACAGCACGCCAATTCAAGCCAAGCATTTTTCCCTATGTACGGCTTCTGCTTTGGTTGTCGAATGTATCAACAGGACGCCAGCGTACTAACTCATAAAGCGCCAGCGCTGTGGCAACAGAAACGTTGTAACTTTCGAGACGATTATCCATCAGCAGGCGGCGGCGGTGCGTCGCCCGCTCGAGTGCCAGGCGACTTAAACCCTGCTCAGAACCCACCACCAAAAGAAGGGGAGTTTTCAATCCGTTGAGGTCTGCATCGCGCTCAGAAAAGAGCTCCCCCGACGCGTCCAGCGCCACGAGCGGTATTTCAGGCCTTTTGTCAGAGATAAACTGCATGAGCGAGGCAATACTGCCGGTGAAACACAGCGGAATCTCGGTGAGTGCCCCGGCAGATGCCTTGAGCGCGGTTGCCCCTGCGGGAGCGCTGTCCTTTTGCGGCAGAAAGATACCGCTGACCGATAAACCCAGCGCCGTGCGGCAAATCGCTCCGAGATTCTGTGGATCCTGAACGCCGTCGAGCGCGAGGTAGATACCGTTTTCTGCCGCAATAAAGTCCTGCTTGGTAAATGACTTCAGCTCAAGCGCTTGCTGCCGCTCGAGCACAATGCCCTGGTGATTTTTTGTTCCGGCGATTGTGTTCAACTCACCATAATTCTTGCGGATGATAGTCACCTGGACGCGTTCGGCTTTGACCAGCAGGCGCTGCATGCGCGCATCGTTTGCCTGGCGCGCGACAAATAATCTGTCACCTGCAAGAAAGCCGGATTTTTCGATAAGGTCACTGACAGCGTGCAAGCCAATAACTAGCACCTCACCCCCAGCACCCTTTGCACATTGTGTAAGGGGAGTGCGGGTCAGACCTTTTCCAGATGAGAACCATTTTTGGTATCCAGTATCTTGTAACCCGCCTTCAATAGCCGGTCTCGCAGCTCGTCTGCACGTTTAAAATCTTTGGCAGCGCGCGCCGCATTGCGCTCTTCGAGTAATTGCTGAAGCTCAGGGCTTGCGCCAACGCGTGGCATCAGGTCGAGCAGAGCAAGCACTGCATCGAAATGTCTGAGCGTACTGCGGATTTCTTCCAAGTCGGCAGATGCCGGCGCATCTTTTAAGTCATCGAGATGCGCATTTGCAGCACGCAGGTATTCGTGTACAACTGCCAATGCGCGCGGGGTGTTCAGATCATCGGCCAGGCAGGCGGTAAAATTTTCGCGCGCGTCGGCTGATGTCTTCAGAAATGCAGAATCTCCGTCTTGCTTCTGCACCTGCACCCGGTCGAGCCGTGACCAGAGACTATAGACTTTCTCAACACCTGCTTCTGCCTGGTGCAATGCCTCGGCAGTGAAATTGACTTTCTGCCTGTAATGCGCCGAAAGCAGAAAATAGCGAATCGCTTCGGGTCGCTTTCCCTGGGAAAGCAGATCGCGCAGCGTATAAAAGTTGCCGGCGGATTTGGACATCTTACGGTTATCCACCAGCAAATGCTCGCAGTGCACCCAGTGTTTCACGAAAGGCGCTCCATAGCCTGCTTCACTCTGCGCGATCTCATTTTCATGGTGTGGAAAAATCAAATCCACGCCGCCCGTATGGATGTCGATACCGCCCTTAAATATTTCGTGGATCATCGCCGAGCATTCGAGATGCCAGCCAGGCCTGCCGTCGCCGTGGGCTGAATGCCAGTGCACCCCGTCCTGTGCCTCGGCCTTCCACAGGACAAAGTCGCGCACATCATCTTTGTCATACTCGTCGGTGTTATAGCGTGTGCCCGTCATGTTCTGTTCGAGGTCAACGCGTGAAAGCTTACCGTAGTCTTTTTTCTCAGCAATGCGATAATAGACCGAACCATCCTGCACATAAGCGATGCCTTTGGCAATCAGCCGATCGACAAGGTCGAGCATTGCCGGAATATATTCCGTCGCCCGCGGATGGAAATCAAAAGGAATAACATTCAGACTTTTCAGGTCGGCAAAAAATGCCTGGCTGTAAGGTTCGGTATAGGCAGCGAGTGCTGCCTTGAGGTCGGCATATTTGCCCGCTTCTTTCTGCATGAGCTCAGTTGCGCCTTTAATCGTCTTGTCATCGACGTCGGTAAGGTTCATGGCATGCTGCACTTTGTACCCGGCCAGGCGGAGTGTTCTGTTGAGAACGTCGGCAAAAATGTAGCTGCGAAAATTACCGATGTGCGCGTAGTTATAGACAGTAGGGCCGCAAGAGTAGATACGCACCAGCGGGCCTTCGACAGGTTCTTTCTGCCGGGTAAGTGTATTATGGAGTTTAACCTGCATATTTTGTTGTTTTTTGCAGGTGGGGCTGCGCCCCACTTGCAAAAAACAAATCTATTCTTGGTCTGCCGCTTTGCCATCCTTGGCGCGGCAGACCCCTGCACATCCTGTTTCGGGCTGACTGGATTTGAACCAGCGACCGCACGCCCCCCAGACGTGTGCGCTACCACTGCGCTACAGCCCGCTTTTGCCATTGGCCGGAAAACCCGGCTGATTGCAAAAGTTGTTTCAAGACAGGTCGTCAATCAATTGCCGCAGTGTGTAGCGCTGCAATTGCGCCTCATGGAGATGAAGGACTGGCTCGCGGCTAATATCACCCGGGATCAGCGGGCGCTTGCCTGGTTCGATGAGCCCGATGCTGAAGAGCGCATACGCCGGGCCTACAAAGAGCTGCTGAGCGGGTACAGCATCGACCCTTCTAAGCTGCTGAAAATCACCCGCCCCATCGAAAAGGGCGAAGTTTACACCGGCACCGTCACAGTCCGCGATATCAATTATTTCTCCATCTGCGCTCACCACTTTCTTCCCTTCTACGGCAAAATTTCCATTACGTACCAGCCGGGTGAGATTATCATTGGCCTGGGCAAGTTTCCCCGACTCGTTCAGGCCTACTCGCGCCGTTTCCAAATTCAGGAAGATCTGGTGAAGGAAATTGCCGAAGAAATCATGACCTCGGGTAAGGCGAAGGGAGTCAGAGTGAAATCCACCGGACGCCACATGTGCATGTGCAGCCGCGGACCATCGGACCACACCGCGGAAACCGACACCGAATACGCAATGGGGACACTGCTCTAAGTAACCGGAATGCAGATCGTCTATCTCACAGATATCCACGACAATTTTTCCGGAGTAAGTCAGGTTCTGAACAGTACTGAAGCCGACCTGTACATTCTTTCAGGCGATCTCACCTACCACGCATTTGGCAGCGATGACGATGCGCTCTTTCGCTTCATCGAGCTGCAGGAAAAAATTCGCGCGCTCACCGATGACCACGATAACCCTCTGGCCACGCTTAACTACGCACGCTCAGCGCAAGAGGGAGCGCCGGGCGTTAAACTGCCGGCGTCCGAGGGCGCGGAGTATATCGCGCTGGCTGCACGCGCAAAAGAAGAGCTTTTGCGCAAGTACCAAACGCTGGCAAAAGCGATTATACCGACAGGCCGAAGGGCATTCGTTATTCCCGGCAACTACGACCTGCCCCTCTCTGAAACGGCGGTTGCGCCTTTTAGTCTGCAGGAAAGAGTAGTCGAAGCGGACGGTATTCGCTTTGCCGGCTATGGCAGCGCGCCGGTCTTCACACCCGGAATTCCCGAAGAAATCGCAGCGCGCTTTGAAGAGAACGGTCGCGGAGCCAGGCTCACAAGCCGCCCGCGAGACTTTTTGCTACAGAGCGCGGCAGATGTTTTCGTACTGCACAACCCCGCATACGGTACTCTGGACAAGTTGCCGCGCTACGGGCACTGCGGTTCTCATGGGGTACGCACTGCCGTGGACGAAGTCAGCCCCCGCCTTGTGCTTTCGGGCCACGTGCACGAACACTACGGCCTGATGAAGCTGGGGCAGACTTTTTTTCTGAACCCATCGAATTTTGGCTCAGTACAAACGCTGGAAGGCGAGCAGGTCGGTGGCTTCTTCGCGACGATTAACCTGCAGCAGGCAGACGATGGACAGAAATTTGTCCGTGAAGTTACCTGGAAACGGCTCGCCAAAGGCAAGCTCACCGACATCTGCACCGTCAAGATCGACAAAAAACTTCGTGCGAGTGAAGAGATCCTCGACGAGACGCAGTTTGCCGCCATGGGATCATTCCTGATCTGAAGAAATGCGCAATCCGTTTCCGGAAAACGAGACCTTCAAGAAGTTTCTGGGTCTAAAGGATTACTTCCGGAAATTCACCACGCCGGAAACGGTGCGACGCACCCGCGAGCTTGCGCGAGTCGCGCGCCTGCTGCACGGAACAGGGGAGAAGATTACGTTCGATCTATTGGGTTCCGTAAACTTTGGTATGGCAGTGGAAAGTTCGGACGTCGATGTTGTCATGTATCTCGACTGCGGCCATGAAGAAGAAGCGCGCTACGACAATACGCCGATGCTGCGCATCTATGAATCCTTATTTTTCACGACGATCCTGCGCGAAATTAGCAATAATCCCTTCAAGCTGCAAATCGTGGACTTCATCAATCTGCGTCGGCTCGAGCGCGCAATCCAGGAGCCAGGATTTGACGATGATATTCTTTCCCGCTTTGTTTTTTACCGGACGATTTGCCGCGGAGTGAATAAACTGCCCATCCGCAAGTACGAGCAGGCAATTTCCGGAAACAAAGAACTTTTCAAACGTATCGAAGATAATCTTACGCAGGCGCTCATCGAATTCACCCGCTCATCGACCCACCGTATGTCGTTCAACAAGTACGTCGCACGGCTGAAAGATCAGAACGTCAGAATTCCGCCTTCGATGCTCGAGAAGATCCAGGAATATCTCGATGCCACCGACGCAGGCTGAGACTGCCGTTTCAGGCGGCGCTCTCAGGCAGCTTCTCAGATCTGTTCGCTCCTGCAGCGTATGCGCTCCCCATCTGCCGCTCGGCGCAAACCCGGTTCTGCGCGCGCACACTGCTGCGCGCATTCTGCTGATCGGCCAGGCGCCCGGCATACGCGTGCACCAAACGGGAATTCCGTGGAACGATCGGAGCGGAGAAAAACTAAGGCACTGGCTGGGCGTAACCGCCTCAAACAATCTCCGGGGCAAGCATCTGCTCGAGGGTTTGTGGCTTGCGAATCACCCGAAGCTCCCCCTTTTCTGTCAGCAGCACTTCTGGGATAAGCGGCCGCGAGTTGAAATTTGAGCTCATACACGAACCGTACGCCCCGGCATAACCGATTGCGAGCCAGTCGTTTTCGTGCAGCTCAGGCAGCGAACGCCCGCTCGCAAAAGTATCGGTGGATTCACATACCGGCCCGACGATGTCGTAATTGACTTCGCTCCCGCGGCGATTGACCGGCAGGATGGGATGGTAGGCCTCATAAAGCATCGGGCGAATCAGATCATTCATCGCCGCATCGATAATCGCAATAACTTTGCCCGTGCGATTTTTCAAGTGGCGCACACGCGAAGCCAGAATACCGAGCGGAGCAGAAATGAAGCGCCCGGGCTCAAAGTGTATTTCAATGCTGCCACCGAAAATTGCGCCCACGTCGCGCGAGAGTGCGGCAAAATCGAACGATACTGCATCGCCTGCAATTTGCCGGTAATCCACGCCGAAGCCGCCGCCGAGCGATACGTATTCGAGTGCACCATTAAGCTCTCTGCCGATTAGATCCTGCTTCTCGCGCAGATAGCGCGCCGTCTTAACATAGGGTTCTACGTCAAAGATCTGCGAGCCAATATGCGCCTGCAGGCCAATCAGCCTCAGGTTTTTTTCGCTCTTCAGGATACGGATTGCTTCGTCGAAATCAGCCTCGCTCAGGCCAAATTTGTTCTCCTCTTTACCTGTGGTGATATGGCGGTGCGTGTCCACTTCTACGTCAGGGTTTAACCGTAGGCTCACCTGCGCAGTGACATCGCTCACGGCTGCGATACGCGCAATTTCTCTTAGTTCGGCAATACTCTCGACGTGAAAGCTGCGTATGCTAAATTCGAGCCCTGAGCGAATCTCCGCTTCGGTTTTGCCGACACCTGCGAAGACAATCTTGTCGGGCGCAAAGCCCGCTTTGAGGGCACGATAAAGCTCGCCGCCGGATACCACGTCGGCGCCAAAACGCGGATGCGCCGCAATCAGCGAGAGCAACGTCAGGTTAGACTGTGACTTCACCGAGTAGTAGAAGCTACAACCGGGCAGACCTTCTTCCAGCAGCTTAAGGCGGCGGGTGAGAATCTGTTCCTGGTAGAACCAAAACGGACCTGAGTACTGGTACTCTCTGCGAAGAAGTGCAGCGACATCGGGCAGGTCACGCGAAAGATCGCGGCCATTCCACTGCAGCTGATTTTGTGAATAGATGAACATGGCACATCCTCAGGGCAAATCCAAAAAAATCAGCGCCGACTGCAGACCGGTTAGCGTACGCTGTGGGTCTCCGGCGAGTCGGCGCTCGACCAGAACGCCTCGCAGCCTGCAATCCTGCGCTGTTCTCACGAATCTGCTCCGGGCTTCGTTTCAGAATCCCGGTGTCCAAGAAGCAAACTCGTTCAGGGTGTAAAACTCTTGGGCCCCGGTGGCCTTTGAGATTATTTACCGTGCTTCGAGAAGTAGTCTTTTGAGCCCTTTGGATCGGCCTTCATTGCATCTTTGCCGGGAGTCCAGTTCGCAGGGCAGACTTCGCCGGGGTGAGATTCGGCAAACTGGTCAGCCTGAACGATGCGAAGCACTTCGTCGATGTTACGGCCAATGTTGTTGTTGTTGATCGTGGCAGACTTGAGAATGCCGTTGCCATCAATGATGAAAACGCCGCGCAATGCGATGCCGGCTTCTTCGATCAGGACGCCGTAGCTGCGCGCAATATCTTTAGTGATGTCAGCGAGCAGAGGGTATTTGATTTCGCCAATACCGCCTTTTTCGCGCGGTACTTCTGACCACGCCAGGTGGCTGAACTTGCTATCGACGCTGCAGCCAATTACCTGCGCGCCCAGTTTTTCAAATTCTGCTGCTTTGTCAGAGAAGGCAATGATTTCCGTCGGGCAGACGAATGTGAAATCGAGCGGATAAAAGAAGAGTACAACGTACTTTCCCTTATAGTCGCTCAGCGAAATATCTTTGAAATCCTTGCCGACCAGAGCGGTCGCCTTAAAATCAGGTGCTTTTTTTCCAACTGCGATCATATTTAACCTCGGTTATACTCAGTATGGTTTTTGAGTATGTCAAAGATATAGCAATTACGCATCCTCGTCAAAAAAACGGCAAAAACTTTGGACTAAAAGGCTGTTGAAAAACAGCCATAAAGCAGGATGTTGAAACCGAGCGCAGCTGCAGA